>JBBSQN010000088.1:0-21936 GCA_038257875.1 Mycobacteriales bacterium
CGGCCCCCCCCGCCGGGGCGCGCAAACCGCCCCCCCACCGAGTTTTCCCGCCCACGAGCGGCGGCAGCCGCAGCAGTCACCGCTGCTGTCGTGGACCCGGAGATGCCGATGCTTACCCTTGCCGACCTTGGGGTGATCCGCGGTGTTGAGGTCGACGAGGGCGGCGGCGTCCGGGTCACGATCACCCCCACCTACTCCGGCTGCCCCGCACTCGAGGTCATGCGCGACGACCTGCGCGCGGCACTGCATGAGGCCGGATACGTGCGCGTCGAGGTGCGCACCGTGCTCTCCCCGCCGTGGAGCACCGACTGGATCTCCGAGGCCGGGCGGCGCAGGCTCGCCGAGCACGGGATCGCGCCACCGCGCCACGTCGGGCCGCGCACGCCCGGCCCGATCCCGCTGACGCTGGCCCCCCCGACCGTCACTGTCCGCTGCCCGCAGTGCGGCTCGCCCGCCACCGAGGAGCTGTCCCGGTTCGGCGCCACCGCGTGCACGGCCCTGCGCCGCTGCACGGCCTGCCGCGAGCCGTTCGAGCACGTCAAGGAGATCTGAGCGGTGCTCACCGGGTTCCACCGGCTGCGCGTCGCGGCCGTCGAGCGGCTGTGCGACGACGCCGTCGCCGTCACCTTCGCGGTGCCCGACGAGCTGCGCGCGGAGTTCGCGTTCCGGCCCGGGCAGTACCTGACCCTGCGCCGCGTCGTCGACGGCGTCGACGAGCGGCGCTCGTACTCCCTCTGCTCCCCGGCGGGCGCCGCGCCGCGGGTCGGTGTGCGCCGCGTGGACACCGGGCTGTTCTCCGAGTGGCTCGTGGACCGGCTGGCACCGGGCGACGAGGTGCAGGTCGGGCGCCCGGCAGGCGGCTTCACCCCGGACCTGGCACCGGACACCCACCACGGCATGATCGCCGCTGGCTCGGGCATCACGCCGGTGCTGTCGATCGCCGCGTCGGTGCTGGCCGCGCATCCGGAAACCCGCGTCACGCTGCTCTACGGCAACCGCCGCACCGACACCGTGATGTTCACCGAGGAGCTCGCCGACCTCAAGAACGTCCACGGGCCGCGGTTGCAGCTGGTCCACGTGCTGTCCCGAGAGCCGATGGAGGCCGAGATCCTCACCGGCCGCCTGGACGCGGCGAAGCTGCGCACCCTGCTGGGAGCGCTCGTGGACGTCGAGGACGTAGACCACTGGTGGCTGTGCGGGCCGTTCGGCATGACCACCGACGCGCAGGCCGTGCTGGCCGAGCACGGCATACCGGCGGGTCGGGTGCACCGCGAGCTGTTCTACGTCGACGAGCCGCCGCCGGAGCTGCACCGCGCCGACCCGGCCGTCGACGGCGCGACGAGCGAGGTCACCGTCGTCCACGGCGGCCGCACTACCACCCTGACGTTGCCGAAAGCGGTGAGCGTGCTCGACGCCGCCCAGAAGGTGCGTGCCGACCTGCCGTTCGCCTGCAAGGGCGGGGTGTGCGGCACCTGCCGGGCGACGGTCACCGCCGGCGAGGTGCGGATGCGCCGCAACTTCGCCCTGGAGGACGACGAAGTCGCGGCCGGCTTCGTGCTCACCTGCCAGTCGCTGCCCGTCTCCGCCGCGGTGACCCTCGACTTCGACAGCTGAGAGCTGGGCAAACACCGCACACGGCGAGGGCTCGGTTGCGGGGCGGATTCACTGCCCGAGGAGGCCGAGGGGTTCGTCGGTGCCGAGGTACACGCTCACCGGCGCGTCGGCCACCTCGCACGGTGGATCCTCCATCACCCGTTCGCCGCCACCCCAGTCCTGATCATGTAGCACCGCCGACCACGTGGTCGTGATTGCAGCTGGGCACGGTGATCTGTCCGTCAGGGCTGCGGTTTACCGGCGACGACCTGCGCGACGGCGCGGGAACGCCTCGTAGCGCTGTGACGTCAGGTGGTGAGCTCGCGTTCCAGGGTGTCCGGAAGCGGGGGTAACGCGGACCGGGTCCATGAGTCCGGCCAACCGTTCGGCCTCGGCGTGCACCGCTGCCGTCGCTTCGGCGTCGACGTCCTCCAGCAGCCGCACCGCCACCGTGCCGTCGCTGCGGTGCGCCCAGCCGCCCACGACCCGCCCGTCGCACCACACGGTCGGACCCACGTTGCCGGTTCGGTCGAACACTGCGGCCCGGTGGTCGCCGAGAACCAGTCGCGGAGCTGCCAGCCCATGTGGGTCGGGTCGAGCGCGGGAGCAGGGCGACCCACGGCCCGGGGTCGGGAAAGTCGTCGAGGTCGTCGGGCAGCGCGACGCCCGTGGTGCCGTCGAGGTCCACCGGCACGGCGTCGAGCTGGAGCAGTATCCGGCTGGTCGCGTTCTGATCCACCCTTTCCGTCGATACCACCCTTTCCGCCGGTACCACGATGCGGGTGCGCAGCGCCGGGACGTCGGCCACCAACTCGGTCGCGGTCGCCTCCCCGCGCGTGGCGAGGGCAGCCACCACGGCCTGCTCGACGTGGGCGAGCCAGGCGGCCGGATCGGGGTCGACCGAGGAGCGGGTGAGGTGATCGACGAGCCTGCGTCGCTGCACGGCGGCCACGGTGCGAGTGCAGGCGGTCTGCATGACCGGCGCGAGGTCAAGCGGCAGAACCCAGACGGTGCGTCGCATTCCCAGCATCCGGACCAGCGTGCGATCGGTGTGCAGAGCCTGCTCGACGGTTCCGATGTCCGCTTTCGTTGCCCGGGCCAGCACCGCGAGGTACACTGACGCGGGGTCGGTGGTGTGCAGCGCGACGAGCGACCCGGCGACCTCGGGGCGGTTTCGGCTCCGGCCGCGAGGCGGTTCCGTACACCCAGCCGGTGCGTCGGCGTTCCGATCGAGCGCACCGCCATGCAAACGATGATGGGATCACCGACCTGCAGCCTGCCGCGAGAGGGTGCTTCCTGCAGCGGCGCCGAAATCCTCACCCGTGGCGAGCTTTCGCGCATCGACGACCAGATCCGCATCTACCCGGGCCTATAGCGCGAGTCGTCGTGTCCTGCTCGGGCGGGGTGTACGTCTCGGACGATCTGGTCTTTCGTAGAATCGGGCGAGGACTCGTGTACGGTTGCGCGGGGTGACTGGTTCGGAGGGGCGAGGGTGACCACGCTCGACTTCGAGCTGGAGATCGGCCCGGGTGCGGGTGGCAGCTACCCGGTGGTCGCGCGTGCGCCGGGTGGGGAAGCCGCTACGACCATGCGGCTGCCCTTGACTCCCGCCGAGCTCGACTACCAGCTTTCCGTGATCAAGGACAAGGTTCTGGTGTCCTCGTCTGTAGTACGGCGCGCGCCCACCGAAGGTGAACAGCCGGTGCGGGAGCTGGGTCAGCGGCTGTTCGAGGCGCTGATCGCCGACGATGTGCGAGCCCTGTATGTGGCCAGCAGACAGCGAGTTCGGGAGAACGGCGGTGCGCTGCGGCTGGTGTTGCGTGTGCGCCCACCGGAACTGGCCCGGCTGCCGTGGGAGTTCCTGTTCGATCCCGGTCGGCAGGACTACCTGGGCTTGACCGCGCCACTGGTGCGCTACATCCAGGTGTTGGCTCCCCGGCAGCCGTTGCGGGTCGTGGCGCCGCTGCGGATCCTGGCTATGGTCGCCCGCCCGGACGACCAGCACACGCTGGAGGCCGGGCAGGAGCAGCAACGGCTGCAGGCCGCGCTGGCGGGCCTACAGCGTGAGTCGCTGGTGGAGCTGGAGTGGGTGGCCGGGCAGACCTACAACGATTTGGAAGACGCCCTGGACAACGGCCCCTGGCACGTGTTCCATTTCGTCGGCCACGGTGGCTACGACCAGGTGGCTGACGAGGGTACCCTGGTCTTTGCCGACGAGACGGGCCGTACCCACCCGGTCGGTGCTGACGACATCAGCCGGCTGCTCGCCGAGCATTATCCAATGCGTCTAGTGGTGCTCAATTCTTGTGACACCGGGAGAGGCAGCGCCTCGGATGCGTTCTCCAGCACCGCTGCGGCTCTGATCCGCCGGGAGATCCCGGCGGTGGTGGCCATGCAGTTCGAGATCACCGACTCGGCCGCGATCCGGTTTGCCCAGACCTTTTACCAGCACGTGGCCAAACGCAGACCGGTGGACGAGAGTGTCATGCGCGCCCGGCGGGCACTGCGGTTGGCCAAGGTGGGCAGCCTGGAGTGGGGCACCCCGGTGCTGTACCTGCGTGCTTCCGACGGTCGCATCTTCGACGCCACCCCGCCGCTACCACAGCCCGACCCGTCCCCGAACAGGGTGCCCACACCGGAGGTAGCGGTGACACGGCCGGTCCCCGTCCGCCAGGAACATTCCGATCCGCCAGCGTCACCCATCCCGCTCCGCGTCCTGCGGCACCCCCGTGCGGTGTTGACCCTATGGCATCGTGAGGTGGTTAACGCGGTGACGTTCAGCCCGGACGGACGCTGGCTCGCGACTGCCAGCGCTGACAAGACCGCGCGGGTCTGGGATGCTCGTAACGGTCAGCAACTCATTGTGGCTGTTCACAACAGTTCGGTGTGGGGAGTGGTGTCCAGCCCGAACGGGCAATGGTTTGCAACTGCTAGTGACGACGGGACGGCTCGGGTCTGGGATGCTCGGAGCGGTCAGCAGCTCGTCATGGCGACTCACAACGGCGGAGTGCTGGGGGTGGCGTTCAGCCCGGACGGGCGTTGGTTGGCGACTGCGGGTGTCGATGGGACGGCTCGGGTCTGGGATGCTCGGAGCGGTCAGCAACTCACCACGATCACCCACAACGGCTTGGTGTGGAGGGTGGCGTTCAGCCCGGACGGGCGTTGGTTGGCGACTGCGGGTGTCGATGGGACGGCTCGGGTCTGGGATGCTCGGAGCGGTCAGCAGCTCGTCATGGCGACCCACAACAGCGGAGTGCTGGGGGTGGCGTTCAGCCCGGACGGGCGTTGGTTGGCAACTGCGGATGTCGACGGGACGGCTCGGGTCTGGGATGCGCACAGTGGCCAGCAACTCGCCACGATCACCCACAATAACTGGGTGTATGGTATAGCGTTCAGTCCGGACGGCCGTCGTTTGGTCACGGCCAGCGCCGACAAAACTGCGCGGATCTGGGTACTGAGTGACGATGGATGACTGGGAACCAGTGGTGGCTGAGATCCTCGTTACCGTTGAGGTCTCAGTCGAGGAGGAGCAGGCGATCGTCGGGGCCTTTCGCTCTCGACGTTGATGCGCGTACTCGTATGATTCCCACTCGCCGCGGCCTGGAGCAACTGCACTGGTTGGTGCTGGCGGCGCTGCCGTTGCAGGCTTTCCTCAGCGGACTCGGCTCTGTCGCCGCTGAGGACATTGTTCGGGGCCTCAAACACTCGGTCGGTCGGTCGGTTGGCTGGTGCCAAGCGTGCGACGGCATCGGCCGAGCAGGTACTAGTGCTTCAGGATGCTGTGACCCGGCTACAGGTGGTGTTGGAGGCCGATCTACCCACTGAGGCTTACCAGGCGTTGGTGACGCTCGACCTGTCAGAGTTCCGAGAGGGACCGGTGCACTACGACCGTCAGCGTGGCAGGTGGCGTTCGGAGCTGGACGAGTGGCAGCAGCGTCGAGAGCAGGATTCTGGACCGGCATAGGCAAGTGCTGTGTGACTTCTTCAGGAAAGCCGGTGTCCTCGATCTTCCAGCGACCCTTTAACTGTTGATCTTGATTCGGATAACGGCGTCGCCGCTGGAGTCTACGACCCAGAGCACGTTGTCGACGACCAGGAGGTCCCCAGCGCCCTTGCCGACACCCTCGATCGGTTCGCCGCGCTCTTCCCGGCTGACGATGTCGAAGCGGCGCACCGTGTTCTCCAGCGGGAAGGCCACCCACATCGACGTGCCGTCCGGCGCGAACAGGCTGCCGCCTTTGAGGGGGATCGGGTCGTCGACGACGAAGAAGCGTTCGTCGATCGAGGTGACGTCGTCGGTGCTCCCAACGTAGATCGTCCCGTTGTCGACGTCGATGCCACCCAGTTCGTCGTCCAGCGGCAGTGGTGTGCCCCGCACCTGGCCGCTCGTCCCGTCCAGTGCGGACAACGTGCTGTCTCCGGTATTGACGACGTAAAGCGACCGGTCACCGTAGGCCATCGCGACGGGCGTTGTCCCGACCGTGACCGGCGTCCCCTCGAACGCTTGGGTCCTGAGGTTGATCCGGCTCACGGCGTTGTCGGCGGAGTGGCTCAGCCAGAGGTACCCGTCGCCAGCGGCGATGCCGTTGATCGTCAGGCCTTCGGTCTGGATCGGGGCGCTGACCGCCCCGGTCGCGGTGTCCACCCGGGTGATCGCGTCGGAGTAGTTCCACACCCAGACCGCGCCTTCGGCGACCACCAGCTCGAACGGGTCTCCGTCCACCGGGATCTGCTCACTGCGCGCCGACTGCGGGTCGATCTTGGAGATGGTGCCGTCGGATCTGTTCGCCGTCCAGAGGAATCCCTCGCCCGACTCGATGTCCATCGGCTCGTCACCGACCTGGATCGGTTGGCCAAGCACAGTGCCGGCGAGCGGAGTCCGGTCGCCCAGCAGCAGCAGCACAACGCCGATCACGAGAGCGACGACCATGGCGACCGAGGTCAGGATCCAGAGCAGCTTACCGCGCCAGCCTGGCCTGCCACCGGCAGCGGTGCCGCCTGGCGACGGTGGTAACGGTCCGCCCAGACCAGCGTTGCCCGTCTGGTAGCCGCCAGGATAACCGTTCGAAAAGCTGGGGTTCGGCCTCGGCCGGCCGTCGAACACACTGACTGTCGGTGAACCCGCTTGATAGCCACCGGACGGTGAAACTGGGTGTGAGCCGGAGTAGCCATCCGGCGGTGACGTCGGTCGGTTATCCGAGTAGCCGCCTGGCAGTGTGGTCGACTGCCCTTGGACAAACGTGTTCATCTTGAGCGGGCTTATCTGCTCCGACCGTCGGTCCACCGCTGAGGCTGCGACCGCTGCTCGGCCGAAAGCCCCTGCGGTGGCAAACCGTTCCTCGGGGCGTTTGGCCATCGCCTGCTGCACCACCGGGTCCAGCTCGGCCGGCAGCTCGGGCGCCGTCTGGGCCAGCAGCGGCGGTGGCTGGCTCAGATGTGCGAACATCTTGGCTGGCTCGGTCTCCAGCGGGAACGGGACCTGGCCGACGAGTGCCTGGTAGAGCACACAGCCCAGTGCGTAGATGTCGGCCCGACCATCGGACTGCACGCCTTCGAGCTGCTCGGGCGCGACGTAGTCCATCGTGCCAGTCCTGGTCGGTCCGGCGCCCCCGGTGACGGTGTGGCTCAGTCCGAAGTTGGTGAGGTAGGCATGCGGGCCGGTCGCCGACTCCGCGATCAGGATGTTGGCGGGTGTGACGTCGCGATGCACCAGCCCGTGGGAGTGCGCCAGGTCCAGTGCGCCTGCCACCTGGTTGACCAGCGCGGCCGCGAGGGCGGGTGCCAGCCGACCGTTGCGTTGGATCAGCTCGCGCAGCTCGGTGCCGTCGACGTGATGTGTCGTGACGTAGTGCAGGCCGTCCTGCTCGCCGACGGCGTGGATCGGGAGCAGGTGCGGGTGGTCCAGGCAGGCGGCGATCTCCGACTCGCGTCGGAACCGATCGCGGAGCTCGGTGTTTTCGGCGAGGTCGCTGCTGAGCAGCCTCAGCGCCACCGGGCGGTTGAGCGTCAGCTCCGTTCCCCGGTAGACGATCCCCATGCCACCACGGCTGGCGACGGCGTCGATCCGCACACCGCCGAACACGGCGCCGACTGCGAGCTCAGCCATGCCTGAGAAGTGTACTGGTCAGGTCTTCGTGGTCGGCGCTACCTGGACCCGTAGCAGGAGTTTGCTGGTGACCTGCTCGGCCGAGTTCGGATCGTCCGCCACGGGTGGGCGGACGACGTTGCGCGGTGCAGGGCGTTCGGCCATGATCCTGACCTCCAGGTACTACATTCTGAGATCTCGTAACGAAGGTCGCTGTGGTTGCGATCATCCTGTGTGGACTACGACGTCTCCTCCGATCAGATCATGGACTGGGACCGGGACCTGCGTGCGGTGACCGAGCGCATCGCCGGGCCGCTGTTCACCCGCCCCGAGCCGCGGGCCACCTTCCTCCGACCTGGTACGGGGATTGTCGGCCGAGGTGCCGCGGAAGAACTCCTGGCAGGTCGCCGATCATGTCGGGCACCGGTCGGCGCAGCGGCTGGAGTGGCTGCTCAACGGCGCGAGCTGGGACGCCGACAAGCTGCGCGACGCGGTCCGCGACTACGTGGTGGCCGGCCTCGGCAGCGACGACGGGGTCCTGATCGCCGACGACACCCAGGTGATCAAGAAGGGGGTGAAGTCGGTGGGTGTCGCCCCGCAGCACTGCGGCGCGACCGGGCAGACGGAGAACTGTCAAGTCATGCCCATGCCGACCTACGCCTCCGACCGGGGCCACGCGTTCATCGACCGCGCGTTGTACCTGCCCCGGTGCCAGACCGAGGACCCACAGCGGTGCGCCGAGGCGGGCGTGCCCGCCGACCGTGGCTTCGTCACCAAGCCCCAGCAGGTCATCGCCATGCTCAAGCGCGCGATCGCGGCCGGGGTGCTGTTTCGGTACTTCGCCGCTGATGCCGGCTACGGTCGTGGCCCCGGGCTGCGGGCCTGGTGCCACGACCACCGTGTGGCCTACGTGCTAGCCGTGCCCGTCGACCTGCCCCTGCTCGACGCCCGTGGTGGGGCCACTCGCCTGACCGGCTGCTCGCCATCCTGAGCCGGGCGGTGTGGGAACGCCGCTCCTGTGGTGAGGGCACGAAGGGTGAGCGCTGCTACGACTGGACAGCCGTCGCCGTCCGAGTCAAGAACCAGCCGCCCAGCGACGGCCACGCCCACACGCTGCTGGTCCGCCGCTCGGTCAGCACGCCCACCGAGATCGAGTACTTCCTCGCCCACACCCCGCAGCGCACCGCGATCCCCGAGCTGATCGCGGTCGCCGGGATGCGGTGGAAGATCGAGGAGAACAACGAACAGGGCACCGACCTGCTCGGCCTGGGCGAGTACCATGGTCCGCAAGTGGACCCCCTGGCACCGGCATGTGACCTGCGCGATGTTCGCCCAGGCCTTCCTCGCCGTCACCCGGGCCCAGGCCGACCTGGGAAAAGACCACCAGCCCCCGGAGGAACCAGCCTGCTGACCCCGCCACGGCTGATCCGAGGTGTCCCTCGCCGAGATCCGCCGCCTCCTCACCCGCACCGTCCTGGCCGCAGCCTCCGGCATCGACCACGTCCTGCGCTGGTCACAGTTCCGCAGACTCCACCAGACCAGAGCCCTCATCAGCCACTACCGCACCCGAGGAGACCCCCTACCCCAATATCTCCGAATGTAGTACAGGAAGCAGCCGAGGCTGCACGCAGCACTCCATGAGTAGATCTGGAGAGATTAAGATGATACGTATCGCGATGGAAGGTAGACTGTGATTCGTGGACACGCGTCGCCGCTTCGCTGGCTGATCGGCACCGAGCTGGCCCGCTACCGCAACGACGCCCGCATGACCATGACCGAGGTCAGCGCCCGCACCGGGATCAGCAAGCCCAAGCTCGGCCACCTGGAGACCGGACGGCAGCAGCAGGACCCGGACGACATCGCGCTCCTGCTCACCGCCTACGGAGCCGAGCAGCGCGACATCGATCGGTTGACGTCGCTCACCGGCCGCGCCGACGAGGCCACCTGGTGGGCACCGTGGGCGCAGGTGGTGCCCGACTGGCTCAAGACGTTCGTCGGCCTGGAGGGCCTCGCCGAGCGGGAGTTCACCTTCGAGCCGACGATCATCCCGGGCCTGTTGCAGACCGAGGAATACGCCGCGGCGGTGACCGCGAATTCGCCGCGGGTGCGGGTCGATCACGGTGAACGGTTCGTCGGGTTCCGGATGGCTCGCACCCGGCGGCTCACCGATCCGGAACGGCCGCTGGCGCTGCACGCTGTCGTCACCGAGGGTGCCCTGCGCCTGGCTGTCGGCACACCCGAGCTTCGCCGCGCACAGCTGCGGCATCTGGTAACGATGGCGAAGCTCCCGACGGTCACCTTGCAGGTGGTGCGCCCGGAGGACGGCCTGCACACCGCGGTGGCCGGTCCCTTCGTCCTACTCGATTTCGAGTCCGCGCTCTCGGTCGGTTACGTCGAGCTCAAGGACGGCTCGGTCTACCTTCAGGACCCTGAACAGGTCCGCACCTATACGATGGTGGCCGGGAACCTGGAGCAGGTTGCCCTCGGTCCAGATCAGTCCGTCACCCTGGTCGAGTCGATGCTTTCGCAGTGAACGTAGGAGGCGCACTGTGGCCGCCGACCAGCCCGCCGTGCAATGGCGCACTAGCAGTTTCAGCGGGGACAACGGCAACTGCGTACAGGTCGCAGCCCTTCCGGACGGCACCGTCGCCGTGCGGGACAGCAAGACCCCCAACGCCGGAACCCTTGTGTTCACCCGTGCCGAGATCCGTGCCTGGATCCGGGGCACTCAGGCCGGTGAGTTCGATGACCTGACATGAGCTGAACCGCCCGCTGGGTCAGCTCCAGATCGTCACGTAGACCGGGGGCCGGAACCGCGACGGCGGGACGCCGGACCCCGGGGACCGCAGCAGCTTCATCGCCTCCGGCGTGCCGAGGAAGTGCCGCAGCGACGCGGCGGCGGCCGAGCACCGGTCGACGGGCAGCGTGGTCGCGTGCCAGCACAGCTCCAGCGGCGTGCCGGGCATGTCGAGCACGTGCAGCTCACGCCTGCGCAGCTGGTGGACGGCGAGGTGGGCGATCCCCGGGGCCACCCCCGCCCCGCGCACGGCGGCTTCCCAGGCCGCGGTCTGGTTGGGGAACACGCTCAGCCGTGACTCGGGCACGCCGAGCCCGCGCAGCAGCGCGCTGACGTCGCTGCCCGGGTCGGTGGCCGCCGGTTCCACCAGCCACGGCCACTGCGCGGGCGGGCCGCGGAACCGTGCCTCCGGCGAGGCGAGCACCACGAGCCGGCACCGGAAGATCGGTTCGCTGACCAGGCCGAGGCTGCGGTCGCCGCCGAGGTAGGGGCCCAGCGCCAGGTCGGCGAGGCGCTGGGAGACCAGCACCGCCATCTCCGTGATGGCCGCCACCCCCGCCGACACCTCGATCGAACCGGCCGAGCGGGCGGTGAACGCGTCCGCCAGCGGGCCCGCCACGAACTCGACGATCGAGTTGGTCGCCACCAGCCGGAGCTGCTCGGC
Organism: Mycobacteriales bacterium; assembly: GCA_038257875.1. Classification (GTDB taxonomy): domain Bacteria; phylum Actinomycetota; class Actinomycetes; order Mycobacteriales; family Pseudonocardiaceae; genus Pseudonocardia. The sequence continues at coordinate 11,140 of JBBSQN010000088.1, forward strand.
CGCGCCCTTCGCCGACCGCACGGCGGCCTCGGCCTCGGCGCCGAGCGAGACCATCTGCGCGGCGATCGTCAGCAGCCTGCTGCCGCCGGCCGTCATCGTCATGCCGTTGCCGCTGCGGGTCAGCAGCGGGTCGTCGAGGTAGCGGCGCAGGGCGGCGAGGGACTGGGAGACGGCGGGTTCGCTGACCCCGAGCGCGCGGGCGGCGGCCTTCACCGAGCCGAGCCGAGCGACGAGCACGAACGTGCTCAGCTGCGTCAACGTCATGGGGTGATTGTGTCTCCGATGGCGTCTAAGCGAAGGGTTATCCGCAGATTGCCCGCCTTCCGGGGGCGAACGACGATGGCGTCGCGTTAGCATGTGTCGTCTGTCGCAGCGTTGCGAGGAGGTTCGGGTATGACACAGGAGCGTGCGGACGCGGTCGACGGCGGGCAGGCGATGTCGGTGCTGCGCGGGATCTGGACGGCGCAGCAGCAGACCGCTGCTGACATCGAGGCCGCCCCCAGCAGCACCAAGGTGTGCAAGAACATGAAGAACATCGGCTTCGGGGGTATCGCCGAGGGCGGCGCGGACGGTGACTCCACGGCTGGACCGGTCGGCGACAGCCTGCGCAGCGCTTGGCGGGACCGGCTCGAACGCGAGGGCAAGCTCGCCGACGGTGCCACGAGCGTGCGCGATCTCGTCCTGGGAGAGTCGGAGCCTCGGTCCTGACGGATCCCCGTCCCCTGTCCGGCGCCGTGTGCTGAGGAGACCCCCGACGTGAACCCACCCAACAGCGTCGCCGAGCTGGCCGAGACGCTGCGCAGGGGTGACTACCTCGCCGACCGGGGGCTGGCGACGGCGGTGTTCGTGGCGATGTCGCTGCACCGCCCGCTCCTGCTCGAGGGCGAGCCGGGCGTCGGCAAGACCGAGGTCGCCAAGGTGCTCGCCGCCGTGCTCGGCCGGGACCTGATCCGCCTGCAGTGCTATGAGGGCATCGACACCAATCAGGCGCTCTACGAGTGGGACTACGCGCGCCAGCTGCTGCACATCCGGGCGATGTCCGAGCGCGACATCGTCGACGAGGAGGCCGTCGAGAAGCTGTTCGGGCCGAAGTTCCTGCTGGAGCGGCCGCTGCTGGCGGCCGTGCGGGCCGGTGACCGGGCCGTGCTGCTGATCGACGAGATCGACCGCGCCGACGACGAGTTCGAGGCGTTCCTGCTGGAGATGCTGTCGGACTTCCAGATCAGCATCCCCGAGGTGGGCACGATCACGGCGGCGGCCCCGCCGCTGGTGGTGCTCACCTCCAACCGCACCCGGGAGCTGCACGACGCCCTTAAGCGGCGCTGCATGTACCACTGGATCGACTACCCGACGCTGGAGCGGGAGATCGAGATCGTCATGGTCCGCCAGCCCGAGGTCAGCCAGGAGCTGGCCCGAAAGGTGGTGGCCGCGGTGCACCGGCTCCGCGAGCTGGACCTCGCGAAGCCGCCGGGCGTCGCGGAGACGATCGACTGGGCGCGCACGTTGGACTTCCTCGGCGAGGACACCATGAGTGTCGACGCCGCCGACATCACCCTGGGATCGGTGCTCAAGGAACGCGAGGACCTGGCGCTGGCCCGGGACAATCTCGATGAGATCACCTCGCGGGCGTGAGATCCGCGCGATGGTGAATGGTGACCACGAGCTCGTCGGGGTGCTCGTCGCCTTCGGCCGGGCGTTGCGCCACAACGGGATCGCGGTCGGCTCCGGCGACATCTCGACCTACTGCGCAGCGATGGTGCCGCTGGACCCTACTGACCTGGTGGACCTCTACTGGGCCGGGCGCACGACGTTGATCAGCCGCCGCGACGACCTCGTCGTCTACGACGAGGTCTTCCGCGCCTTCTTCCTCGGCGAGCACAACCCGGTCGAGGAGCTGCTGAAGCTCAAGGCACAGACCACCGTCGAGACCGACTCGACGCTGGAGATGCCCATGGTGGACCCGTCCGACTCCGACGAGAAGGAGGACGAGGCTGTGATGGGGCTGGTGGCGTCCAACGTCGACACGCTCCGACACAAGTCGTTCGCCGCCTGCACCCCCGAGGAGCTCCGGTCGCTGCGCCGGATCATGGAGCGGATCCGGCTCACCCCACCCCGGCGTCGGACCCGGCGGATGCGCCCCTCACACGCCGGACGCCGCCCGGACCTGCGCCGGACCGTTCGCGAGTCGCTGCGGATGCACGGCGAGCCGGTCGACCTGCGTTGGCAGCGGCGGCGGGTCAAGCTCCGGCCACTGATCCTCATCCTCGACATCTCCGGGTCGATGGCCGACTACTCCCGCGCGTTGCTGCAGTTCGCGTACTCGGCGCGACGGGCAGCGCAGAAGGTGGAGGTGTTCTGCTTCGGCACCCGGCTGACCTGCATCACCACGCCGCTGCGGAAGCGGACCCCCGACGACGCGCTGGCCGAGGCCGCCGAGCTGGTCGTCGACTGGGAGGGCGGCACCCGGATCGGCGACTCACTCGAGGAGTTCGTCCGGTCCTGGGGCCGGCGCGGGGTCTGTCGCGGTGGCGTGGTCGTGATCTGCTCGGACGGCCTGGACCGCGGCGATCCCGATACCCTGGCCGCAGCGATGGAGCGGCTCACTCGCCTGTGCCATCACGTCGTGTGGATGAACCCGCACAAGGGTGACGACGCCGACTACCGGCCCACGACGGTCGGCATGATGGTCGCCGATCCGCACATTGACGTGCTCCTGTCCGGGCACGACCTGAGCAGCCTCTCCGAGCTTGCGGTGCTGCTCCCGAAGCTGGGGTAGGAGGCCGGGTACGTGATCAGGTGGAGCGTCGGTATCGAGGCCGAGGGCGACCGTGTCATGGATCTCGACGAGGTCGTGGAGCTGGCCGACGCCGTGGCATCCAGCGGCGGTATCGCCACGGGGATCGGCACGACCCGCTACGGCGCGCAGCTTGTCGTCGTCGCCGACACCCGTGACGAGGCGATCGAGAAGGGCCGTGCAGAGTTCGACGCGGCGGTGCAGAAGGCGGGGCTTCCGGTCTATCCGGTCGTACGGGCCGAGGCCATCAGCGAGGACGAGGACATCAACGGGGGGGATGTCGGGTGATCCGGCTGGGTTCGCTGGCCGGGTACTCCTTTGAGGGTCCCCGGGTACTCGGAGGATGGACGCCACCGGCGCGGGCTGGGGTGTACGTGATCCTCTACAAGCCCGATCCCGAGACGAAGCCGGAGAAGTACGCGGTGATCTACGTCGGGCACGCCGACGACCTGGCGGACGCGGGTTTCCCGTTCAAGCACCGGCGCGCGCACTGCTGGACGCAGCGGGCCGGGTCGAAGTGGAAGGTGCACATCGCATTCCTGGAGGTCCCCGGCGGCAACCGCCCGCACCGCGAGCTGATCGCCCAGGAGCTGATCGCGTTCTACCACCCGTTCTGCAACGAGCAGCAATACGACACCGCCTGGCGTGACGAGTGGATCGGCGAGTACTCCGACGCCCCGAACACCGCCCCCCTGCCCCCGCACCGCACCGGGGAACGCCCCGGACCCTCGGTTTGACCGGGCAGATGTCGTGCATGTTGTCGTAATCCTAATTACGCAGAACGGATCGCCGATACGGCTTCGGTGTAGGTCTCCGTGGTCTCGTCTCCATGTTCGATGCCCAACTCACTGAACACAGCTCGAATCGTCTCGAGCGCCGGAGCGATCTCCGCGTCGCTGGTCACGATGGACTCGATCTCCAGATATGTCCCGGCCAGCTCCGGAACCTGCACAAGTGTGGCGAGCAGAGGCCGATCGGCGACAGTGAATCGGTAGTTCATGCAGTGCTTCTCGAACGCGATCAACACCTCGAACCCGAGACCGTTGAGGATCGCTCGCAGCGCGTCAGCGTCAGCGACAGTTGTTTCCGTCTCCGGCTTGGACCCGCTCCCCTCATCAACCGACGGGCTCTTGTAGGTCAGCACCGTGCTCGCGACACCACCGCTGTCCACCGCCCGTACCCGTAGCTCGCGGCCGTCTCGTGTGAGTTCGCGACCAGCAGTGTCAAAATACGTGTCGGAGTACGTGGACACTTCCTCCCGCGCGTGCCGCTGCAGCAAATCCCGCACTCGCTCAGGGTTACGCACCCGCGCCTTCAGCTCCGCCTCGATACTCATCCGGCTCACCTTCACACTACTTGTCGCGCCGTTCTCCGTAGCTCGTCCACGAAGCGGGCCGCAGCCGGACGTCCGATGGCTCCGAGCAGTGCCCGGCCCCGCTCGCTGAGCATCGGAGCTGTGTGATCGCCGAAAGTGTACGCTCAGTGTCGGGGTTCCAACCGTGAGCGCACACTATCGACGATCGCGACGATCCCGCGCCGAAGCCGGTGTCGACATTTTCTGGCTAGTGGTCGGCGCATGTCAAAGCGGTTGCATCGAGCTGATTAGGTGGTGTTCGGGACGAGGAAGCGGCAGCGCGGACCGCTGGCCCGGGACAGTCGACGATCGAGGGTGGCGAGGTCGGCGTCGAGCAGCTCTGCCAGCGCGACGTAGCAGCCGTCGTATGTGCTCACGTTCTTGCGTAGCTCCCACGTTCGCTCTGCGACCACGACGTAGGGGAACAGCTCGACCCGCAGTGCCATGAGGTCCGCATGGGCCAGCGCCGCAGCGTCCCCGCTGACGTCGTTGGCGAGACCGGCCCGACGCAGGATGTTGGCGACTTCGATCGGCATGTGGTGCGGCGCCGCCAGCTCATCGTGGGCGAGGAGATCGTCGGCCCATCTGCCTTCGGGTCCGTCGTCGACGAAGGCGGCGACGACCATGGAGGCATCAATGACGATGGTCACTCCCGCCCCGCGTCGCGGTGCCGGAGGATATCGGCAGCGGCGAGACGGCTGCCGGTGGCCGCTTTGCGGGCCCGTACGCGAGCCATCAGGTCACTCGCCGACGGACGCGCGACCAGATCGATCAGCGCGGCTCGAAGATGCTCCTGCAGCGACTGCCCGGATCGTGCAGCCCGCGCTGCCAGCTCGTCGCGGACGTCATCAGGAAGGTTGCGGATCGTCACCGATGATGGCATGAGCAGCATTCTGCATGTTTTGCAGCCGTTTTGTCAACGAGCCGTTCCTGGAAGCACCCGCCACCACCAGGTCGATACCGTCAGCGAGGGCCACCAGGCGACCATGGACTGGTTTGGTGCCACCGCGTGGAAGACGCGCGGGTCGAGCTCCGTGAATACCTCGGAGGCAAGGAGGATCGCGCATGACCAGCAGTGATGTTTCGCTCTCGTCAGCAACTCCGCGTCTCGCGTGGTACCGGTGTAGTCCCGGGCGTCACGTGTCGGGTTGGTTCGTGACGGCGACTTCTTGGTGGAGCAGGTGCAGGTTCGTTCTGCGGTGGAGCACGACGACGGTGGCCGTGGCGGGGAAGTGGCTGGTGAGCGTGGTGATGATGTGGGCCTCGGTCGGCTCGTCGAGGGCGGAGAGCGCTTCGTCGAGCAGCAGGAGGTCGGGGCGGTGCAGGTGCGCGCGGGCGAGGTTGGCCAGTTGTCGGTGGTCGTGGGGCAGCTGGTCGAGGAGATGGTCGAGGCTGGGCGGGCGCGCGCGGCCGGGTGGGTGCAGGTCGTGCCAGGCACGCTCGATGATGGCCGGGTCGTGGGCGTGGTCGGGGTCGAGGAATCTGTGGAGGGTGAGGCCGAGCGGGGGTATGTCGGCCTCGAGCAGCGCGACGGTGCGTGGCGGGCCGTGGCGCGGTGCGAGGTCTGTGCCGGGCCCGATCGCGCGTCGCAGGAGGAGGCTTTTGCCGGTCCCGGACGGGCCGGTGAGCGCGACAGCTCGGCCGGGTGACAGGTGCAGCGGCGGGTTGGTGGGGAGTTGCAGGCGATCGTCAGGCCCGGCGGTGAGGTGGGTGGTGGGCCAGGCCCGCGCCGCGCCAGTTCGGGGGTGGGACGGGTCGATGGTCAGGCGGCTGTGGCCGGTGAGTGAGGCGACCCGGCCGAGTAGGGCGTGCAGGGAGTCGGCTTGCAGCAGCTGCTCGACGGTGCTGGCCAGCTGCGTGGTGGTGGTGTAGGCAAGGTAAACCAGGGTGGCGGTGGTGAGTCCGAGCCGGGTCGAACTCAGGTGGAGTGTGAGCAGGGCGGTGCAGGCGAACAGCACGATCGCCACGGTCTCGACCGCGGCGAGAAGCGCGGCTCTGATGTCGAGTGAGCGTCGGCCGGCCCAGAAGGCGGTGTCGGACAGCTCGGCGAATCCTCGCCGCAGGGCCGTGTGCGCCGCGGGGTGGCGGAAGGTGGGGGCGATGTGCGCGGCGGTCTCGACATAGCCGAGGAGGGGTTCGCGCGCGTGGATGGCCAGGGTTTGCGCCTGGTCTCGGTAGGGCCGCGCGGCACGGACGATGACGGCGATCGCGACGAGCGCGGGGACCAACCAGGCCAGCAGGACGGGAGCGGTGGCGACAGCGGCGGCGAAGAACACCAGCGTCGAGATCAAGCTCAGCGCGTTGGCCTGGAGACGTTCCGAGGCACGGAACTCGGTGAGGTGCACGTCGGTGGTGAGCCGAGCCAACGGCGGGTCGTGAGAGTGGGGGGTAAGCAGGGTGGCCAGCACACTGTGCTGCAGGCGGGTCATGCGGCTGATCGCGGCGGTGCCGGCCAGGGCATAGACGAGGTAGGTCGCCCCCAGCGCGGCGGCGGTGAGCACGCAGAGAGGCCCGAGCAGCGCGGCCGGGCCGGCGGTGTCGGCCAGCTGCGCGGCGCTGATGGAGGCGGCCACCGCGACGAGGCCCGCGACGCCCACCGCGGCGGTGACGCTGGGGCCGTAGAGGCCGAGCGCGTGCCGCGCCATCCCCGTCACGCTCGCGCTGGTGGTGCCTGCATCGTCGCGGCCACCGGCTGTGTCGGTGTCCTCCCGCAGTCCCTCATCGGCGGCGGCCGGCGCGGCTCGGGCTGGGGCCGGGCAGCGGGCGCCGGCGTCCTCGGTGTCGGTGTCGGCGGGTGATGGCGTGGCGCGCAGCAGGGCGAGCAGCGTCACGCAGGTGTGCTGATCGGTGACCGCACGCAGATCGTGCCGGGTGACCTGGCTGGCCGGCAGGCTGCGCACGGTGTCGCCGCTGACGATCACCAGGTGATCGGCCCATATCGTCAACTCGGGGCGGGTGGTGGTGAACACGACGGTGCGAGACGGGCCGGCGGGCCCGAGGACGGCGGGCGCCACCGCGGCCGTGGTGGCGGGGTCGAGCGCGGCGAAGACGTCGTCGAGCAGCAGCAGCTCGGGTCCCCAGACCAGCGCCTGGGCCAACTGGACCCGGATCCGTTCCCCGTCGGAGAGCCCGTCGTCGCGCCCGACGCGACGACGGTCGGCGATCGGTCCCCACGCGCGCAGAGCGCCGTCGAGACCGCTCGCGGTCAGGGCGGCGGCGTAGCGTTGTTCGTCGACGGCCGAGCCCAGGGTGATCGCGGTGCGCACCGTGTCGGGCAGCAGTGGCCGGGCCCGATCAATGAGCATCGTGGTACCCAGGCCGTGCTCGGTGGCGAGCCGGTGCAGCAGCGGCGATGTCGGTGTCGCGTCGGCGCCGAGCACGAGCACACGCGCACCCCACGGCACCTCGACCCCCGCCCCCGCTGGGGCTCCGTCGCGGAGCGGTGTGTGCGGCACGGGCTCGGGTGTGGTGGGTAGGGTGGTGTCGAACCAGTTGGCGCGCAGGGTGTGCAGTACGGGTCGGGCGTCCTGCAGGCAGGACACGACGCTGATCGCGGCGGTGATCTGTTCCCCGAGCAGCCGCACGATCACCAGCAGGCCCAGCGCGGGACCCAGGGTGGCCAGTCGCCCGGCGGCGCCGATCGCTACCAGCGCGGCGAGCAGCGCCAACAGCTCGACGTTGCGCCACAGCGCGGCGGCGGCCGCGTGGATGATCGTCCGTCGGCGCAGCGCGTGGATCTGCGGGCGCCGCGCGATGTCGAACGCGGTCACCGCGTGGCGGGCGAGGCTTTGGCGGGCCAGTGCCGCTCGCCTGGTGAGGATCGTGGAGAGCAGGCGGGTGCGAGTCGCTTCACAGCGTTCCACGGCGAACGCCGCCCGGGCCTCCCAGCTGTTGAGGGTGTAGCCGATGGCGAGCACCACGGTGATACCGGCGAGCGCGGCGGCCGCGGCCGCCCACCCGCCTGTCATCACCGCGACGGCGAGCAGCGCGGCGATCCCCAGGAGGTGTCCGGGAACCTCGGCGAGGAAGACGTACTGGGCCAGGATCTCCGGGTAGCGGCAGACGACCTGGTTGGTCGAAAACACCGGGTCCAGCCTCGGGGTGAGCATCACCGAGCGGGCCAGGCAGCGGGAGATGGCCGAGCCTGCCAGCTCGCAGCGGCGACGCAGCAGCACCGTCGAGGTCCACGACGCCGCCCGCGCCGCCACGACGGCGACGATGAGCCCGCCCACCAGCGAGGTGGCTTGCGGGGCCGAGGCACTTGATTGGCCTGCCAGGTCGCCGTGGCGGACGACCCTCGCAAGCAGAGCGGCGGTGGCCGGTGCCGCGAGTGCGGAGGCGATCCCGACCAGCACCGGCAGCATCATCGACCAGCCCATCGCTTGGGCGAGCGACAGGGCGAAGCCGCGGCGGGCGGTGATCCAGCGCGGGTAGAGGCGATCCGCGACCGCCTCCGGGCGCCCCGCCAGCCCGCGGGCGCCGGACCTGTCCGCGTCCGCGGGGCCGGTGGTCTGATCCTGGGTGCCTGATCGGCTGGGCGGGGTGTTCACGAACCCGTGACGGTCGTGATGCTCGCTTGCCAGTCCCGCGCGGCGGCGAGGTTGTCTCGGGCGAGCGCGGAGTCGGGGAATCGGGCGACGATCTCGGTCAGCCGGCCCTCCACGTAGGCGGCATCGCGGGATTGCTCGGCCTCCAACCCCAGCACCGCGATCTGCGCCCTTGTGTCGCGGTCACCCCCGTCGGCGGGGATGGCGGCCAGCACGTGGTTGGCTCGTGCCACCTCGCCGGCCAGCAGGAATTGTCGGGCGGCGGCCAATCCCAGCTCGACCCGATCCCCGCCCACCCGGACACCGTCCTGGTAGGCACGCCCGGCCTCATCGTGGCGGGCCAGGGCGGCCAGGCAGTAGCCCAGGACGTCGTGCATCTCCGGGAACATGTCGACCAGCTCCAACCCGGAGCGTGCGGCGGTGATGGCCTCGTCGAACGAGCCGATCTGGGCGAGGAAGTGCGCCAGTTCCAGCCATCCCTCCGGATACTGGGGCTCGATCCGTACCGATTCCTCCAGTGCCCGTCGGGCGAGGGGGTTCTCGGCTGCTCCCGCGGTGCGCGCTGAGGCGCGCCCGAGGTTGTTCAGCAGGATCGCGTGCGCCGTGGTCTGGCCGTATCCGTGGCGCACGATCAGCTCGATCGTCTCGGTCAACGTCTGGCACGCCTGCTCACCGCGACCCGAGTCGAGCAGGTACAGAGCGCGGGCATTGGCCACCAACACGATCTCCGAGGCTACCTGCTCGAACGGCATCTGGACAAGAATCCGCCACGCCTCGTCCACCATTCCCGAGATCGACTCCGGAGCCCGCAGAACGTGGGGCAGATATCGCATCTCGAGCACGGCGAGGTTGTAGAGAGCCAGCGCTCGCATCCGGCCCTTGTCCTCGATGGTGGCATCGTGGGTGTCATCGAGGGCGATCCGGAACAGATCCCGAGCGGTGTGTACCCCTTGGCCGGTCCCGGAGTACAGATGAGCCGATCCCAGCAGAATGGCCATCTCCGCATCGACCGTCACCCCGCCGTCGATGGCCTTCTGCGCGACCCACCGAGCCGTCCACGGATCACCACTGCTCAGACACCCGGCCAGAGTCCGACACCACAGCTGCGACCGGTCCTCGTCGCCGGCGGTCACCACGGCATCGACAGCGGCCATCACCCGCTTCGTCTCCGCGTCAACGGTGTCATCCGCGTCAACGGTGTCATCCGCATCAACGGTGCCATCCTCGCCGTCGCGACTCCCGCTCTTCTCCCTGTCGGCGGGAAGGCTCGGAGCCAGGATCACCGTCACCGGCAGGACCTCGGCGATGGCCTGCAGGAACGCCGTATCCGCCTCAGACACCCGGCCCACGACCGTGATCTCCAACCTGGTCACGCCGGCCTGCAGCAGGTGGCGCCCGGCGAAGGCGAAGTTGAGCTGCGCCCGCTGCGCTGTCGGGAGCCGCAGATCCCCCTTGATCCGCGGCGTCGGTGACTCCTGCGCCCGGCGCGGATAGTGAAACAACGGCCGTAGCGCTACCCGTAGCTGCCCGTCCGGATCTTCGGGCGCGAACCGACTCAGAACGCGCCGCGCCAGCTCGAACGGCACACCATTTCGCACCTTGACGTTCAACGCCGTATCCATTTTCAAGCCTTCCCAGGCAGCTGGTGACTTACAGCAAAATCCGGTCCGGTCTCGCGGCGACGCAATCGCCGCCCCGAGACCGGCCCTTCGGCGGCCCCCGCCGCCACCTTCACCAACCGGGCAGACAACTCCCGATCGGCTATGCATCACTGATCACGCGCAGTGGTTGTAGCCGGCGCACATACTGGCCGCCCGAGTGCGGAGCACCTCCGGCTTCTTGACGAACACCATGTTGAACACACCTCCTCTCGTCGCTCGATCCCTTCCCGGCCCAGCGAGAGCTCGGGCGCGCGATGCCGACCAGCTGCCTGAAGCGAGAAGACCGATGGGCGTGGCGGCACCAATGCCACTGCCTTTAGTGATCAGGTTGGGGTGTAGTCTGATCTTCGTGGCTGGGATGACGCGTGCGGCGAGGGCGGCGGGTGGGCGGTTGCCGGATCGGGTCTCGATCGGGGTGCTCGCTCGGATGTTCCCGACGAG
>JBBSQN010000089.1:0-21857 GCA_038257875.1 Mycobacteriales bacterium
AAATAGTCGCCCCGGCGACTATTTCCGCGCACGACCCCCCAGAACTCTTGAGAGGACGTTCCATCCCTATGAGCGTGAACATCTACTACGACGACGACTCCGACCTGTCGATCATCCAGGGCCGCACAGTCGCCGTGATCGGCTACGGCAGCCAGGGCCATGCGCACGCGCTCTCCCTGCGCGACTCCGGCGTCGACGTCCGCGTCGGACTGCCCGAGGGCTCGAAGAGCCGCGCCAGGGCCACGGACGAGGGGCTGCGGGTGGTGACCCCGGCCGAAGCGTCCGCCGAGTCCGACCTGATCATGATCCTGGCGCCGGACACGAAGCAGCGCCACATCTACGCCGAGGACATCGCCCCCCACCTCAAGCCCGGCGACGCGATCTTCTTCGGGCACGGGTTCAACGTCCGCTACGGGCTGATCAAGGCCCCGGCCGACGTCGACGTCGCGATGGTGGCGCCGAAGGGTCCCGGCCACCTGGTGCGTCGTCAGTTCGTCGACGGCAAGGGCGTTCCGTGCCTGATCGCGGTGGAACAGGACCCGTCCGGTACCGCCAAGGCGCTCGCGCTGTCCTACGCCGCGGCCATCGGCGGCGCCCGCGCCGGTGTCATCGAGACGACCTTCACCGAGGAGACCGAGACCGACCTGTTCGGCGAACAGGCCGTGCTCTGTGGCGGCGCGGCGGCGCTGGTGCAGACCGGGTTCGAGGTGCTCACCGAGGCCGGCTACGCGCCGGAGATCGCCTACTTCGAGTGCCTGCACGAGCTCAAGCTGATCGTCGACCTCATGTATGAGGGCGGCATCTCCAACGAGCGCTTCTCCATCTCCGACACCGCCGAGTACGGCGACCTCACCCGCGGCCCGCGCATCATCACCCCCGCGGTCAAGGAGGAGATGCGCAAGATCCTCGCCGAGATCCAGGACGGGCGTTTCGCGCAGGAGTGGGTGGCCGAGGACGAGGCTGGCCGGCCGAACTTCACCCGCCTGCAGAAGGAGGGCGCCGAGCACCCGATCGAGGAGGTCGGCGAGAAGCTCCGCGGCCTGATGTCCTGGGTGGGCAGCAAGGCCACCTGAGCCGCGCCACCACCGTACGAACGGCACTCCCGTCCGAACGTCTCGGGTCGGACCACGGTGCCGTTCGTACGTCTCGGATATCGCGCCGCCGGGTCCTGTCGGGCGGCGCGGCTACGATGAGCCGGTACCAGCCGTCCTATCTGGGAGCATGCAACCGCTGTGAGCACCGCCACTCGCCCTGTCGTCCTGCTCGCCGAGAAGCTCGCACCATCCGTGGTCGCCCTGCTCGGTGACGACGTCGAGATCCGCCACGTGGACGGCACCGACCGTCCCGCGCTGCTGGCCGCGATCGCCGATGCCGACGCGCTGCTCGTGCGCTCGGCCACCGCGGTCGATGCCGAGGCGCTCGGCGCCTCCACCCGGCTCACGGTCGTGGCCCGCGCGGGCGTCGGGCTGGACAACATCGACGTCCCGGCCGCCACCGCCCGCGGCGTCATGGTCGTGAACGCGCCGACGTCCAACATCGTCTCGGCTGCGGAGCACGCCGTCGCGCTGCTGCTGGCCACCGCGCGCCACATCCCCGCGGCGGACGCGAGCCTGCGGGCCGGGCAGTGGAAGCGCAGCTCCTACACCGGCGTCGAGCTCAACGGCAAGATCGTCGGTATCGTGGGGCTGGGCAAGATCGGGCAGCTCGTCGCGCAGCGGCTCGCGGCGTTCGGCGTCGAGCTGATCGCCTACGACCCCTATGTCGCGCCCGCTCGCGCCGCGCAGCTTGGCATCGAGCTCGTCTCGCTCGAGGATCTGCTCCGCCGGGCCGACGCGATCTCCATCCACCTGCCCAAGACGCCCGAGACCCTCGGGCTCATCGGCAAGGACCAGCTCGCGCTCACCAAGCCGGGAGTGTTCATCGTCAACGCCGCCCGCGGTGGTCTCGTGGACGAGGACGCGCTTGCCGAGGCGGTGCGCAGCGGCCACGTCGGCGGTGCCGGCATCGACGTCTACGCCACCGAGCCCACCACGTCCAGCCCGCTGTTCGAGCTGCCGCAGGTGGTCGTCACTCCGCACCTGGGCGCCTCCACCGACGAGGCACAGGACCGCGCGGGCACCGACGTCGCCCGCTCCGTCCAGCTCGCCCTCGCTGGCGAGTTCGTGCCGGACGCGGTCAACGTGCAGGTCGGCGGCATGGTCGGGGAGGAGGTGCGACCGTGGCTGCCACTCACGCGCAAGCTCGGCACCGTGCTGCACGCCGTCGCGGGCCGGCTGCCCAGCGCGGTCACCGTCGACGTCGCCGGTGAGCTCGCCGCCGAGGACGTCTCGGTGCTCGCGCTGGCCGCCTTGCGCGGCGTGTTCACCCATGTCGTCGAGGACCAGGTCACGTTCGTCAACGTGCCGGGCCTGGCCGCGGAGCGCGGCGTGGACGTCGAGGTGACCACCGCACCGGAGAGCGAGAACCACCGCAGCGTCGTCCAGCTGCGGGCCGCGATGCCCGACGGCGAGTCGATCACTGTGTCGGGCACGTTGACGGGTCGAGCGCAGGTCGAGAAGCTCGTCGAGGTCAACGGCCGTCACTTCGACCTGCGGGCCGAGGGCGAGGTGCTGCTCCTGGAGTATGCCGACTGTCCGGGCGTGATGGGCCGCGTCGGCTCGCTGCTCGGGGAGGCCGCGGTGAACATCGAGGCCGCCCAGATCAGCCAGACCACCGACGGCACTGATGCGATCATGCTGTTGCGGGTGGACCGGCCGGTCGACCCCAGCGTGCTCGAACCGATCGGGATCGCGGTGGGTGCCACGACGACGCGGTTGATCTCCTTCGACGATTGACACCATCGCGGACGGTCGGGCGGTGCCTGCGTGACAGCGTGCTGCCTCGGGCGGGCACAATGGTCCGCTCGGGGGTGTGCCGTAGCCTCGATCGAGGTCGGGGGCGTGCGGCTCGCGCCAGCTTCACCCGTCGGGGTGGCCCCGATCAGGTGATGGACGGCGGGTCGGCGCGGTCGTAGCAGGTAACGTGCGACGAGGCCAAACTGGAGAGAGGACATCGGCAATGCGCCTTGCGGTCATTCCCGGCGACGGCATCGGGCCGGAGGTCATCGACGAGGCGCTCAAGGTCCTGGGCGAGGTCTCCCCGGGTGCGGAGACGACCACCTACGACCTCGGCGCTGCCCGCTGGCACTCCACCGGTGAGCTGTTACCCGAGTCGGTGCTCAGCGAGCTGGCCGAGCACGACGCGATCCTGCTCGGCGCGGTCGGCGACCCGTCGGTGCCCAGCGGCATCCTGGAGCGCGGCCTGCTGCTCCGCCTGCGTTTCGAGCTCGACCACCACGTGAACCTTCGCCCGGCACGGCTCTACCCGGGCGTGCGTGGCCCCCTGGCGGGCAAGGTGGAGATCGACATGGTCGTCGTCCGCGAGGGCACCGAGGGTCCCTACGTGGGTACCGGTGGACTGCTCCGCAAGGACACCCCGAACGAGATCGCCACCGAGGTCAGCGTCAACACCGCGTTCGGAGTGGAGCGTGTCGTTCGGGACGCGTTCGCGCGCGCCGTCCGCCGCCCGCGCAAGCACCTGACGCTGGTGCACAAGACGAACGTGCTGACCTACTCCGGCTCGCTGTGGTCGCGGATCGTCGAGGAGGTGTCGCTGGAACACTCCGACGTCTCGGTGGCCTACCAGCACATCGACGCCACCACGATCCACATGGTCACAGACCCCGGCCGCTTCGACGTGATCGTCACCGACAACCTGTTCGGCGACATCCTCACCGACCTCGCGGCTGCTGTCACCGGCGGCATCGGGCTCGCGGCCAGCGGTAACCTCGATGTCAGCCGCCGCAACCCGAGCATGTTCGAACCGGTGCACGGCAGCGCGCCCGACATCGCCGGGCAGGGCATCGCCGACCCGACCGCCGCAGTGCTCTCGGTGGCGCTGTTGCTCGACCACCTCGGCAACCCGGATGCGGCGCGCCGCATCGAGGCGGCCGTCGAGTTCGACCTGGCTACCCGAGACCACCCGGCGACCGGCCACACCCAGTCGATCGGCGACCGGCTGGCAGCGCTGGTGAGCGCCCACGCGCCCACCCCGTCGGCCTGAGCAGGGTCGATGCGGGGGACCGGCCCGGGACAGTGACAGGGGCGGGCCGTCGCTCACGGGGCAGGCGAGCGACGGCCCACGATCGGCGTCCGGCCTCGCAGAGATCGGACGTGGTCAGTGCTCGGGACGGTGCGAGCCCCGACGCGTCGTTGTTGCCAGCCGGTTCACTGGACGATCAGAGTGCCTGTCATGAACGGATGTATCGTGCACGTTAAGGGGTAGCTGCCCGGTGCAGTGGGTGCGGTGATCTTTCCGGCCTGACCGGCGTCGATGTTGCCCGAGTCGAAGGACCCGTCGTCCGCGGTGACGGTGTGCGCGGCCGAGTCCTCGTTGGTGACTGTGATCGTGGTGCCGGGCGCAACGGTCAGCTCACTCGGGGTGAACGCGAAGTTCTTGATTACGATCGTGTCGGAACCGGGAGCGGCGGCGGTCGAGCCGTCGCCCCCGGCCGACGGTGTGTCGCCGCCGCAGGCGAGCAGCCCGAACAGAACGGTGACGGCCGTGACGAGCACGGCGAGCACCCGGAATGCGTTTCCTACGGCGGTTGATCTCATCTGTGGTCGACCTCAGTTCGCGGTCAGTGCGTCGGGTTTGATGGCGTTCTCTACCGGGATGAAGGTGTCCGGGATGGGATACTGACCCAGCACGAAGCTGAGGATGGCGGCGTGCATGGCCTCGACCGGTTGGATGGTCGCGGCCGTCATGATCCCGCCGGCGTCACTGACGTTGGCGGTCGCAAAGGTGTAGGTCTGCGCCGCGGCGGCCTCCAGATCGAGTGCCACCTGGGCCACGGCCGGCACCGAGTCGGCGGCGTTGACCTTCGCCACCTGGTCGGCGGTGATGGTCAGCGGCGCACCGGTGATCTCCGGCTTGCCGGCCTTGGCCAGCACAGCGTTCCACGCCGCGGCGTGATCGGCGTGCTGCCTCTTCGCCGTGGTCACGAACTCGGCCACGGCGGGTGGCACGACCCCGAGCTTGCCCTCGCCCGCAGCTTTCAGCGCGCCGTTGTACGCGATGATCGCCAGATTCTCCAGGGCGGTGGCAACCGCGACGACCTGCAGGTCTCCGGTGTATCCCTCGGTGTCGGCGGTGTAACCCGATTCGCCCGATCCGCACGCGGCGACGGTACCGAGGGTCAACGCGCCGGCGGCACCGAAGAAGAACGTGCGTCGTGACGAGGGTCGGCGCACCACCTCGACGAAGTTCGCGGCGAGCTCATCGAGGGTCTTGCGGACCTGCGGGAACGTCGACTCGTGCAGCTCGTCGAGCTCCCGGGTCATGGCCCTGAGCTCACTCTCGCTGATCTGCATCTCAGGCGTCTTGCGGGTGCGCTTGCGGTTCACTTGACGGCTCCGTCCTCGACGCCGGCGGCCATGTCGGTCTGGTAGAACGCATTCGGGAAGCCGACCTTGCCAGCGGCAGCGGGCAGCTCGCCCGCGTCCGGCGGGAGTTTGATCTGGCCCGGCAGGTTGGCTGCCAGCAGCGCCTGCACGCCGAGCAGGATCGCCACGTGCTGAGCCTCCACCCCGGCCACGCTGGAGAACAGCTGGCGCAGCTCAGGGCTGCCGACCAGGCCGACGTCCTTGACGTAGGTCTGGGTTGCCACGTTCTCCAGAGTGATCGCCAGCTCGACGACGTCGGCCGGCCCCGTGATCCCGGGCAGGGCGTTATCGACGATCTGTTGGAACTTCGCCGGGACGCCGTTTTGCGGTGGGCCGCCGAGCCGCTCCGCGGCGGCGTTGAACGCCATCGCATGCTCGGCGTGCTGTTCCATCGTCATTCTCGCGAACGTCGTGACCACCGGCAGGGCGTCGGCGCCACCGATGAACGGCAGGGTCAGCGCGGTGTTGTAGGTGTTCACCGCGAGGTTCTCCAGGCTTGCCGCAGTCTGGAGAATCTGCACCTCCATGTTGGCCTGGGCGAACGCCGGGTTGGCCGCCGCCAGGGTGGCGGCGCCGGCGGCACCGGCGACGGCGGCCGCCGGCAGCAACCGGGAGCGCCGCCGCTCGGCACGGACCTCGTGGGCTGCCTCGACGTAGTCGTCGAGGTCCCGCCTGGCCCCTTGCATGGCATCTGACTGCAGGTCGTTGGACTCGGTGAGAAGCTCGGCGAACCTGCGCTCATCGATTTTGTCGTGCACGTGACCTCCTGGCCTGTCCGCCCGGCTCGCCTGACGTTCGGGGGAGCTCGGTGTGCTGGAACGGCAAACTCGCGGGTGATGGTGTGGTGGCTAGGTTCGTGACAGCTCCCGATCACGCGATGTGCCGACCGGACCGGAGCCGGAGTCACCGCGCCGGACCATCGCCAGCATGATGAGCCCGTACAGGATCACGATGATCCCGATGACCAGCAGCAGCGGCGAGAAGATATTCACCGGCGGCCACGCGTTGTTGAGCCGCTGGAAGTTCTGCTGCGCACTCTGCAGGGCCGGGATGACGTCGTCGCGGAAGTAGTCCCGGACCTGCGGGACAGTGGTGACCGGCGTGCCGTCGAAGCGGGTGAAGCCCTCGACCGCGACGTTGTCCCACACCCCGGTGACCTGGGGCAGGGCGACGATGACCTGGTTGAGACGCGGGAAGTTCTGCGCGATCGCGGCCTGGACCTGGTCCTCGGGGATGCCGAGGGTGGTGGACAGGAACGTGACCAGTGGTGGAAGCTCGGCGGCGACCTCCTGCAGCGACACGGCCTGCAGCAGCGTGGCGATATGCGGCATGCCGTTCGCGCTCAGCGCCGGAATCACGGCCTCCGGTGGGATACCGGCCTGCCGCGAGATGAACGCCACCACGTTGGGCACCTCCTGGGTGCCGGCACTGGTCTCCAGGACAACCGGGTCGGCCAGGTCCACGATCGTGGACACCATCGCGACACCGGCTGCGGCGCCGTCGACCCGTTCGGCGGTGAGCACCGGGGCGACGTCGTTGAGCAGCTCGTTGCCACCGCCCAGCCTCGGGAACAGGTTGAACGCGAACACCAGCACGACCACCAGCGCACCGACCGCGATCACGACGGACCAGGCGGCGGTGGCCAGGCTCTTGGGGATGCCCCTGGACGCCAGGACCATCATCATGATGCCGAAGACGATCACGACCAGGCCCACGACGAGCAGCAGCAGCGGCAGGAAACCCACCCCGCCGAACCCGGCCAGGTTCGAGGCGTTACTCGACTGGCGCTGCAACACCGGGATGACGTCCTGGGCGAAGTAGTCGCGCACGTCGGGCACGCTGCTGATGGGCGTGCCGTCGAAACGGGTGAAGCCCTCCGTGCCCGGGACCTGCTCCCAACCCGCGGTCACCTGGGGCAACGCGGTGATGGACTGGGAGATACCGGGGAACAGCTGGGGCAGCGCCGTCTCCACGGCCTCCGGGGACAGGTTCAGCGTCGTGGCCAGGAACGGGACCAGGTTCGGCAGCTCGGCGACGACGTCCTCGAACGGGACGGTCTGCAGCAGCGCCGCGGTGTGCGGGAAGTTCGTGGTCAGCACGTTGAGCACGGCTTCCGGTGGTAGGCCGGTCTGATCCGAGACGAACGTGACGAGCTGGCCCACCTCCTCAGCGCCGCCGCCGGAGCGCAGCACGACGGGATCGAGGAGATCGGTCGCGTCCGACACCACCTCGACTCCGGCCGCGGCCCCGGCCACCCGATCCGGGGTGAAGATGGGCCCCGCGTCGTCGAGCACCTGCTGACCGGCACCGAGACGTCCGAACAGACTCAACCCGATCACCAGCCCCACGACCAGGACACCGACCAGGGTAACGACTAACCACGACCAGACCGCCCGCATGTCCGCACCTTCCGATTCGTAGTTGGTTTCATCCTCGGTCGCGCGCCTATAAAGAGGTGGGCGCAACCTACCGTCGCGGTGCGGTCTCAGGTCACGCCGATGACGCAGATACACCCAGAAGTGTGATACGAGTCGGCCGATGCGCGTCGAAACCCGATAACGAGCAGCCGGATTCAGCGGGCTCGCCCGTAACGAGCCCGCTGAACCCGGATGGGCGCGACGGCGCAGTGCTTTGTTGTGCCCTCGTGCTTGTTGTGCCTAGCGCTTGTCGGTGGAGAAACCCACAGCCTCATGCATTCTCGAACGGCGGTGGCCGGAGGCGGGCGCAGCGACACCGGGCCGCTCCGGGTTGGGTGAGACCTTGCTGATGATCTGTTCGGCGAACCCGTACAGCAGTGGCAACGCACCGGCGACGACACCGCCGGTGCGGTTGATGTGCTCGACGCCGGGAACGATGAGCTCGCCGTGGCCGGCGATCGTCGCAACGCTCTCGTTGGCCTCTTCGAGATTGCCTGCGATCCGGCTGAGCAGGGTTCCGACCCAGTACAGGTAGATGGCGAGCACCGCGATCAGGGCGACGACCACGACGACCGAGAGGACGACCAGTAGCGTGATCATGCCTTCACCTTCTCGAACACCCGGCCGAGGAACAGGTGATGTTGCAGGCCCTCGGCCAACACGGCCTCGACCCCGTCGGCCGTCTTCGGAATGAGCGTCGTATTGGCCGTGTTCTTCGTGATCGTCGTCAGCGTGTCGCTGACCTTGACCACCTCCCGATCAATGATCTTGACCAGAAGGATCAGGAAGCTCAGCAGCAACGCCACCACGAGCACGACGGCAAAGCCGACGGCGATGGCGAGCCACCAGAAGGTGATTTCCGCAGGAGGGAACTCGTCAGGCATGTCAACCTCCCAACCGCGCGCGTCCGCGCGAGAGTCCGCCGACGATGACCCCGGCGTAGTTGATGGTTGTCCGCAGCCCGGAGAGGGCCCGGGTGTTGCGTTCGGCCTGCTGGAGGGACTCGTCGATCATCGGCGCGTACTTGCCGATCTTGAGCGCGAGGAACAGGATCCAGCCGACCAGCACTGCGACGACCACGACGACCAGCAGCCCGATCCCGAATCCCAGATACCAGCCGTACAGGTTCGCCTCCGACGCCTGCGCGAGCGTTGTCGTTGTCATTTGTCGCGCACCGCCGTGGCCTCGAGGTAGCTCACGAGCGTCTCGGTCGGGGTCGCGACCTTGTGCTTCTTCTTGACGTGCTCGGCGATCTCGCGCAGCAACTCTTCCCGGTCAGTCGCGGTGAACTGCGTACTGCACTCGGGACTGCCGCATTGGAACTCCTTCATGTTCACTCTCCGCTCGTGTTCATGACGACAGTGCTCCTGACGACAGGCTGGCTCACACCGACTCGCAGAAGTCCCTGACCGGTTTGAGGTTCGCGTTGACCGAGGACAGGGCGTCCGGGACCGTCCGCGTCTGATAGGCGATCGCCCGCACCCCGACGATGATCGTGGCGAGGGTGTAACTGACATGCTTGAGATGGAGTATGACTCGAATCAGGGCTACTGCGGTGACCGCGATGATGATGGCGGCGATCACCAGCGTGAACCAGGCAACCAGGGGCATGAGGTGTCCTCTCGCTCAGTCCAGAATCTCGATCAACTGAGAAGTTTCGCGACGCTGCCGGCATAGCGGGTCGCACCGACGCTTACCTGCTCGATGGTCGAGTCGGTCGTGGCCAGCAGGGCCGGCACGTTGTCGAGCGTCCCGGTGAGGACGACACCGTTGCGAAGAATGTCGTCCACGGCCGTCCGAATCCGCTCCACCGCACCCAGCACGCGGCCGAGCAGCCACAGCACCACGGGAAGCACCACGAAGAGCAAGATGGCGTTGCCGATCCACCACAGGATCATGTCCGCTCCTTCCGTTGCGGGCCGGTTCCCCGCGGTCGGGTCAGCTGTAGGATTGCTGCTGTCATTTTCCGCTTCTTCCGAAGAACCGCCCGAAGAACCGCTTGAGGGCCACCAGGGTGGCTTGCAGACCGATCGTGAACCCGCCGGCCGGCTTGCCGGTGCGCACGGTCGTGGCCGCTCCGCCCCGGCTCTGGTTGTCGATGTTGTGCTGGATGCACTCCGCGAAGCTCTTCATCAGCACGCCGGTGACGTCGGAGATCATCCCGCGGCCGAACTGCGCGGCGGCCCCGGAGACCTGCAGGTCCTGGGCCACCACGACCCGGGTACCGCGACCGGCGGCGACCAGGGTGGAGGTCACCGTCATGTTCGCGGTGCCCTTGCCCTTCACCTCCGAACCGGAGGCGTTCATGACGATCCGGCGCGCCGCCTCGTCGGCCTTGACGATCTTCGCGGTGCCGGAGAACTTCAGCGACACCGGGCCCAGCTTGGTGGTCACCTTGCCCTCGTAGGTGCCCTTGCCGTCGTCGCCGACCAGCTCGGCGCCCGGCAGGCACGGGGCGAGGTTGGGGACGTCGAGCAGGTAGGCCCACACCTTCTCGACGGGGGCGGCCACCTCGAACTCGTTCTCGATCAACATCTGTCCGGGCTCCCGTTAGTCGTTCCGGACGGGCGGCGCGCCGGACACGTCCTGCCCGTCCTGGAGGGCCTGCCAGACCCGGTCCGGCAGCAGCGGCATGTCGATGTTGCGCACGCCGGTGTCCTCGAGCGCGTTCATGACCGCGTTCACGAAGGCGGCCGGGCCGCCGACCGCGGCGCACTCGCCGACGCCCTTGGCGCCGATGGGGTGGTGCGGGCACGGGGTGGTCACCTCGTGCAGCTCGAAGCCGGGGGTCTCCCACGACGTCGGCAGCAGGTAGTCCATGTAGTTCGAGCCGACCATGTTGCCCTCGGCGTCGTAGGTCTGGAACTGCATGTTCGACATCGCGTAGGCCTCGGTGAGCCCGCCCATGATCTGGCCCTCGACCACCATGGGGTTGATCCGTACGCCGCAGTCGTCCACGGCCACCAGCCGCATCACGTCCCACACGCCGGTCTCCGGATCGACCTCGACCGTCGCGATGTAGCAGGCGAACGGCCAGGTCAGGTTCGGCGGGTCGTAGTAGGCGTTGTTCTCCAGGCCCGGCTCCATGCCGTCGGGCATGTTCGAGTACGCGGCCATCGCGCACTCCTGGATCGTCGCGCCGCGGTCGGGGGCGCCGCGGACGAAGAACCGCCCGAGCTCCCACTCGACGTCCTCCTCCGAGACCTCCAGCAGGTGCGCGGCGAGCTTGCGCGCCTTGGCCCGGATCTTGCGGGACACCATCGCGACGGCGGCGCCCGCGACCGGTGTGCTACGCGAGGCGTAGGTCCCCATGCCGAACGGCGCGCTGTCGGTGTCGCCCTCCTCGACGACCACGTCGGCGGCCGGGATGCCGAGCTCGTGGCTGACGATCTGGGCCCAGGTCGTCTCGTGCCCCTGGCCCTGGGTCTTGGCGCCGGTGCGCAGGATCGCCTTGCCGGTCATGTGCACGCGCAGCTCGGCGGAGTCGAACATCTTGATGCCGAGGATGTCGTACTCGCGGCTGTTGCCGGCGCCGAGCGGCTCGGTCATCGTCGAGATACCGATGCCCAGCCGGCGGCCCCGCTTGCGGGCCTCCTCCTGCTCGTGCTTGAAGTCCTGGTAGCCGATCGCGTCCAGGCCGAGCTGCAGGCACTTGCCGTACTGCCCGGAGTCGACCAGGAAGCCGAACGCCGTGCGGTGCGGGAACTGGTCGTCACGCAGCAGGTTGCGCCGGCGGATCTCGGCCTGGTCCATGCCCAGGTCGACCGCGGCCGCCTGGACCATGCGCTCCTGGAAGAACATCGCCTCGGTGACCCGGAACGAGCACCGGTAGGCGACGCCGCCGGGGGCCTTGTTCGTGTAGTGGCCGCGCGCGCTGATGTAGCCGGTGGGGATGTCGTAGCAGGCGAACGCCGAGTGCAGCAGCCCGATCTTGAACTTGCTGGGCTGGGCGTCGGCGAAGAACGCGCCCTGGTCGGTGTCGGCGCTGAAGCGGACGGCGAGGATCTTACCGTCGGAGCGCAGCGCCATCTCGGAGTCGAGGTACATGTCGCGGCCGAACCCGGTGGAGATCAGGTTGCCGGACTTGTCCTCGATCCACTTCACGGGCCTGCCGAGCAGGATCGAGCACAGGATCGCCGCGACGTAGCCGGGATAGACCGGCACCTTGTTGCCGAACCCGCCGCCGATGTCCGGGGACACGATCCGGATCATGTGCTCGGGCAGCTCGGCGACCAGCGCGACCGCGGCCCGGATGATGTGCGGGGCCTGGGTGGTCATGTAGACGGTGAGCTTCTGGGTCGCCGGGTTGTAGTCCGCGATGGACCCGCAGCACTCGATGGGGGAGGGGTGGCTGCGCGGGTAGTGCAGCTTCAGCCGGGAGACGGCGTCGGCCCCGGCGAACGCGCGCTCGGTGGCCTCCCGGTCCCCGACCTCCCAGCGGTAGCAGGTGTTGTCGTGCTGCCCCTCCTTGTCGTCGCGGATCAGCGGCGCATCCGGCGCCATGGACTGCTCCGGGCTGACGATCGGGGGCAGCGGCTCGTACTCGACGACGATCGCCTCGCAGCCGTCCTTGGCGATGTAGGGGTCGTCGGCGACGACGACGCACACCTCTTGGCCCTGGAACCGCACCTTGTCGGTGGCGAGCACGGCCTGGGTGTCGTAGGACAGCGTCGGCATCCAGGCGAGGTTGCGCTGGGCCATCATCTCGCCGGTGAGTACCATGCGCACACCCGGGATCTCCCACGCCTTGGACGTGTCGATGCTGGTGATGCGCGCGTGCGCCAGCGGGCTGCGCAGGATCTCCATGTGCAGCATGCCGGGAAGCGTGATGTCGTCGGTGTAGTTGCCGCGTCCGCGGATGAACCGGTTGTCCTCGACGCGGAGGCGGCTCGAGCCGAGTCCGCCGATCTTGACCTCGTCCAATGCGGTCATGCCACGGCTCCCTTCTGCTTCTCGGCGGCCCACAGCACCGATTTGACGATGTTCTGGTATCCGGTGCAGCGGCAGAGGTTGCCCGACAGCGCCCAGCGCACGTCCTCCTCGGTCGGATCCGGGTTCCGCTCGAGCAAGGCTTTTGCGGTCAACATCATCCCCGGCGTGCAGAACCCGCACTGGAGACCGTGCTCGACGGTGAAGCCCTCCTGCACCGGGTCGAGCTCGCTGGGCGTGCCCAGACCCTCGACCGTGGTGACCTCGTGCCCGTCTGCCTGGACGGCCAGCATCGTGCAGGCCTTGACCGGGGTGCCGTCCACGAGCACGGTGCAGGCCCCGCAGTTGGTCGTGTCGCAGCCCAGGTGGGTGCCCCGTAGCGCCAGGCCCTCGCGGAGCAGATGGGCCAGCAGCAGCCGTGGTTCCACCTCGACGACCCGGCGCTCCCCGTTGACCGTGACCGTGATCCGGCGCTCGTCCACGCCGTCCTCCTTCGGGATGCCGTTGCCGCGGGAGTAGGTGCTGGTGTTGGTCTCGTTGTACATATCCCGCCTCACGCAGCCAGTGCTTCGGGGCGCGCCAGCGCCCGCCGGACGAACGTCGCCACGACGTTGCGCTTGTACGCCGCGCTGCCTCGGTGATCGCTCTTGGGCATGGCCGCCTCGGCGGCCGCCCGCGCCGCCTGCTCGACCGTCTCCGCGCTCAGCGGCTTGCCGACCAGTGCCTGCTCGGCGGCGGTGGCGGCGATGTTGTTCGGTCCGACGCCGGTCAGCGCGATGCCAGCGCGGGTGACCTTGCCGCCGGAGGTCTCGACGGCCACGGCCACGCCCACGGTGGCGAAGTCGCCGACGCGACGCTCCAGCTTGAGGTAGGTGCCCGTCAGCTGCCCGGCCGGTGCGGGCACGACGGCCTCCAGCGCCATCTCGCCGGGCAGCAGCGCGTTCTGGAACGGTCCCGTCACGAAGTCGGCGGCCGGGATGGTCCGCCGACCGGACGGGCCGACCGCGACGACGTGCCCACCGAGCGCGAGCATCACCGAGGCCCAGTCGCCCTGCGGGTCGGCGTGGCACAGCGAGCCGACCAGCGTGCCGCGGTTGCGCACGATCGGGTCGGCGATGACGGGGGCCGCCGCGGCCATCACCGGGTGCTTCGCCGTGAGCAGTGCCGAGCGCTCCAGCGTGACGTGCCGGCACAGGGCGCCGACGTGCAGCGTCCCGTCGGCGTCCTCCCGGTGGTAGTCCAGCCCCGGGATGCCGTTGATGTCGACGAGCATCTCGGGCGCGGCGAACCGGAGCTTCAGCAGCGGGACGAGGCTCTGGCCACCGGCCAGAACCTTGGCCTCGTCACCGAGCTCCGAGAACAGCGCGAATGCCTCGTCGAGGGAGCGTGGTGCCTCGTAACGAAAGCGGGACGGGTACATCCGGGGTCCTCCTTGCCCAGGGCGGGCGACTGGGTGCGCGGGTCTACCAGGACCGGGGTGGTCCCGGGCGGCGGTGGACCTCGGGTTTGGGCTCGGGTTCGGGCGCGACCACCGGCTCGGCCACCGGACCCCGGGGCGGTCCTGGGCGGCGGTGGACCTCGGGCCTGGGTTCGGGTTCGGGCTCGGCCACAGCGACCGGGAGCGCCTCGTCGGTCGGGTCCGGGCGCGGTTCCTGGTGCGGTGGCCATGGCCCCGCGACGGGTTGGCTCGCGATACCCAGGTACGATGTGATCTGCGGCCAGGCCCAGATCGTCGGGCTCTTCCCGGTCTTCGGTGCGCCCGCGATCAGCTCGGCCATGCGCGGGTTGCCCTTGCTCTGGCCGCTCGACTCGATCGCCATGTGTCCTCACTCGCCTCGTTGCGGTGCGTCAGCCGTGTACTCGGTCCGCTCGGTTGATCGCCGGAGGATGGTGCGCAACCTCACAGCATTCCGACCAGCGTGTCAAGTGCGGACATGGTGAACCATGCGGCGCCCCGCACCTACCCGGGCCTAAGCAAAGGCTTAAGAAGAGATGTCACGGAGTTGTGACCTCGCCCACCATGGCGGCACCCACGTCCAGGAGCGAGATGCAGGTCCCGGCCCAGTTCGAGTACCAGCGTGCGAC
This sequence comes from Mycobacteriales bacterium, assembly GCA_038257875.1. Taxonomy (GTDB): domain Bacteria; phylum Actinomycetota; class Actinomycetes; order Mycobacteriales; family Pseudonocardiaceae; genus Pseudonocardia. The sequence continues at coordinate 14,915 of JBBSQN010000089.1, forward strand.
CAGCGTCGAGCACGCGATCGCACTGCTGACCAGGTACGGACCGGAGTCGCGGGTCGTTGCCGGCGGACACAGCCTGATCCCGATGATGAAGCTCCGGCTGGCTCAGCCGGAGATGCTGATCGACATCAACGACCTCACCGAGCTGGCCGCGATCCGCGTAGAGGGTGTCGACGCACGCGCGCCCGGCGTTACCGGCGGCGGCGAGCTCCGGCTGGGAGCGCTGCTGCGCCACGCCGAGTTGCTCGCCGCAGCCGAGGTCGGTGAGCTCTGCCCGATGCTGCACGACGCCGAGCGCGTGATCGCCGACCCGGTGGTGCGCAACCGCGGCACGATCGGCGGCTCGGTATGCCAGGCCGACCCGTCCGAGGACCTCTCCGGCGCGTTCAGCGCGCTGCGGGCCGTCGCGGTCATCCAGGGTGGCGAGTCCGCCCGGACGGTCCCGGTGCGCGAGTTCTTCACCGGCCCGTACCAGACCGTCGTCGGGCCCGCGGAGCTGCTCGTGGAGCTGCGGATCCCGCTGCGGCCCGGCGGCAGCAGCGCTTATGTCAAGGTGAACCGGCGCTCCGGCGACTGGGCGGTCGCGGCGGCCGCCGCGGCGCTGTGGCTGGACGGGGACGATACCGTCACCGAGGTCGGGATCGGGCTCACCGCCGTGGGCGCCCGGGGTTTCGTCGCCGAGGAGGCCGAGGATTTCTTGCGAGGCCTGCCCGCGACCGAGGAGAACGTCGTCGCCGCCGGGCGGATCGCCGCGCAGCACTGCAACCCCTCCGCCGACCAGCGCGGTCCGGTCGACTACAAGCGCCACCTGGCCGGCGAGCTGACCAGCAGGGCGTTGCGGCGCGCGGCCGCCAGAGCCCGGGAGGTGACGTGGAGATCACCGTCACCGTGAACGGGCAGGAGCACACCTGCGAGATCGAGCCGCGGTTGCTGCTCGTGCACCTGCTGCGCGACGAGCTGGGGCTGACCGGCACCCACTGGGGTTGTGACACCTCCAACTGCGGCGCCTGCACCGTGTGGATGGATCAGGTGCCGGTGAAGTCCTGCACCGTGCTGGCCGCGATGGCCGGCGGGCGCCACGTCCGCACCGTCGAAGGTCTGGAGGGCCCGACCGGCCTGGACCCGCTGCAGCTCTCGTTCATGAGCTGCCACGGGCTGCAGTGCGGGTTCTGCACGCCCGGGATGCTGCTGACCGCCCGCTGGCTGCTCGACCACAACCCGGATCCGTCCGACCGCGAGATCCGGGAGGCGATCTCCGGGCAGACCTGCCGCTGCACCGGCTACGAGAACATCGTCGCGGCCATCCGGCACGCCGCGCAACAGGCGCAGCAATGACCGCCAGGTCCGAGCATCCCACGCCGATGGGTCATGGCCGGATGGTGCGCAAGGAGGACGCGCGGCTCATCCGCGGTCGCGGCCGCTTTCTCGACGACGTGTCGCTGCCGGGCATGCTGCACGGCGCCGTGCTGCGCAGCCCGTATGCGCATGCGCGGATCCGTTCCGTGGACACGAGCGCGGCCGAGTCGCATCCCAAGGTGCGGGCCGTGGTCACCGGGGAGATGCTCGCCGAGCGCGGGATGGCCTGGATGCCGACGCTGTCCCACGACGTGGCCGCCGTGCTGGCCACCGACAAGGTGCGCTACCAGGGCCAGGAGGTGGCCTTCGTCGTCGCCGAGGACCCCTACGCCGCGTGCGACGCGCTGAGCCTGATCGAGGTCGAGTACGAGCCGCTGCCGCCGATGATCGACGCGCGGCGGGCGCTGGAGCCGGGCGCACCGCTGGTACGTGACGAGATCCCTGGGCGCACCGACAACCACATCTTCGACTGGGAGTCCGGCGACGCGGCGGCCACCGACGCGGTGTTCGCCGCCGCCGAGCACGTGAGCACCTGCGAGCTGCTCTACCCGCGGGTGCACCCCGCCCCGCTGGAGACCTGCGGCGCCGTCGCGAGCATCGACCGGATCAGCGGCAAGCTCACCGTGCACGCCACCACGCAGGCCCCGCACGCGCACCGCGCGCTGTACGCGATGATCACCGGGATCCCCGAGCACAAGATCCAGGTCATCGCGTCGGACATCGGCGGCGGGTTCGGCAACAAGGTCGGGATGTATCCCGGCTACCTGTGCGCGGTGCTCGGCTCGATGCTCACCGGGGCGCCGGTGAAGTGGACCGAGGACCGCTCCGAGAACCTCATGAGCACCTCGTTCGCCCGCGACTACCACATGCACGGCGAGATCGCCGCTACCCGCGAAGGCCGCATCCTCGGCCTGCGGGTGCGAGTGCTGGCCGACCACGGGGCGTTCAACGGGACCGCGCAACCGTCGAAGTTCCCGGCCGGGTTCTTCGGCGTCTTCACCGGCTCCTACGACGTGGCGGCGGCGCACTGCCGCGTCACCGGCGTCTACACGAACAAGGCGCCCGGTGGGGTGGCCTATGCCTGCTCGTTCCGGATCACCGAGGCCTCGTACCTGGTCGAGCGCATGGTCGACGTGTTGGCTCACGACCTCGGGTTGGACCCGGCGCAGGTGCGGATGCGCAACCTGCTGCGTCCCGAGCAGTTCCCCTACCGCAGCGTGACCGGCTGGGAGTACGACTCCGGCGACTACCCCCGCACGCTGACGCTCGCGCTGGAGCTGGCGGGCTACGACGAGCTGCGCCGCGAGCAGGCGCGGCGGCGCCGCGCGTTCGCCGAGACCGGGCGCGGCGAGCTGATGGGCATCGGGATCAGCTTCTTCACCGAGGCCGTCGGCGCCGGGCCGCGCGCGACGATGGACATCGCCGGGTTCGGCATGGCCGACGGCGCCGAGCTGCGGGTGCACCCGTCCGGATCGGCGGTGCTGGCGGTGTCGTGCATGTCCCAGGGTCAGGGGCACGAGACCACGTTCGCCCAGATCGTGGCCCACGAGCTGGGGATCTCACCCGACGACGTCGAGGTCGTCGCGGGCGACACCGACCGGACCCCGTTCGGGCTGGGCACCTACGGCTCGCGGTCCACCCCGGTGTCCGGGGCGGCCGCCGTGGTGGCCGCGCGCAAGGTGCGCGAGCGGGCCCGCGTCGTCGCCGCCGCGATGCTCGAGGTGTCGGCCGAGGACCTCGTGTGGGAGAAGGGCGATCAGGAGCGAGGTCGGTTCCACGTGCGCGGGGACCGCGCCGCGGGCGCGACGATGGCCGAGATCGCGCAGGCCGCGCACGCCGACCTCGAGCTACCCGACGGCGTCGAGGGCCACCTCGACGCGACGTGTGTCTACAACCCGCCGAACCTGACCTACCCGTTCGGTGCCTACATCTGCGTCGCCGACGTCGACCCGGGCACCGGGCAGGTCACGGTCCGCCGCGTCGTCGCGGTGGACGACTGCGGCGTCCGGATCAACCCGACGATCGTCGAGGGGCAGGTGCACGGGGGCCTGGCCGACGGGATCGGGATGGCGCTTATGGAGGTCATGGCGTTCGACGGTGACGGCAACCACCTCGGCGCGTCCTTCATGGACTACCTGCTGCCGACCTCGATGGAGTGCCCCTCCTGGGAGCTGGGTCAGACGGTCACCCCGTCGCCGCACCATCCGATCGGGGCCAAGGGGGTGGGGGAGTCGGCGACCGTCGGGTCGCCGGCGGCGGTGGTGAACGCGGTGCTGGACGCGATCGGGGTGCGGCACGCCGACATGCCGCTGACCCCGGCGCAGGTGTGGCGGGCCGTGCAGGGTCGGCCGATTCGAACCGATGTGGCGATCGGATCGGATAATGAGACATGAGTCGTGCTGTGACGTAGGGCGATGAGGTGACATGAGCAGAGCCGAGATGTTGATGCGGATTGACGGGCTGCGGTCCGGGCGCACCCCCTTTGTGCTGGCGACGGTGGTTCGGGCCGAGCGGCCCACGAGCGCGAAGCCGGGGGACTGCGCGCTGGTGCTGGCCGACGGCACGATCGACGGTTTCGTCGGTGGGGTCTGCGCGGAGTCCACGGTGCGCCTGGAGAGCCTGCGGTTGCTGCAGGCCGGCGAGTCGGGGCTGCTGCGGATCACCCCCCGCGCCGACGTCGAGGACGAGCCCGAGCAGGAGGGGGTGCGCACCGTCGGCAACCCGTGCCTGTCCGGTGGCACGCTGGAGATCTTCCTGGAGGCCATGATCCCGCCCGCCCTGGTGTCGGTCTACGGCGAGGCGCCGGTGGCCAGGGCGCTGGTGCGGGTCGGGCACGCCCTGGACTGGGACGTGCGCGCGAGCGTCGATCCCGCCGCGCCGATCGCACCGGACACCTCGGCGGTGGTGGCGGCCTCGCACGGGCGTGACGAGGCGACGGTGCTGCGCGCCGCGCTGGAGTCCGGGGTGCCCTACGTCGCGCTGCTGGCCAGCCGGCGCCGTGCGGCCGGGGTGCGCGACGACCTGGCCGCGATGGGCGTCGAGGCGGACCAGCGGGACCGCGTCCACGCGCCCGCCGGTCTCGACATCGGGGCCAGGACGGCCCCGGAGATCGCGCTGTCGGTGTTCGCCGACATCATCGCGCACCGGCCGCGGGTGAACCTCGACGGCGCCCGGGGTGCCGCCGAGTCCGGGCAGTTCGCCACCGCATCGCCGGAGATCGCCAAGGACCCGGTGTGCGGGATGGACGTCGCGGTGACCGCGGCCAGCATCTCCGCCCAGCACGCCGGGGACACGGCGTACTTCTGTGGCACCGGGTGCCGCCAGGCCTTCCTCGACGATCCGCAGCGGTTCCGCTAGTGACCGCGCTACCCGTCGCGGGGGCCGGGGATGTCGATGCGCTGGCGGCCGCGCTGGACGACGCCGGCTACCTGGCCGACGACGCGCTGGCCACGGCGCTGTTCCTGGCGGTGCAGATGGGCCAGCCGATCCTGCTGGAGGGGGAGCCGGGTGTCGGCAAGACCCAGGCGGCGACGTCGCTGGCCGCCGCGCTGGCCACCCCGCTGCTGCGCCTGCAGTGCTACGAGGGCCTCACCGCGTCCGAGGCGCTCTACGAGTGGAACTACCCGCGCCAGCTGCTGGCCATCCGAACCTCGGAGTCCCGCGGCGAGCACCTCGCGGACTCCGACCTGTTCACCGAGGACTACCTGCTCGCCCGCCCGGTGCTCGCCGCGCTCACCCATCCCGGGCCGCGCCCGGCGGTGCTGCTCATCGACGAGATCGACCGTGCCGACGACGAGTTCGAGGCGTTCCTGCTCGAGGTGCTCGCCGAGTCGGCGGTGACGATCCCCGAGCTCGGCACGCGCCGCGCGCGGGTCCCGCCGATCGTGGTGCTCACCTCCAACCGCACCCGCGACCTGCACGACGCACTGAAGCGCCGCTGCCTCTACCACTGGATCGCCTACCCCGGCCAGCGGCGCGTCGAGGAGATCATCCATCGTCGGGTGCCGGAGGCGGCCGGGTGGCTGGCCGAGCAGGTCGCCGCCGCCGTGGTGCGGTTCCGCGGCCTGGAACTGTACAAACCGCCCGGGGTGGCCGAGGCGATCAGCTGGGCCACGGCCCTGCACGTCCTCGGGATCACGGAGCTGGACGAGCACGCCGCCCAACGCACGCTGGGCGCGGTCCTCAAGTACGACGAGGACACCCAGGCAGCCCACAAGGCTGGCCTCACCACGCTGATCGCCCGTGTCTGATCCCACCTCCGGGGCCCTGGCCGGGGTGGCTGCGCGGTTCGCCGCGCTGTGCCGGGAGGCGGGGGTGCCGGTGGGGGTCGAGCACGCTGCGCGATTCGCCCGGGCCGTGGTCACCGTGGAGCCGACGACCACGGTGCGGCTGTACTGGTGTGCTCGCGTCACGATGGTGTCCGATCCGGCCCACATCCCGGCGTTCGACCGCGTGTTCGGTGCGGTGTTCGGCGGTCTGGTGGACGAGTCGGGGCCGCGCGGGGACCCGAACTCCCCGGCCCTCGCCGACGCTCCCGCGATCCCTGCCCCCCGAATGGCCGGGGACGCGACGGGCGGAGGGCTACGAACGAGGGCAGCCGAACGCGCGCGCCCGGAACCGAGCCGGGACGTCGCGCTCCCGGCCGTCGCCGCCGCTGCCGCCGAGCGCCTCGCGGCCCGTGAGTTCGACACCCTGTCGCCGGAGGAGCTGACCCGGTTGGTCGAGGCGATGCGCGCCTTCCGCGTCGCGACCCCGCTGCGCCGGTCCCGCCGCACCCGCCGTGCGGCCCACGGCACCCGCATCGACCTGCGCCGGACGCTGCGCGCGGCGCGGCACACCGCCGGTGACCCGGTGGTGCTCGCCCGGCGCGTGGCCCGGCGCCGGCCGCGCCGGCTCGTGGTGCTCTGCGACATCTCCGGTTCGATGGAGCCCTACGCCCGCGCACTCCTCCAGCTGCTCTACGCCGCAGCGGGTGCCGAGCGCGCCGAGGTGTTCACCTTCGCCACCCGGCTGACCCGCCTCACCCGCGAGCTGGTCCGGCAGAAGCCGGCCGTCGCGCTGGAGCGGGCGGCGCGGCTGGCCCCGGACTGGTCCGGCGGCACCCGCATCGGGGAGGCGCTGCGCCGGTTCAACGACGGTCACGGCTGCCGCGGCATGGCCCGCGGCGCGGTGGTGCTGATCCTGTCCGACGGCTGGGACACCGGCGACCCGGCGCTGGTCGGTCGGGAGATGGCGCGGTTGCGGCGGGTCGCGCACCGGATCGTGTGGGCCAACCCGCGGACGCGACACGAGGGCTACCGCCCCCTGGTCGGTGGCATGGCTGCCGCGTGGCCCTACTGCGACGAGGTGGTCAGCGCGCACAGCCTCGACGCGATCGGGGACCTCCTGGCCGCCCTGGCCGGGCAGCGTGTCAACCCTCGGAGCACAGCGACGAACATGTTGTGATCTTTGAGGGTTATTCAGCCGTATGTATAAAAATGCAAGGCGACGACAGTGGAAATGGTCTCCTGGAATGTGGTGATCGGGCGACGGTAGTCGGTGTGCAGGATTCGCCAGGTCTTGAAGTTGGCGATCGTCCGTTCGATGACGT
>JBBSQN010000090.1:0-21150 GCA_038257875.1 Mycobacteriales bacterium
GAGCATCGCCAAAGAAGCCCTTCTCCGTCTACAGCGACTCCCGAACGTCGTTCGAGGTTTCTTCGGAGATCCACACCTTGCGTACATCACCCGATAGCAGAACCAACAATCATGGTCCAGAAACTTACATTCTTATTAGTATTCTTCGTATGGACTGGGTGTTGCGGGGGAATCGCGGTTACTCTTTGTCTGACTACTTCTCCAGTTTGATCATCTGCGGGCTACGTGGACGCGGATGGCCCGGGTCTGTTTCTGGGATTGGGAGGTGGTCCCCGTTGGGAGTGTGTGAGCCCGAGGGGTGCAAGAAGAAGGACCGCGAGATGACCGAGCTTGTAGCTCGCGCCATCATCGCGGCCCTTCGGATCGTGGCTAGCTTGACGGAGCTGGTCACGATCGTCATTCGCTGACGCGGCTGACAGGGGCCGGTGTCCTCTTAGGAGGCGCCAGCCTTCTGCCGTGCCAGAACGAAGCTTATCTTGCTCCCCCCGCAGTTACAGACTGATTTTGTGAGACGTGTCACATTGTCCCAGTCAGTGCAGTGGTGCGACACCGTAAGTTTGCAACAAAATGGTAACGGTTAGTGGCGTGCGTGGGCAGCGGGCTGTGAACGTCGAGGGGTATGCCTAGCCGTCGAGGCTGGGACGGGGGCCCGGGATGCGTCGCGCATGGCGTAGTGGGATGCTGGCCTGATGCCTGAGCAGATCGCTGTTCGACTCGATGACGGTCTTGCGGAGAACGCGCGTGCGGCGGCTGCGGCTGCGGGTACGACTCTCTCGGACTGGGTCCAGTCGGCCATCCGACAGCATGTCACGCTGGCGACGGCGCTGCGTGCTCGGGCGGAGGAGGACGCGCGGCCGCCGCTGTACACCGACGCGGAGGAAGACGCGTTGATGGACGCGCGGCAGCGTCGGGCGTTGGCTGCGTTCGACGATCCCGGGTCCGACGACGCCGCGGGGCGTCGGTGAGTGCTCCGTCACCACGCTCTCCCCTACACGGGTCGCCGACGGTGCGCTTTGGTCAGGTCTGGGAGTTACCGCGAACCCATCGTCGATGCCGGCACTACGCACCTTGATCGTCTTGTCTGGGTCGCCCGTCGGCGCCTCGTTGAATTGGTCGCCGAGCTGCACCCCGACCGTCATGACCATGTCGGCGGCGTTATCCGTGAGCTGATCGGACCCTGATCTGCGCGGTGCAGCGCCAAGATCGCCGCGAGATCTACGTGAACGCCTTCCGCGGGGCGATAACGTACATCTGGTGGCGATCACGAGCCCGCAGGCGCGCTTACAGCGGCGGGGCGGGGCGGGGCTCGACGCGGCCGGCCGCGGCGGGGGGCAGGGGGTCGGTCACCGCCGCCAACACCCGGTGGTGGGTAGCGTCGACCACGTTGTCGGCGGCGTCGCGGTATTCCAGCGTCCCGTCCGGAGCCAGGTCCGCGACGTAACCCGCTTCCGCGAGCTGCTCCTCGTCGAGGTCGACCAGCCGTTCCCAGCGACTGGGGATGACCTGGTAGTCGGGCCACGGCAGGTGGCCGTAGGCGTCGTGCAGGTCGGCGAGCAGGCCGACGAACACCTGCTGCCAGCGCAACGGCATCGACTGCGCCAGCGACCGCGGCACCACCAGATGATCCACGGTGGCCCCCCGCGAGGGCCGGTCGAGGTAGTCCTGCACCGGCGTGGTCGATGCCAGGACGGGGAACTCGGACGGCATTGCTACTCCTGCTCGTACTTCGACGCCGACCGCGACGGAGGTTCAGGCGCGGTTCGGTGTGGTGCCCGGGCGAGTGGCCAGCGGCACGAGTTCCGCATAATCCCACGGCACCGGTCGCATCCGAACCGACTCCCCGGTGTAGGGCGCCTCGACCATCTGCCCGTTGCCCAGGTACAGCGCCACGTGGTGGATCGTTGCCGGATCGGACGGGTCGGTGGCGTAGAACAGCAGGTCACCGGCTTGAGCTTGCTCGACCGGCAGGTGTCCACCCGCGTAGAACTGCTGGCGGGAGACGCGCGGCAGGTTGATCCCGGCGACCTGGAACGCGCGCAGCATGAGCCCGGAGCAGTCGTAGGTGTTCGGTCCGGTGGCGCCCCACACGTAGGCCTTGCCGAGCTCGTCGAGGGCGAAGGAGATCGCGGTCGCGGCCACCCCCTCGGCGAGGACGGCTGGCGCGCACGCGGCGGCCGGGTTCGCTACGCCCGCCAACTGCTGCACCAGCTCGGCCGCCAGACCCTCCCACTTGGCGTACGCGTCGGGGAACGCCGAACGCTGCACGATCTGGGCGGCCGCGGTGACCGGAAGGGTGTCCCACCCGGGCACGCCCAGCAGGCGATCGACGAACGTCCGCGTGCTGTAGACGGGATCGGTGACCTGCGCCTGTGATCCCCACCCCTGCGACGGCCGCTGCTGGAACAGCCCCAGCGAGTCCCGGTCGCCGTAGCCGAGATTGAGCAGGGTGGACTCCTGCATCGCCGTCGCGAGGGCCACGAGCCAGGCCCGCGGGGGCGCGCCCATGTCGCGGGCGACGCCGATGATCGTGGCGGCGTTGCGCTGCTGCTCCTCGTTCAGGTCACCGGCACGGGTGCCGACCCGGCCGGGGGCGAGCCCACCGGACGGCGACCGCAACCCGGTGTCGCACGCTCCGAACGCGAAGACCGCTCCGCCCCCGCTGCCGGTGCTGAACGCGACGAACCCGATGCCGAGGAACAGACCGAGCGCGGCCGCGATGGCGACGAAGGGGACGAGGAGCCGGAGCGGCCGCAATGGCATCATGGCGCGCCTCGCACCCTCGGTCACACCCGGTCGTAGCCGGCGACCAGCCAGCCGGTCTCGGTGTTCACGACGAGCACGAGCAGCGTCAGCGTGTCGGTCGGCACCTCCGCCTGCACCGAGCGCTCGGCGACCCGCACCGGCCGGGGCTCGCCGGTGACCCGTTCGGCGGGGATGTTCGCGGGATCGACTCCGCTCAGCACTCCGAGATACTCCTCGGTGGTGGTGGAGCGCAGGCCCTCGAGCCACTGCTGGGCGGTGGGTCCGGCCGGGGGGCGGACCCAGGCGTTGGCCCAGCGCGCCGCCACGTCGAGGGCCGCCGCAGGCGCCTGGGCAGGTGGGAGCGTGCTCGGCTCCAGCGCGGGTACCGGTGGCAGTGCCGTGGGCGCGGGCGCGACGGCCGGGTTGGGCGCCTCGGTGCGCGGCGTGCGGGGAGCGGCGGTTGCCCCCGGATCGGGGGGTGGCGCGAGCCCGGCCAGCACCCCGCCGCTCGACGCACCGCCGCCGAGGGCGCCGACGGCGGTGCTCATGCCCACCGCCACGGCGACGACGGTCACCGCCGTCACGGCGAGGCGGGCCGGTGACCGCAACGGCCACTGCCAGAGCGCGCGATAGGCGGCGGCCCGCCCGCGTGGCGATCTAATCGGCATGGCTGCGCCCACCACTCGGGCTGTAGGCAGCCTGCATCGACCGCGAGCGGTAGATGCGGTAGACCGGCACGCCGTCCACCAGCTCCGCCTGCACCGGACGCGCGCCGCCGGGGCGCACCGGTACCGCGTCCGGTCTGCGGTAGATCACGCGCTCGTCCACCTCGTCCGGCTCGGCCCAGCTTGGCATCCCACCACTCCCACCGGCCCCACCCCGGCTCGCGGGCAACGCCGGGCGGCGGGCGGCGGGGACGAGCGTCGGGGAGGACGGCACCTCGATCTCCGTCCGCCGCCGGGGCGGCCGGGCGCTCGACTGGGCGGGGATGCGGGCTTCGCTCTCGACTTCGGGACGCCCCCCGTCCGGGATGCCGGAGGTACCCGCCGTGCCGCGTCGCGCGTCCCACCACCGGGTCTGCCGGTCGTCGGCCGGGCTGCCGCCGCGCAGGCGCTGCCAGGCCCGCGACATCGGCCCGGTGCCGGCGCCCGGGACGATGCCGCCGAACTGCTCCCGGGTGAGCGACACCATCGACACCAGCCGCCGGAACGGGCGCGCCACGGCCCACATGACCACGGTGACCACCCCTGTGACGAGCAGCGCGAGCCACAGGTCGATGCCGGCCCCGGGCCGGAAGAGCGACACGACCAGTAGCGCGTGCAGCCCGGCCAGCGCCCCCACGACGAGCGCGTTGACGATCGCCGCGCCTCCCACCCGGAGCAGCGCCGGGAGGATCTCGGGCTTGAGCACGGCCACCACGGCGACGACGGGCGCGGTCATCACCAGCAGCCGCAGCAGCAGCATCGCGACCAGGACGAGCACCTTGGACAGCAGCTGGAACAGCGCGATGCACAGCGTCTGCACCACCGACAGCACGCCGATGCCGACGCGGCTGCCCGACTTCCCCTGGAAGAAGGGGTAGCGGTCGCCCATCCGCTCGGCCACGGCGGCGAAGTCGGCCTTCTTCTGCTCGGCCAGCTCCAGCGTGTCCTGGCGCTCGTCGACCTCGTTGATCGTGAACGTCTGCGCGCGCAGGAGGTCGCGGCCCAGTTCCTGGGCCTGCGGTACCTCCGGAGAGCCGAACTCGCCGCGCAGCCAGTTCTGATAGATCACCTGGTCGACGAGCACTGTCGGCAAGGTGTCGCGGTCGCCGAGACCGACCTGGTCGAGAAACCCGTCCTGCATCGCGGTGACGCCGTCGAGCAGCAGGCCGTCGGCGGCCTTGGCCCAGTCCACCGGCGCCAGGTAGGCCGCCGAACCGATCAAGAGCGCCAGCGCGGCGAACCCCGCACGCTGGGCCTGCCGCGCGAGGTCCCCGCGCAGCGCGAGCACCAGGAGCAGCGCGGCAAGCACGAGCAGCACCGGGCCGATCCAGGTGGTGAACGCCACGTCATACATCGCGCGGGTGCCGTCGCTGATCAACCCGTCGAGCGGGGAGAGCAGCTCGCCGCCGTCGGCGATGAGGTAGTGCGCCCAGTTGACCCCGCCGACGACGAACTTCGCGACGTTGAACGTCTGGTTGCCCAGCCACGTGTCGGTAGTGGTGGCCGGGTCGAGCACTGCGGACCCGGCACAGCCGAGGTCATAGTTGTGCCAGACGAGCCCGGCGTACCCGACCTCCCGGTAGACGCTTCCCTCCACCCCGCCCGAGGCTCGCGGCGGATCCAGCGAACCGACCAGCCCGGTGCCCGGCCGGTCTGGCTCCGGCGCTTCCTTGCAGTCGAACGGCTGCGCGAACGCAGGCTGCCCGATCAGCACCGATCCCCCGACGATCCCCGCCACGATCAGCAGGGACACCCGCCGGCGCGGCGGTGCGTCGCCGCGCGCCCGGCGCCGACGGTGTAGGCCGACCAGGACCGCGACGGCCAACACCAGGGCGACCGGCAGCCAGCCGGCTCCCGCCGGCACCTCTGCCGGCATCACCGAACGGTCTCCCTTGGCGCGCGAACCCGATCCTGGGGCTGCGTGGTGGGGTGACCATTCGCGGCAGGACCGACCGGGTAGTCGGCGTCGAGGTCACCGGCGTCGACGTCCCCCAGCAGGTCGAGATCCTCGTCGTCGAACAGCTCGGCTTCAGCCGGCGGTACCGATCCCGGGTGTGCGGCGGCACCGCGCGGAGCAGCGGAACCGTTGCCGAGCAGGACGCCGTGGGTCGACGCGGTGTCGGCGTGCGCTCGGCCAGCGCCGAGAAGGCCGTCCGGGTCGAGATCGGTGAGCTCCTCGTCGAGATCGTGGTGGATAGTGCCGGGCCCGCGCGGGACCGGCTCGTCGGGCGCCCGCAGTGCGGCGGGGGCGGTGGTCGCGGGCACACCCCGGGCGGAGACGCGGCTGGCGTCGGGGTTGGTGTCGAGCGCTTCACGCACGTGCTCGAGGTGCGGTGCCTCGAGGTCGATGCGGATCTTCTCCACGCCGCCGTGCCCGTCGGCGAACACGAACTGCCGTGGCGTGTCGTCGGGCCGGTCGTCGTGGCGGGGCCGCGGGGACAGCGTGCCGAGCATCTGCTCATAGCCCACCCCGGTCGGCACGCGCAGCAGCCGCAGCGCCTCACCCTGGGCCTCGTCGTCGTCGGTACGCCCGACGAACACGGCGTTGACCAGCGACGCGAACCCCGACACGCGCAGCAGGTCACCGGCGAGCTGGGAGGCGAACAGCGCCCGGACGTTGAACTTGCGGGAGTCCCGGGCGAGCCGGTCGATGAGGACCTTGCCGGTGGGCACCTGGGACAGGAAGTGCGTCTCGTCGAGTGCCACCCCCTTGCGGAGGTTGCGGTCGGCGTCGTAGATCGTGCGCTGGGTGAGCCAGGAGGCGAGGTTGAGCAGCTCGACGGCCAGCGACTCGCTGTCGGTCCACTCCTCGCGGGGGCTGCCCGGGCGGGGCAGGGTCATCCCCTGCATGGTCAGAACGGTGAGCCGGTAGTCGCGGTCGGCCTGCCACGGGTCGTCGCGGGAGGTGTCCGGGAACAGCAGCGCGGCCTGCGGAAGCTCGCGACGCTCGGCGAGGAAGTCCGCGACGTCCCCGGAGTGGTCCTCGCCGTCGCGGGCGTGGCGGCGCAGCGCGTCGATGACCTGGCCCGGGTGCCGGTCGGGTGCCCCGCCCACCTCACGCACGGCGCGCAGCAGCACGATCCGGGTGTGCGGCTGGCGGGCCACGTCGAAAGGGAGCAGGCCGGTGAGCACGTCGAGGACGAGCCGACGGCGGGTGGCCGCGGCGAGGGAACGCTCCCGGCGCCACGCCCGCTCGGGGTCCTCCTCATCGAGGAAATGCTCCGGGCGCGGCTCGGCCACCACCCGGTACGGGTTGAGGATGCCGGGATCGGCCCGCAACAGGTTGATGTGCCGGGAGAACGGAGCCAGCTCCGGCAGCCGGGTGAGCTCGGCCAGCGGACCCGACGGGTCCAGCACCGTCCAGCGCGCCCCCGCCCGCAACGTCTTGTAGACGATCAACCCGGTCAAAAACGACTTCCCGGATCCCAAACCGCCGACCACCGCGGTCAGCCCGGACGCCCGCCGGACCTCCTGGGCCAGCCACGGGTCCCACGCGACCGGCCGCCGTGTCGCGGTGCACGTCTCACCGAGCATGATGCCGCGCCGGTCGCCGACCGAGGCGGTGGCCGCCGGCACGGCGGCAGCGGCCCAGGTGACCGAGCCGCGGCGGCGATAGGCGGTGGAGGCGAGCGGCTCCCCGGGGATGAACTCCCGGGCATAGCGGTACTGCGCCTCGGGGTGCTCGATCTGCACCTTGGGCCGGTACCCGTCGAGCACCTGCTGGGCGCGGCTGATCGCCTCCGCCTCGTCCTTGCCCGACACCGCGATCCGCCACCACCCGTAGAGCCGGGTGTTGAGCTGGGTGAGTCCGCTGGTGAGCTCGTCCTCGACCTCCAGCACCTGGTCGGCCTGCCGGGCCAGCGACATCGGCGGATCCAGGTCGTGGTCGTGGGTGTAATGCCGGATCTGGCTGCGTACCTTGCCCATCTGGCGTTGCAGCTCCCCGGCCACCTCCTCCGGTTTGCGGATGTACATCCGTGCCGACCACTCGACCGGGAACGGCAGCCGGTCGGAGTGCTGCATCCACGGGTCGTCGACCTCGGGGATGCGCAGGCCCTCCATGAGCCCGACCGACAGCACCGCGACGTTGCGCGACACGGTCTGCGAGCGGATCCGCCCGACCACCTGCACCGTCGGGGCGTAGGGCTCCTGGTACATCTCGACGCCGTCGGTGAACGCGGCGAGGTCCTCGGTCTCCCAGCGGTTGACCCCGCCGGGCACGGTGGAGAACGTGCGCGACGCGGGCAGCCCCAGGGCGCACGAGCGGTGCATCAGCCAGGCGAGGTCGTCGGCGGTGGCGGGCATGGCGTCGAGACCGCTGCCGGCGACGAGCGCGTCGAGGTGGCCGACCTCCGAGGAGAGCGCGGCCAGCTCGGCGCGCACCGCCGCCGGAGCCAGCCGACCCAGCACCGGCGCGGCCCGCTCGACCCACCGGTCGAGCATGCTGCGCCCGGAGACCTCGACCCCGAGGAACACCTCCTTGTCCGACATCGACAGACCCATCAGGTGACGCTGCTCACCCTCCAGGAACCCGTCCCAGCCCAGCGCGCCGGCGACGTCGGGCATCCGGCCGAGCGCGTTGTTGTCGAACGACTCCGCCCACATGTGCACCGGATAGGGCCGGGTCGTGACCCGCAGGTGCACCCACCGGCCCTGCAGCTCACCGAGCTGCGCGGCGATCTGACGGATCAGCACCTCACGCTGGGAGTCGCTGCGGAAGCTCCAGGCCTGCGCGGCGAGCCGGTACCAGGCCATCACCTGGCCACCGGTACGCGTCAGATGCCCCTCGATGGAGCGCAACGCGATGTCGGGCACGTACTTGGGCAGGCCCGCCTCCCCCGCGAGCGCTCGACCACGACCCCGGCCGCGTCGCTCCCCGGCGGGAGCACCCTCGCGTGCCGTGTCACGTCGTGGCACGTGCCCGCCCCTTCCGGCGTTCGACCCGCACCCGACCCCGCTTCGGGCGAGGCTTCGAGGAGGTCCGGGACCGCACGACCGGACCCACCCGCACGTGGCCCGACCGGACCTCACCACCGGCCACCGCGGTACGCGCCCGCGGCCCGGTGATCTCGTGGCGGAACAACGCGACCACCTGCCCGAGCGGACGCTCGTAGTCGATGCGCTGACCGAGGAAACGCGTGACCACGACAGTGATCACGAGAGCCCACGCCACGGAGAAGAAGTCCAGCCCGATCCCCACCCGCCGCTGCACGAACATGACAGCGACCACCACGAGCAGCCCGACACCGTAGCTGACATACCGCGCACGCCACGGGAACGTGGCACGCGGCGGACCCAACCAGACGGCGTCGACGCGGTACACCTCATCATCTGTACGGACGAGCACGCCCGTCACCCGGTGATGAGACTGGCCAGGAAGCTACCGATCTCCGGTCCGTTGCCCGAGACGGCAATGCCCAGCGCCACCAGACCGACGATGAGCCCCACGCTGCGCCGCGCGACACCCGCGTTGTCACCTCGCCCACCGATCCATAACAGTATGATCGCAATACTCAGCAGTATGAGCGGGATCACGTTATTCTGGATCCAACCCTGCAGCGGCCCGGACGACACACCTTGGGCATGCCACAGCGCAAGGATCTCGGGTCCGGTCATGACGGCTCCTTCTTGTGGGGGCTGTCAGCCCGAGGCTGCCGTGTACCTCGACGTCCTCGGGCTGGTGGACACCCGACCGGTCGCCTCGGCGCACACGGCGACGAGTAGACCATGCTGACTCGCCGCATCATAGTAGGTCGCCCGATGAGCAGACAGAGGTGACACAGAGTACATCGATCGCCCCGCCGTACGAGCACGCCAGGAGCCCACAAGCAGGCGGCTGTTCACTCGATTTCCCCTGGTCAGCGCGAGATGGAGGACCTGGTGATCAGTTCCTGGGTGCAAGCAGAGCGTGAGCGTCGGACGGCCCTCCACAGCCAGCGCGTTGAGACGACAACCTACTTGTCGGTAACATAGTGACTTTTTGGCTTCCTCATGCTTCTATGTAGGAGGCGCCTTCCCCGGCGCCAACTTGCTGTATGGAGGCATGGATCCTCGCGGCGGCGGCAACCTTGGCTGGATTGCTACGATTCTGGCTGAGCTTGAGGTTCATCCGCTACATCTGGGACAGCGGCGGCAAGAACCGAGATGATCTCCTCGCTGCAGGTCGGGTACTGCACCCGATCCCGAGTATCCTGACAACTCGCGTCAACGAGCAGCGCGCAGTAGCCAGGCACCGAGCGACCAGCCAGTCTCAGGAGACCCAGCCTCAGGAGACGGAGCTTCCGAGGCTGCGGAGATCACAAGGTTGCCCGGAACCCACACAGATCCTCCACCTCCACCGTCTCCCAGCAGTGGAGGGGGCTGACGCGGGGCGCCGATGATACCGCGAGCAGAGAACCGTCGCGGTCGGTAGTACTCTAGCTTCAGCTCCGCAGCGGCTGGACAGCACCCTTTGACCCCCGGCCGAAGGATGCAGAACTATCCATTTTCTCCCGTCCTCGCTGGTGAGCGTTCTGTACCGATTGAGCACAAAGCGGCTGGATTCACGGACAGTGATCACACTTCCGCGGCCAAGGCGTCGACATATCGCGCTCCGTCGTTACCGACGGGTAAGTTGGGCCTGATCTGCTGGGACGCACCGGCAGGGCAGGAGGGAGCAGCGGTTTACCCTGCCCCTCGGACGGCGCGCGCGCCGAACGCTGGGAGGAAGCCGTGGTTGTCAGGCTCATCATCGGACTGGCGATGACCGTGATCGCCGTGGCGGTGTCCGGCCGTCGCGCCCTCTGGATCTACCAGTTGATCAGATCCGGGCAACCGGCTGCGGACCGCACCGAGGGGCTGGGCCGGCGCGTCCGGGTGCAGCTCGTCGAGGTTTTCGGGCAGCGCAGGCTGCTGAAGTGGTCGATCCCGGGTCTTGCCCACTTCTTCACGTTCTGGGCCTTCGTGATCCTTATCACGGTCTACCTCGAGGCGTACGGCGCGCTGTTCGACACCGACTTCCACCTCCCGCTGGTCGGCCGCTGGCCGGTGCTCGGGTTCGCGCAGGACGCCATCGCCGTGGCCGCCCTCGTCTCGCTCGGCGTGTTCGCGGTGATCCGGCTGCGCAACGCCCCGGAGCGCCTGGCGCGCGAGTCGCGGTTCTACGGCAGTCACGACGGCGGCGCGTGGCTGATCCTGTTCATGATCTTCAACGTGCTGTGGACGATGTTCGTCTTCCGGGGCGCGTCCTCGGCGCTGGGTCACCTGCCCTACGAGTCGGGAGCGTTCGTCTCGCTCGGCGTCGGCGACCTGCTGTCGGGCCTGTCCGCGGGCACGCTCGAGGTGGTCGAGGGCGTCGGGCTGCTGCTGCACATCGGCGTGATGCTCGCCTTCACAGTGATCATCGCCTACTCGAAGCACCTGCACATCTTCACCGCGCCGATCAACGTCTCGGCCAAGCGCTTCCCGAAGGCCCTGGGCCCGCTGCCCGCCATGGAGTCGAACGGCACGCCGATCGACTTCGAGGACCCGGACGAGGACGCGGTGTTCGGCCGCGGCAAGATCGAGGACTTCACCTGGAAGGGCATGCTGGACTTCGCGACCTGCACCGAGTGCGGTCGCTGCCAGAGCCAGTGCCCGGCCTGGAACACCGGCAAGCCGCTCTCACCCAAGCTCGTGATCATGGACCTGCGTGACCACCTGCTCGCAAAGGCCCCCTACATCATCGGCGGCAAGGACGCCCCCGAGGAGGGCGCCGTCGACTTCGCCGCCGCGACGGCCGACGGTTCCGACGGGCAGCACGGGGTACCCGAGTCGGGCTACGAGCGGGTGCGCGGGTCGGGCCCGGACCAGGCAACACGGCCGCTGGTCGGCACTCTGGAGCAGGGCGGGGTCATCGACCCGGACGTGCTGTGGTCGTGCACCACCTGTGGGGCGTGCGTGGAGCAGTGCCCGGTGGACATCGAGCACGTCGACCACATCGTCGACATGCGCCGCCACCAGGTACTGATCGAGTCGGAGTTCCCCTCTGAGCTCGGGAGGCTGTTCAAGAATCTGGAGAACAAGGGCAACCCGTGGGGCCAGAACGCGAAGGACCGCCTGGCCTGGACCAAGGGCCTCGACTTCGAGGTACCCGTCTACGACGGCGAGCTGGCGGCCGACACCGAGTACCTGTTCTGGATCGGCTGCGCGGGGGCGTTCGACGACGGCCAGCGCAAGACCGTCCGGGCCACCGCCGAGCTGCTGCACCGCGCGGGCGTCCGCTACGTCGTCCTCGGCCCGGAGGAGACCTGCACCGGTGACCCGGCACGGCGCTCGGGGAACGAGTTCCTGTTCCAGATGCTGGCGCAGCAGAACGTCGAGGTCCTCAACACCGTGTTCGAGGGCCGCGAACCCGGTACCCGCAAGATCGTGACGACCTGCCCGCACTGCCTCAACACCCTCGGCCGCGAGTACCCGCAACTCGACGGGCACTACGAGGTCGTGCACCACACCCAGCTGCTCAACACGCTGGTGCGCGAGGGCAAGCTGGTGCCGGTCGCCGCACCTGCGGAGGACACGGCCGCGCCGGTCACCTACCACGACCCGTGCTACCTCGGGCGACACAACGAGATCTACTCCGAGCCGCGCGAGCTGGTGAACGCGGCGGGCGCCACGCTCACCGAGATGCCCCGGCACGCCGACCGCTCCATGTGCTGCGGCGCCGGCGGTGCACGGATGTGGATGGAGGAGCGGATCGGGCAGCGGGTGAACCTCAACCGCACCGAGGAGGCGATCGACACCCTGACCGGCGCCGCTGCGGACTCCGACGAGAGCGTGGGCGGAACCATCGCGGTCGGCTGCCCGTTCTGCCGGACGATGATCAGCGATGGTGTCACCGAGATGCAGGGAGCGGGCACCGGGGAGAACGTCCAGGTACAGGACGTGTCGCAGATGCTCCTGACCGCCGTGAAGCGCGGCGACCCGACCACCAACGGCGCCACCCCTGCGGTGGAGGCAGAGGCCGGGCCGGGCGAAGCACGCAGCTGACCGCCATCTCGACGGGTCGTTCGAGCTGTCAGTCAGCAGTGGGCGAAGCCGATGACGGCGAATCGCTGCACCGACGGGTTGGTCTGGCCGACAGCGACGCGTCCAACTTCACGTCCCGCGGCACTCGCCCACATCGTGTCGCAGCCGTCGACGAACCACTTCCCGTCAACCGTCGTCAGCGGTTCGGGCAGCGAGTCCTCATTGAACTCGGCCATCGAACTCGATCGGCGATGCAGCTCGGTAACGGCAGCCGAGCAGTCCGGGGCCGGAACCGCGCGGAGCAGCTCTTCCTCAGCCGGGTCTGTGAGCAGCCGGCAGATCGGGTCGGGGTCATCGAGCTCCACCGACCGGAGCATCGTAGGAAAGACCCTGGCCGGGCGTGCCTCACCCATCTGAACGCGTAGGGAGTCCCCGGCACGGGCCTGGATCTGCCGTTGGACCTCGGCGTCTTCGAGGGTCGAGAGCCAGAATCCCACCCCTGAGAGCACACACAGCACCGCACCCACTGCAGCGAGCCGCCACCACGGCAGCTGGGCGAACCCGGCCAGCAGCACCCCGATGCTCGCCCCAAAGGCCCAGGCCCACGGCCCGGTACTCAACATCAGCCCGACGACGACGGCCAGCCCGGCGACGTGTACGTCCCAGCCGCGCAGCAACCCGTCCAGCCGCAACAGCCGCAACAGCAGCAACGTTCCCAACCCGGCCAGCCAGGGAATCCACGACCAGCCCGCGAACGGCCAGAGCAGCAGCGCGGCGGCAACGATCGCCAGCCCCACGGCGCCACGGCGGGAGCGAGTGAGGCGTCGCCAGCTGAACGGGCGGCGGTCAGGAGGGGGGGACGGCTCCGGGATGGGCGGGGGGGGCTCGGGCACGGCGGGCGGGGGAACCGGTGGGCGCATCGCAGGCAGCCATGGACGCGGGGGGTCAGGTCGCGGTTCCATCCCGGCGAAGGCTACCGGCCAGCTGCTCGCTGCAAATCCACCGTTCGTGCCAATTCCCATCGGATGCCAGGGATTTCTGTTGGCAGGCACTCGCCACGGCCCGGGTGTGCTCGCGAACTCAGCGCCGGGTATCGACACGATGGAAGTTCAGGTGTGCCCGAGACGGCGTCGGCCCCCGCTGCCCCTGATAACGGGAACCGACGCCGGCGCTGCCGTAGGGCCGCTGCGCTGGGCTGGACAGCCGGAACAGGCACAGCTGACCGATCTTCATCCCGGGCCACAGTGTGATCGGCAAGTTCGCGACGTTGGACAGCTCCAGGGTGATGTGCCCGGTGAATCCGGGGTCGATGAAGCCCGCCGTCGAGTGCGTCAGCAGCCCCAACCGGCCCAGGCTCGAGTTGTGCGTCGGGATGAACGTCGGCCCGACGAGGAACATGCCGTCCTCCGCAGCCACCTGGATGCAGCGGACCGGCTGGGTGGCGACCGGGCGCACGTCGACGACGGCACGACACCGATGGAGCACAGGCAGCTCTGGGGTGAACGTCACCTGGAAGGCGCCGTGCTCGACGCCACGGAACGTCACGCGCTTCTTGCCCTTGACCGGCCGCAGGCCCAGGCTCCCCGCAAGCTCCACGACCGCGTCGGCAAGCCCCTCACGCATGTCGACGAACTCGCACCGCCCGGATGGGTCGACGTAGCCACCGGAGTCCATCAACCCCTGGAGCAGCGCACGCCGCTGAGCCGTCCCGGCCTGCAAGTAGTCGGCGGGGACGGGTGTGGAGTCCTCCGCCGTATCACCGGCGCCTGCACCGAGCCGGGTGCCGAGCGCGTAGGGCTCGATCGGCAGCTCCCGCTCGGGATACGCGACCGGCTGCGCCAGCGCGACGTGGTGGCGGTACTCACCGCCCTCCCGCACACGCTCGCTCATCGCGGCAGTGGTGAGCACGGTCGGGCTCTCGCCGTGCCGGCGAGCGGTCGCCGTGCTGACGAGCCATCGATGATCCCCGTCTGCGACGATCGCCTGACCGTCGGAGAAGCAGACCTCGAAACACGGACGACCCAGCATGACCTCGGTCGCTGCCACCACCGCAGTCGCTCGCCCGTCCATCCCGAACACCCGGTCGCCGACACCCAGGTCACCCATGCACCGCCATCCATCGGGCGTGGGGACCAACGTCGCGACGGCGAGAGCCTTTCCCTCCAGCCGCCCCGCCAGGTCGTCGGGCAGCGACACCGACTCGAACGTCGACCCCAGCACGAACTCCCCAGGGTGCAGCACGAACGGATCGTCGCCACTGGGCTCGACGGCCGAGGTCAGCTCGTCCTGCTGCTGCGCGGGGTCGATGTGGGTGTAGCGGGAGTTCTGGAACACGCGGAAGAAGCGGTCCAGCCGTATGTCGACGCTCGACGGCTGGAGCATGGCAGGGTCCCACGGGTCGAGCACCAGCCGACCCGCCTCGAGCTCCTTGCGCAGGTCACCGTCGGACAGCAGCACCGTGCCACCCTACTGGCGGCGGATCAGGCCCCGCGGTGCGGTTCTGTCACGCAGCGTGAGATGCTAGGCTCTGACTAGGAACAATGCGGATGTAGTTCAATGGCAGAACATCAGCTTCCCAAGCTGAACACGCGGGTTCGATTCCCGTCATCCGCTCCACGCCGAAAGCCCAGGTCAGCGGATCGTCAGCCTCCGACCTGGTATCAATTGCAGGCGACGGACACCGGAAGGCTCACGATCCCGCAACGCCGTCATGCACAACGACACGAAGCGGGACGACGGCCAGCGCGCGATCGCCTGGTGCGACACCCGTCCGGCGACCATACGCGCGTGCTCCCGGCCTATTCGCTCGATCCGTTTGATGGTTCGACCGTGTCGTCGTCGTGCGGGACGCTTCGCAATGCCCGTCCACCGAACTTGCTGAGCTCTTGGCGGACAGCAGTGCAGAGCTTGAAGCCCGGGCTGTCTTGTCTAATGAGTCGGACGGCAGCAAGCTGCTCCGCAAGACCGACACGTTCGCCGCCGTCTCGAGGCCGGTTGTGCGCGTGAACCATGAGATCGAGGGAAACTCCTGGTCGATTCGAGCTGACGCCGCACGCGTAGGTCGCGCGTGGAAACCGTTGCGGCAAGAATGGCGGCCACCACAACCCCCGAACATCGCGATGCCTGCTCCCACAATAGACGCGAACGAATCCATGCGAGGAGTGGTAGTGGCCGCAGCTTTGCACGAGTAGCACTACGACCAGCGGAAACGCTTCGCTCAAGCGCCCAGCACGCTGCGGCGTCCGCATTGACACAGAAGTGAACTCCCCGGCCCGCGTGAGCAGGTCCTCTGACACTTAAGTCACGGGGAGTCAGCGGAACCGGGGTTCCGACATCTGAGCCTCGCTCTCAAGCTTGTGCACCCGCTCGTCGTGACCGATCTGCCGGAACACGTCAGCGAGCGAGGCGAAGTCACCGAAGTCGGCGGCGAACGTCGATTCGAAAGGTATGCTGTCCCACGCAGAGTTCTCGGCGACCATGATCATGTACTCGTGCTCGGCGTGGTCTTCAAAGTCTGCATTAAGGCGATGCGACCAGCTAGGGCGCACCACGAACAGCAACCACGACAACTGGTAGTAGACAAATGCGATCACCTGCGGCAACCAGAAGAACTTGATCCGTGGCTGTGGCTGACCGGACCTGGCGATCAGCTCTTCGATGATGAGCAGGTGGTACATCTCGTTGTCCTGCTGCGCGCGGAACTCGCCGACCCCCGAGTGTACGCGCCGCGCCATATCGGGGTCTGCGTGCACGTGGGTAATAGCGATGAAGGCAACCTGCTCCCAGGCCTGATACGGAACCCGAGCGACCAGCTCCAGGACCTTGAACTTGCCCAGTGTGCGAGGCTTGCCATACAGCGTGTCCAGCAAGATGAACAGGACCCGAGCGGCGATTCCGTACCGTCGCCGCGGTGCCGCCAAGGTCTGGGCCTGGGCCCGCTGGAGCTCCTCGTGCGTCAGCCTCGGCGGCTGGCCGGGCACGGCTGCCCTCGTCGTCTCTCCCTCAGCCATGTTCGCGATCCTTCCATAACCGCCGCGGGGGCAGCAACATGCCAACAACAACCCCCGGTCGACAGCGGCCACCGGCAGCCACCCCCACCTGGGGCGACCACGCCCCGGGTGGGGGTCATGACCTGCACGATCACGCGTCCACCAGGCTGCTCATGCCGGGTTTCGCCCCGGACAGGCAGCGGATGTGGTGATCGCGTAGGCCGTCGAAGACCCCACCTAAGGTGGACATCTGAGGTGAGGCTGGCGGTAGCGGTGGGATTTGAACCCACGGAGGCTTGCACCTCACACGCTTTCGAGGTCTGCGCAGCGCAGGTCGCCGACGGCCGCCGAGTCTCCACCGGCTGGTCAAAGCCCTACGTCGGTCCCACGCGACATTCGGCGATCGCCAGCGACCGCCACCACGAGTGCAACCAGCCGGGGATGTTTAGGGCGCTGCCTTGCTTCACGGCTTGCTACTTTCAGTGATGAGATCAACACATTCGGTGATCTTGACGTTGCCCTGGTCCCCGATGGAGGCGTAGCCGCTCAGGCCTCGGGAGAAGGGGCACTTAAGCACACACCCGTGGCCTGCGGTCGTGCGACAATGTGACCTATGACGCGCACCGCGGTCTACTGCCGCATCTCCCAGGACGGATCTACATCCCGGACTCCGGACCGTGCCCAGGCGTCCGCCCCCTCGCCTGCCATGCCCGGGGGAAGCGGAACGGCGAGACCGAGTGCGTATGAGGGGCTCGCCCCCCCCGGCATAGAGAGCGCCTTGCACGGCCGTTCGGCCCGTTCAGGCGGTGAGTCGTCCGACTCGACAGACCTAGATCCGCACGTATGCTGCGGTGGCGTCGTCGTGCACCTTCCCTCGCGGCCACCGCATCCGATCCTGATCGGTGAGCTCGGCCTCGCGGGTTTGACGGACCAGCCGTCGTGGTCCCTCCTCATCGAGTATTCGCAGGATCTCCGGCCAATCGGCCAGGCCGAACGGATCGGCTAGCCTGCCTGCACCGTCGCTGAGCAGGGCTAAGGCCCTGATATCGGACGCCGGTATCTCACCGGAGAGCGCCTCGTCGGCTGCCGCTGGCTCGACACTCGCGACCCAGAACCCACCTGGTTGGTTCCGGTGGGAGCGCATGGCGGTGATGTAGTCCTGTAGCGCCTGAGCATGTTCCGGGCTACCTGTGGGGGACGCCTCGAGGGCGTGTCTATACCGGTCACCCACGGACGCCTCCCGGCCGTCGCTGATCGCCTTCACTCCCCTGGTCGTCTCGATAACCAAAACGGAATCAGCGAGCACGAGGTACTCGAGGACGCCGTCCCGAACGCGAGTAATTAGCACTGTTGCGGATGGCGTCCCTGGGTGCGTGATGTCGCAGCATCCTCCGTGGCGACTCGTCACGTCGGCGATTGATTGACGGAGCACGTGCTGGAGTGTGCTGGCGCGTGGGGCGGCGAGCTCGCCTAGCAGCGTCGCCCCGAGTTGGCGCGAGTACCATGCAACGCCGTGTAGGCATCCGCTGTCAGCCCCGGCTGATCCTGCGCCGTCCAGCAGGACAAGCGCGTTAGGGGTGGCGCCTACAAAGTCCTCATTATCGGCGTCATGGCGGGCCGACTCTGTCGCGAGGCTGACTAGCATAGGGCTCTACCCTTCGTCAGGCTCATACAACGGCGTGACTAGGTCAACGTGAACTGGGTCGTGCGATCCTGGATCGTAGTCAGTACGTACGATCGTCGAGAAACGGCGATCCTTGACCTTCCCGTATAGCTCACCCAGACGGCTTGTGATGAGCTGCACAACGCCGAGGCTTCCCGGAGGGTGGATGCCGGTAAAGACTATGATCAAGCCCTCACCGTCGGGGCGAGGTAGGCGGCCGAGATACGCAAAGTCGTAGGGCGCCGGCGGCTTGTCATCCCATCCGGACCGGTAGACCGCGCCGGTTCGGAGATCCCGGAGAGTCCACGGACCGTCGGCGGCCCGCTCAAACTTGATGTGCGCGTCCTGATCGAGGACGGCAGCAACCTGCGGCGAGATTCGGGGCCCACAGATGACGACGAGGTTTCGCCTGTTGAGGTCGATCGTGCCGTCTGTCGAAAGGTGCTCGGAAGTGAACTCCAACCCGAGCGACTGTGCGAGTTCACCTAGGCGCCGGGCACCAGCTACGTCCTCCACGGCGACAACGGGTCGCGCCTGGATGGCGTCCTCCTTCAACGGGGTAGCGACGACAACGGAGCCGGACCCCAGGAAAAAGCCCTCCGGTGGCGGTCCGCCATGCCGGACCTGGTGGATGCGCGCCCGGCTGAGGCCGGTGGCATCAGCTATCTGAGCGTAGGACTGGCCGTCATCATGAAGTTCCTGGATCTTGCGTCGCCGCAAGCGGGCCAGGTCGGTCACCTCTCGCTGTGCCTGACTAAGCCGCCTGGTGGCGGCCTTGATCAGTTCAATTGGATCTTCGATCCGGGCGATCCGACCCACCTCGTCGCGCAACTGCCGCCACCTCCTCCGAGCAACTCTAGCCCCCCCTTGACACCGGCCACGGGCCCGGACGAGGTCGATACTCCACTAGCCACATACCCCCCTTGACACCTGTCGGTCCGGTACCGTAGCTTCCGTCGCGTACCCCACTAGACAGATGGCATGATCTTAAAGGGGGCTACTCAGCCCCAGGCAGAAGAGGAGAGGACATGGCGATGGGTTGGGTCAGTGATCCGGTGGTCGGGCAGGCGCAGTCGATGGCCGGCCCGGTGTGTCCGCGGCCGGTGCGGGAGTCCGGGGCGGTGGGGTTGGTGGCTCCGGGTCGGATTCGGGTGCATCACCGCAACATCCGCCGCAGTCTGGGTGATCTGTCCGGGCTGGTGGAGTCGGTGCGCCGCGACGGGGTGTTGGTGCCGTTGATGGCGCACCGGCGCTACCGCCGTGGTGGCGCGGGTGGGGTGGAGCTGGAGTTGCTCCACGGGCACCGTCGGCTGGCGGCCGCGGAGTTGGCGGGTCTGTCGCGGGTGCCGGTGGTGGTGGTGCCGTACCACGACGTCGATGAGGCGTTGGTGGTGATGTTGGCGGAGAACACCCGCCGCGAGGAGCTGACCGGCCTGGACCGGGCGCACGCGGTGCGGGCGCTGATCGAGGAGTTCGGGTTCACCCCCACCGGCCTGGCCGCCCGGCTCGGGATCAGCATCGCGGAGCTGCGCCGGTGGGCCCGCCCACCGGGCGGCTCGGCCGGATCGCGGCGCCGCTCGCCGCACCCGTCGATCCGCCCGACCGCAGTCCACGAGCTGCTGGGTCGGTGGGAGACCGGTGAGCTGGACGCCGAGGGGATGGCCGCGCAGCTGCGGGGCCTGCTCGGCGGGTGGGTGCCGCGGGTCGTCGAGCCGAGCCCGCCGGCGGCCCCGGCCGAGGTGGTCGGGTTGTTTGAGGGTGCGGCGTGAGCGCCGGGGCTGCGGGGCCGGCGGCGGCGTTCGCCGCGGGTCGGGGTCGGGATGTGGATCCGCCGGTGACCGGGGTCGAGGGGGGCCGCTGGCACGGCGTGGAGCGGGTGTACCCGCCGCGCGCCGCCGACACCGGGGAGTGTGGACGGGCGTTGTGCGGCGCCCTGGTCCGGGTGGCGGTGCGGGTCGGGGTGTTCGATCCCGACCGGGTCCCGGGCCCGACGTGCCTGGAGTGCGGGTGGCGGGCCGCCCTCGCCGCCGGCACGGTGCCCGACCGGGTCCGGGCCCTGTCCGCCGACGAGGGCGCGTCGGGGCTGGCGGCGCGGGTCGCGGAGGCGGTGGTGGCCGAGGCGTCCGGGTCGTACGGGTACTTCGACCTGGGCCACCCCTACACGGTGCAGCTGTTGGTCGCGGTCAGCGCGCACGCCCCGGCCGCGGTGGTCGCCGCGGACTGCGTCGACGGCGACTGCGAGCACGCGGGGCAGCGGTCGTGCCCGAGGGTCGGGCTGGTGTGTCTGGGGTGCAGCGAGCTGACCGGGTCGTGGGACGGCGAGCGCGAGGGTGCCTGTCTGCCCGAGGTCACCATCGGCGCGCCGTGTGAGGTGCTGCGCGCCCTCGCCGCCCACTACCGGGTCACCGGCGGTGGGTCATGACACCGCCGACCACCGGCACCCCGGGCCGGTGCGCGGCCGCGGTCCGGGTCCGGCGTCCGCCCGCACGGTCGACGCAGGGCCCAACTTCTGATCCACCTGTGTCCCAGCCCGGCGGTGACCTCGGCCAAGACGTTCCCGCCGGGCTGGGCTCCCCCACCCATCACCAACCGACATGTAGAGGAGACCTCCGATGGTAGATCCCGGACGCCCCGACCCCGACAGCCCTGCGCCTCACCGGCGTCGCAGCGACAGCCGCGGGCCGGCTGTGACGGTGAACGTCCACCCCGACGCCGACACCGAGATCTGGCAGGAGCGGGTCAGAGCGGGCACGGCCGTGGTCGTGTTCGACGGGGCGCGGCTGAGCTCTTCGATGAACCTGTTCCTGGAGCCCGCTGAGCTGCGGCGGTTGCGTGCGGTGCTGGACGCGGCCCTGGCCGACCTCGACACCGACCCCGCCGCCCGCGGCGACGTGGGGGGTGTGTCGTGACCGGCCCGAGGACCGACACCGACGCTCTGGGTCGGCAGCGGCAGGCGGTGACGGCCCTGGCGGGGTTGTTGGACCGGGCGCGGGCCGAGGGTCTGCCGGTGATGGACTGGGAGGTCCCGCCGAGTCTGTCGCTGGTGGCCCGGCCCCGCCACGACGAC
>JBBSQN010000091.1:0-21100 GCA_038257875.1 Mycobacteriales bacterium
CCCCCGGGACTACCCCACCAAGATAAAGCTCACCGACGCGCAGAAGGAGGCGATTCCCATCGAGCGGCACGCGTTTCACGGCGACTGGAACTATACTATCAAGGAGAGATCAAATCGATAGTTTATTTCATTACGACTACCAAGCTGGCTGTTGCGCAGAATCGATAATGCCCACGGCAACTGCCACGCCAGCCATGGCTGCGAGCCCTAGAACGGATATCGAAAGTACTGAAGGATTCACAACAAGGTAGATGAGTCCGCCAAAAATTGCTGCGACAGCTACTAAGCTCAAAATTACGGCGAAGATCCGTCCAACTTCACGCCTCCACCTCGCGTACTCAACAGCTGGCGACGCCCACTCACTAGAAGTGTCAGCTGTTAATTCAATAAGCTGAAATCCTGCCCGATCCATATAGTTATCTACAGCTACGAAGTATGTGTCAACCGCACGTCCGGATAGGCTACTTTGCGTTGTGCCAGCGAGGTTTAAGATACTGCCGGCTCCGTGCAATAAGGCCCGTACTCGCGTCGCCGGGCGACCCGCCACCTCGTCACCGTCCCATGGCCAACCGAGTGTTCCCACGCATCCTCCCCGATGGGCACGAGATATACAACAACTAGTTAAGTCGATCTTGCCAGGTGGAGCACACTGTCTGTTCCGACAGCACTTCAGTGGGGAGACCATCCTCGGCGAGTGCGGGCTCGCCGCCCCACTGGCCGACGCCACGGACGTGGCCGGCGCGATCGGGCTCGTCGTCGCGAGCAGCGGGGCCGCCGCCCGATACCGCTCTCGCGGCCCTCCGCGACACCGCCCACGCCGTCTCCGCGAACTCGGCGCGACCACCTTGTCACCTGGTCATCCGCCGCCTTGGTCGCGGGCTCAGCGTCGTGAACCGTGCGCTGGCCGTCTGATCTGCATCGGACCCGCCCGATGTTGCCGATCTCGAACAGCCGTCCAAGGTGATCACCAGTGCCTACGTGGCGCACGCGCATCGAGCAACGCTGACACAGCGTCAGCGGGTTCTCGGGAGGATGCACGCTCAGAATCGGCGCTCTGGCACGCGTCCCCGGGACCCGGGACGCGACGACGCTTCTCCGATCATCGCTTCGTCGATCGTCGTCGCGTCGAGGAAACAGTAAGCCCAGCTCTCCCCCGGTTCACCGGACGTGACGAGCGGATGATCCGACTGCTCGTGGTGGCCACGGGCGTGCTGACCCGGCGATGAGTCACAGCAGCCGACGGCACCACAGGTGAGACAGATCCGCAGGTGCACCCACGATTCACCTGCGCGCAGGCATTCCGCGCACCCCTCCGATGAGGCCAGTACCGGCCGGCTCGCGGCGCCGTGCGGGCAGCCAGCATCCACCGGGGACCAGGAGTAGTGGAGCAGCCGGGTGGTGTCGATCGGGGTGTGGGCCGAGGACGGGGTGGGACGGTGCGTGCCGAGCTGACGGAGCACGGTGTCGATGAGCCGGACACGGGTGGCAGGCTCCGGGTCCACAACGAGGTTGACACCGGCCTCGGCGAAGTCGTCGAGGTCGGCGGTGTCGAGTGAGCGAGCCACGATCG
The DNA here is from genome assembly GCA_038257875.1 of Mycobacteriales bacterium. GTDB lineage: Bacteria > Actinomycetota > Actinomycetes > Mycobacteriales > Pseudonocardiaceae > Pseudonocardia. Next base: position 1,571 of record JBBSQN010000091.1, read on the forward strand.
GGGCTGCGGTGAGGGGCCGGACGACGTCGGCCACCCGCGCGATGTTCTCCGACTCATCCTCGGCGATCACCACGACCCGTGCCGACGGCACCCCGGCCTCGCGCAGGATGTGCAAATGCAGCGGATCCCCTCGGACCACGGCGAGGCCCACGGCCTCCGCCTCGGCGGCGCCGCCGGGGTTCAGGGTCGTCATGACGACGTCGACACCGCGGGCTTGCAGCTCTCGGCCCAGCTCGATGGTCGCGCTGCCCCACCCGATGAGGACGGCATGCGCGGCCCGGGGCACGTCCTGCGCCATCGGGTCGCGGGCAGCGAACGCGACCGGCCGCCGGTCGCGTTCACCCGCGACGAGGCGGCGGCCGGCCCACACCAGCAGTGGAGTGACCGTCATCAACAGCACGGTGGTGGCGACGAAGACCTGCGAGCCCTGCTCGCCGAGCCCGGCCGGGCTGAGCCCGACGGCGGCCCCGACAGTCACCAGCACGAAGGAGAACTCGCCGACCTGCCCGACGAGCAGCCCGGTCGCTACCGCCGGGCGCCACCCGACCCGCAACGGCACCAGGGCCACCGTCGTCGTCACCGTCTTGAGCACCAGGACCACCGCGGCGGCCAGGAGCACCAGCGGCACGTTCGCCAGCAGGAACCTGACGTCGAGCAGCATGCCGACGGACAGGAAGAACACCGCGGAAAAGATGATCTGCAGCGGCAGCACTTCGGCGAAGGCGTGCGTGCTGTGCCGGCTCTCGCTCACCAGGAGCCCGGCGAGGAAAGCTCCGAGCGACACGCTCACCCCCGCGAGCGCTGTGAGATAGGCCGTACCCAGGCAGATCGCCACGACCGCGAGCAGGAACACCTCCGGCGAGCACAGCGCCGCGACCCGTTCCAACACGCGCGGCATGACTCGGCGCGCGACGAGCAGCACCACCGCGATCACCGCGACGGCCACCCCGAGTGCCCGCACCACGGCGAACGGACCCTCGCCGCCGCCGGTGCCGAGCAGCGGTACCACCAGCACCATCGCGACAACGGCGAGGTCCTGGAAGATCAGAACCGAGAGCGCCAGACGCCCCCGGACGGTCTGCGTCTCCCCGGCATCGGTGGTGATCTTCAAGGCGATCGCCGTGGACGACAGCGCGATGAGGAAACCGGTGAAGACGCCGACCCGCCAGTCGCCGCCGAGGATCACGACGACGCCCGTCCCGGACGCGGTCGCCAGCACGACCTGAGCGCCGCCACCGAATACTATCCAGCGCCACACCCGCGCGAGGCGCTGGAGGGAGAACTCGATACCGATCGTGAACAGCAGGAGGATGACCCCGACCTCGGCCGCCGCCTCGACCACACCCTGGTTCATGACCAGTCCGGTCTGCGCCGGGCCGATGAGAACGCCGGCGAGGAGGAACCCGACGATCGGTACCACCTTGACCCGCACGCTGAGGTAGCCGATCACGGCAGCGGCGATCACCAACACGGCGCTGGCACTCAGGTAGGCGGGCACCCCCTCACCAGCCGCCAGCACCGCGAGAGCCGTTTCCGGTACCGCTCTGGTGAGCAACGACTCCACCTGGCTACCTCCTCGTTCACCACTCCGGGAAGGACCGGACCGTCACCGACCGGGCCGCCCGTCAGGGCACGCTCCGGGGACGATCACCATCGATCAACAGGTCCGGGTTGGTCCGCACGACGCAGTTCGCGTCCCGGGCAGCGCTGAGGTGAACCTGGGCAGCGTCGACACCGTCTCCTCACCAGGGACATCACGAATGGTAAGTGACGCGAGCCGGTCGTCACCCCAGATCGATCCGCAGGGGTCACCGTGACCCCCACCGCCCTGAGTGCTTCACGCGGGCGGCTGCACAGGGTGCTCAGGGTGTGCAGCCACCCGAGTGAGCGGTGATCGGGTTCAGGGCCCGTTGATCAGGTGTGCGAGGGGTTTGCGCCGCGGGACCCGGTCGGGGTCGATCCAGCACGGTGGGAGGAACTCCGGTAGCCCGTCACGGATCTGGACACACCATCCGGGGTGGTGCAGCAGCCGGTGGTGGGCGGTGCTGAGCATCACGCAGTTGGTCAGACAGGTCGGACCACCGTCCTGCCAGGGGCGGATGTGGTGCACCTCGCACCACGACACCGTCCGCCCACACCCGGGAAACGCACACCCCCGATCACGGGCGGCCACCGCCCGACGCAACCCGTCGGGGATGGTGCGCTTGCTCCGCCCGACATCCAACGGCTGCCCGGTCCCGTTCATCACGATCGGGATGACCGCGGCGTCGCAGGCCAGCATCCGCAGCGCCTCCGGGGTGAGGGTGCCGCCGAAGTCCAGCATCGCCGCCCGCGCCCGCTCCTGCAGGTCCTCCCACGACAGGAGCACGTTCAGGTGCGGGCGCGACCCGCCCGCGTCGGGGAGGTCGGCGTGGTCGAGGACATACCCGCAGACCTCGGCCAACGCCTCGGCCTGCCGCTGCGGCGTGCTCCGATCGTCATCCCCGGTCAGGGGTTTCGACCCGGCGTCCACCGCGGTGGCGATCGCGTCGTAGAGGGCGGCGTCGTCGAACCGCCCGCTGATCCGCCCACCCGACCCGTCCCGGTTCCGAGACAGGGTCAGCTCGTTGACCGGGGCTGGGGGGCGGTCGTCGGGGGCGGGCCCGTCCTGATCGAGGACCTCGACCAACCGCGTCCCGTACGCCGACAACTCACCGGGGGCGTAAACCGTGGCCTTGTCGGCCAGCTCCGCCTCCGCACCGGCCCACACCGACGGCGACAGCCGCCCCGCGGCGTCCGACGCCAGGACCTTCGCGATCGCCTCCACATGCCGCAACCCGACCTGCCCGGTCGTGAACACCTCCGCGGTGGCCGGCAGCCGCGCCGGCAGGGGTTGCCCGTCGAGCCCCACCCGGGCACACACCTGCTCCGCGGCCACCACCCGGCGTCGAGCCTCGAAACGGTCCCAGCCCAACAGGTCGGCCACCGCCGCGGTCGGGCTGCGGTAGCCCCGCTCGAGGAACGCCCCCCGCCGGTCCAGATCCGCGATCACCCCGACCGCGAGACGGTCGACCCGGCGGGTGACGCCCTCACAGAACGTCAACGCCGACAACAACTCCGCATCCGAGGCACCCGGGCCCGCGGCCGCGGACAGCGCGTCCAGCCCCGCAGCCAGGGCGGTGTGCGCGGAGGTCAGCGGGCTGTCGGTCACACCAGGATCATCCCCGCCGCCACCGACAGTTCCGGCCCCTCCGACCACCGCCCTGGAGAATTTTTTCAAGATTTTTCCTGGGAGCCTGTCGGTGAACCACAGCGGACCCAGGTGGTCTGGGCGATCGGGGTAAGACGGTTGAGGGTCACCGTGGTCACACGCACCGACAACACCCCCGGGTCCGCGATGCCACCCGCCGATGACGGAACCGACATCTCGGCTGGGGGCGGCGCCCGTCCCCCACGCCCACCCCACCGAGACCGGACAGATCAGCCGCCTGAAGACGTCTACCAACAGGCTCTGAAAGCGGGCTGCACGTCCGTGACACCCTGGTGCCCGGCATGAACAGGATAGGAATCGGGCTGGCCGCCGTCGCCCGGCCCGCCTACATCACCTCGGGGCGGGCGGCCGACCTCGGCGGGCGCCGTGGCGTCGAGGACCTGCGGGCCCGCACCCACGCGGTGCTCGACGCCGCGTATGCCGCGGGGGTGCGCTATCTCGACGCCGCTCGTTCCTACGGGCGCGCCGAGGAGTTCCTCGCCGGCTGGCTGGCCGCGCACCCCGAGGTCGACGACGTCGAGATCGGCTCGAAGTGGGGCTACCGCTACGTCGGCGACTGGCGGCTCGATGCGGACGTGCACGAGGTGAAGGACCACTCGCTCGCCGCGTTCACCACCCAGCTCGCCGAGACCGAGGCGCTGCTCGGGCCCCGGCTCGGGGTCTACCACGTGCACTCGGCCACCCTCGACACCGGCGTGCTCGACGACGCCACGCTGCATCGCGCGCTGGCCGGGCTGGCCGAGCGCGGCGTGCGGGTGGGCGTGTCCACCTCGGGCCCCGCGCAGGCCGACACGATCCGCCGCGCCCTGGAGGTGCGGGTGGCCGGGACACCGCTGTTCACCTCGATCCAGGCGACGTGGAACGTGCTCGAACCCTCCGCGGGCCCCGCGCTCGCCGAGACGGCCGCGGCCGGCGTCCGGGTGATCGTCAAGGAGGCGGTGGCGAACGGGCGGCTCACCCCCGGCGGGGCCGACACCTCCGCTGCCCGGCGGGCGGGCGCGCTCGCCGCCGAGCTGGGCGTCCCGACCGACAAGCTCGCGATCGCGGCCGCGCTCGCCCAGCCGTGGGCGTGGTGCGTGCTATCCGGCGCCGTCGACGCCAGTCAGGTGGCGAGCAACGTAGCCGCGGCGCGGTGGTCACTGCCCGCCCACGAGGCCGACGCGCTCGGCGCGCTCGCCGAGGATCCCGCTGCCTACTGGTCGGCCCGCTCCGCCCGCGCCTGGAGCTGACGGGGCCGCATCGTTATTCATCTTTTGTTGAGATTCTCGTCAACCGGCGTTACCGTGGGTCATGAACACGACCCCGGCCGCCGTCATCGGCCTCGACCGCTCCGACGCCCGGCGGCTGCCCCTGGTGGGTGGCAAGGCGGCGAGTCTCAGCGAGCTCATCGCGGCGGGGTTTGCGGTGCCCGGCGGGTTCTGTGTCACCACCCCGGCCTACACGCAGGCCGCGACCGCCGCTGGGCTGGACCAGATCCTCCGCGGAAGCACCGCAGCGGATCCCACGACGCTCGGCGAACGCGCCCGCGCAGTACTACTCGCCGCGCCCGTGCCGGCCGAGGTCGCAGCCGCGGTGGCGTCGGCCTACGCGAACCTGGGAGCCGACCCGCCCGTCGCCGTCCGGTCCTCGGCGACGGCCGAGGACCTGCCCTGGGCCAGCTTCGCCGGACAGCAGGACACCTACCTCAACATCGTCGGCGTCGACGCGGTGCTCGACGCGGTCCGCCGCTGCTGGGCCTCGCTCTGGACCGACCGGGCCGTGAGCTACCGCTCGAGCGCGGGGATCGACCACCGCACCGTCGCGCTCGCGGTCGTGGTGCAGCGGATGGTCGACGCGCAGGTTGCCGGCGTGCTCTTCACCGCCGATCCGGTCACCGGCAGGCGCACCCGCACCGTCATCGACGCCAGCCCCGGCCTGGGCGAGGCCGTCGTGTCCGGTGCGGTGAACCCCGACCACGTGGTCGTCGAGGGCGATGGCACGATCACCGAGCACCGCCTGGGCGACAAGGCCGTGCAGGTGCGGGCGCTGCCGGGCGGCGGCACGGAGCAGGTCGCCGGAATCACCGGCGCCGGGCAGCCGTGCCTGTCCGAGCCGCAGATCCACGAGCTCGTCGCGCTCGGGCGGCGCGTCGAGGCCCACTGCGGCGCCCCGCAGGACATCGAGTGGGCGCTCGACGGCGCCGGCGCGTTGTGGCTGACCCAGTCCCGACCGATCACGACGCTGCACCCGCTGCCGCCACCGACCGGTGACGGGCTGCGCGTGTACCTCTGCGTCAGCCTCGCTCAGGGGCTGACGCGGCCGATGACCCCGATGGGGGTCTCGGCGTTCCGGGTGATCGCCTCGACCGGGGCCCGGAAGGGGTTCGGGGTGCCGGTCGCCGACCCGGTCGCCGGGCCACCCGCGCTGACCGTCGCCGGCGGGCGCCTCTTCGTCGACATCACCCCCGTGCTTCGCAGCAGTGTGGGTCGGACCGTGGTCCCCCGAGTGCTCGACGTCATGGAGGCCCGCTCGGCGGTCGTGCTCCGAGCGCTGTTCGACGAACCGGCACTCGCCGTGCACACGACGTCACGGCGGCCGGCCGCCCGGCGCGTGCTGCGGGTGCTGGTGCGCTACCGGGTGCCGCTACTGCTGGCCCAGGCGTTGCTGCGCCCCGCCGCCGCCCGACGCCGTGTCGACCGGGTCGGTGACCGGCTGCGCACCCTCACCGAGGTGCCGGCCGGCGCCGACGGCAGGCAGCGGTTGCAGCACGTCGAGCGGGTGCTGAGCGCGATCTTCCCGATCATGCCGACCGTCGCCCCGGTCGCCGGTGCCGGGCTCGCGATGCTCGCGCTGGTGCGGAAGCTGTCCGGTGCCGACCTCGACGAGGCGGCCTCGCACGAAGTGCTGCGCTCGCTCCCGCACAACACCACCACCGAGATGGACCTGGAGCTGTGGGCCCTGGCCACGCGGGTGCGCGCCGACTCCGATTCCGCCGCTGCCCTGGGCGAGGTCCCGCCCACGGAGCTCGCCGCCCGCTTCGGCCGCGCCGCGCTGCCGCCGGTCCTGCAGCACGGTCTCGGTGAGTTCTTGCGCCGCCACGGCCACCGCGCCGTCGCCGAGATCGACCTCGGCATGCCGCGCTGGTCCGACGACCCGACCCACGTGCTCGGCGTGCTGGCCAACTACCTGCGCCTGGACGACCCCGCCCTCGCCCCGGACGCCCAGTTCGCCCGCGGCGCGCGGGCCGCCGACGCGGCCGTCGTCGCGACCGTCGCCCGCGTCCGCCGACGCTCGCGGCTGCGGGCGCTGGCCGTGGGCGGCGCGCTGCGGCGGGTGCGGCAGCTGGCGGGCATGCGCGAGACACATAAGGACTTCCTGGTACGGCTGCTCGCGCACGCCCGCGCCGAGCTCGCGACGGTCGGGACGGAGCTCGCCGGGCGGAGGCTGCTCGCCGACGCCGACGACGTGTTCTTCCTCCACCTCACCGAGGCGCGCTCCGCACTCGCGGGCGCCGACCACCGAGTCACCGTCGCGGCCCGCCGCGAGAGCTACCGCCAGGAGCTGCGCCGCCGACACGTGCCGCGAATCCTGCTCTCCGACGGCACCGAGCCCGAAGCCCTAGCCACCCCGGACCGCGCGGCGGCCGCAGGTGCGTTGACCGGAACCCCGGCGTCGGCAGGCACGGTCACCGCCGCCGCACGAGTGGTGCTCGATCCAGTCGGGGCACACCTGGAACCGGGCGAGATCCTCGTCGCCCCGTCCACCGACCCCGGCTGGACCCCGCTGTTCCTCACCGCCGGCGGGCTGGTCATGGAGATGGGCGGCCCCAACTCCCACGGCGCCGTGGTCGCCCGCGAGTACGGCATCCCCGCCGTCGTCGGCGTCCCCGACGCAACAGTGCGCATCACCACCGGAACGCTGATCACCGTAGACGGCGCCGCCGGCCTGGTACGCCCCGCCAACCCACTCGCCACGCCCAGCGCCGACGGAGCTCGCATCACCACCGCGGCGGGCTGACCGGGCGAACCGGAGCGTCGCAGAGTTTCTGATAGTGGCACGAAACAATGATCAAGGTTACGATGATCCAGATTGATGAGTCATCCGACTGGCTGGTCAGGCCGTCACCTACCAGCGCCTGGACGACGCCACCGAACGCGAGGCGCTACGCTGGGTGGAGATCGAGAACCAGCTTACAGCGCAACAGTCTCTTAGTCCGTCCTCCCTAGCTCATCTGGCATGCTAGCAGGGGAGCTCAGCTTGGAGGTAACACATGAGCAAATCTAAGCGACCCGCTGATGACGTCGAAGTCGAGCTGCTGAGGTATGAGCCCAACCCGAAACACAAGCCGATCCCAACTCCTGGACGGCACGGTTCGATCTGCCCGAGACACGCAGACGGCTCATCATTGCTATCGAAAAGTACCCGCCATGCAGGAAAGCGCTACGCCACCGATGGCCAAGACGCGTACTGCGCACAACAACACGCACCCAACGCTTGGCACGGATATCCCGTTGACTGGCAGGAAGTGCCCCCAAGCGTTCGCGCCGCGTGGGTGGCGACTGGACAGATCGATCGAAGAACAATTCGCCGGGCCGCACGGAGGCGAAACACCAGATGACGGTAAAATGGGAGAGATTCGCGGGCGACACTGATGTCTTCGCCGTACGTTTGGCGTTTATGCCAGACCCCGACGATAGCAGCTTTGCCGATCCCGACGATGCAGCATCATGGGGATCTTTCCAGCTTTGGGTCAACGGGCAGAACCTCTGCTCGCACGTCGATCAGGGCGAGGTTCTCCAAAGTACACACTGGTACCTCCTCTCCTTGTTGGAGTGGCTTGCAAACAGCTGGAACGCATTACTCCATGAAGAGCGGCTACCTAATCTGCAAGCCCTGGACACCGGAGTAGCCGCCCTCGCCGCAACACATACCGCGCCCGCACTGGCAGGAGAGGCTGACACCATCACCTGGGACGAGGACCGCTTCGAATGGCGGTCAAGACACGCCATTCGTTCAGCTCGCGTCGGCGGTCTCTTCCCCAACGTCGTGATCCGTCGCCTTCGTGACTTAGTGGAGATAAGCTGGGATGATGAGCCCATCCCTGGCGAATCGCCCGGATTTCGTTACAACGCGTCAGCCGGTATGGCACTGATTAACCCGACCCAGGTCGCAGAACCACTCTTTGAGATTCTAAGCACCGCCGTTTCTTACCTGGCAAACACAGACACCACTAGTTATCGAATTTCAAATCTACTCTCTTCGGTGGCCAACCTCCGCGCAGACGCACAGCACGAAACTCGGTTGAGCTGGCTCGCCGGGCTCAGGGAGATCCCACCGATGCTAGGCCGGCTCCATGATTCGATCTCCGAGACTGAAATGCAGAACCGATGGTCTGAAATTGTCTCGTCCCTCCGAGAGATCGGCGGGGAAGATGCCGCAGCAGCAGCGCTCGAAGTCGACGAGTCGCCCTTGGTCATCGCGGGGTCCTGCCAAGCGGCTCTTCTGTTTAGTTCAGTTTCACCTACCGTGACCTACGCAGACGTTCGCACTCTCGCATCGGTACTCGTTGACCAGTATATTAATACTACCCAAACTTTTCCAATTAATGACCTTGCTGAAAATTTGCCGCTATTAGCTACAGCCCCGGCCTGGGAGCAAGGTTACGAGCTGGCGGAGGCCGTACACGCACGCTTAGGACTCGATTTCTCCCAAGGATGGGTAGACATCGCCAAGGTACTCGGCCAACTAGGCGTTGCGACCCTTTCCCGCAAGATTGAAGATCATCGGATTCGGGCATGCTGCCTTGTCGGTCCTCACCACACGCCGACGGTCATCCATAACGAGAAAACCTTCTTCCAGAGTGAAAGCGCGCAACGCTTCAGTGCAGCTCATGAATTGTGCCATCTATTGTTTGATCGCTCACATGGACGACGAGTCTCGATCGCTAGCGGGCCATGGGCACCTAGAGGCATCGAACGCCGAGCGAATGCCTTCGCGGCAATGTTTCTTATGCCAACGGAATTGCTTCAAGAAACCGTTGCTGATGCCGCCGATCCAATCGGTGATCTTTCTGCAGTGACCTCGGTGGCCAACGGGATGAGGGTGAGTCGTCGCGCCGTCATTGAACACCTATACAACACCACTCTGATGAGCGAGGCAGACCGTGACGATCTACTGCGACAGATTAAAGAATAAGAAGCGACTACGGGCGCAACCTGCTCATACACGGTGTGAACCTCAGTGTGGGGTACCCGTTCAACCCAGAGTGGTTCGCCTGCGGCGGTAGCCCGATCTGCATGGTGGTCGACCGGCTCGTCCGGTCCGGCGTCGTGGTCGTGGTCGCGGCCGGCAACACCGGATACGGCTGGAACCAGGACTACCTCCGCAACGGCCCGGTGGCCGCCGGCCTGGACATGACGATCAACGATCCGGGCAACTCGGCGCTGGCCATCACCGTCGGATCGACGCACCGGGACATGCCACACCGCTACGGTGTCTCCTACTTCTCCTCCAAGGGCCCGACCGGCGACGGCCGCGCCAAGCCCGATCTGGTCGCGCCCGGAGAGCGAATCCTGTCCAGCGGCGCCGGCCTTAAGCTCACCGAAGCGCAGCAGCAGGTCCCCGGGGTGCAGTACATCGAGGACAGCGGCACGAGCATGGCCGCGCCGCACGTCGCCGGCTGCATCGCCGGGTTCCAGTCCATCCGCCGCGAGTTCATCGGCAGGCCCGAGCAGGTCAAGGACGTGTTCCTGAAGTCGGCGACCGACCTCGGGCGGGTCCCGGATTTCCAGGGCCACGGCCTGGTCGACGTCCTACGCGCGATCCAGTCGGTCTGAGGAGGTCACGATGGAGCTGTCCGGATTCCCCTACGTCGAGCTCGGTTTCGACGCCGACGGCACGATGCGGAACCCCGCCGACGTCGAGGCCGTCGCGGCCGCCACCGCACCGGCCGACGTCACCGACGCGCTCGTGCTCGTGCACGGCTGGAACACCGATGCGGCGTCGGCGCGAGCGCTCTACCGCAAGCTGGCCGAGCAGATCGCCGCGCTCGGACCGCTGCCCGGGACCGTGCTGGTCGGGGTGCTGTGGCCGTCGACGAGGTTCGCCGACGACACCCCAGCAGGCGGCGCTGCGTCGGCCGAACCGAGCAACACGACCCTCGCCGACCGGCTCGCCGAGTTCACCGCCGCGCTCGACCACCCGGACGCAGCCGCCGAGCTGACCGCCGCGGCGGAGGCGATCGACACGCTCGACTCCGCGGAGAGCGCGCAGCGCCGGTTCGTCGATGCGGTACGCGAGGCACTGCGCGTCGCCACGGCGGGCGCCGTGGTCGCCGACGAGGACACCCCGGCCGCCCTGTTCACCCTGGACGGGGCAGAGCTGCTGGAGCGGCTCGCCCGACCGGCGCAGCTGTCCAGACCGACGGCGGACGAGCGGGGCGGCGCCGCCTCGATCGGTGGCACGCCGGCCGGTGCCGCCGCCGGCCTGGGCATCTTCGGCGGGGGCATCCGCAACGCCGCCCGCAACCTGCTCGACGCGACCACCTACTACCTGATGAAGGAACGGGCCGGCACGGTCGGCGTCCGTGGGCTGGCTCCGGTGCTGACACAGCTGCGTGCCGCCCGGCCGGGGCTGCGGCTGCACCTGGTCGGTCACAGCTTCGGCGCCCGACTGGTGTCGGCAGCCGCCACCGGACCCGCCGGTGCCGCGCCGGTGCCCGTCGCGTCGATGACCCTGCTGCAGGGTGCCTTCTCCCACTTCAGCTTCGCGCAGAACTGGAAGCCCGGCGCCGACGGCGCGTTCCGCGGCTGCCTCACCGGACACCGCATCGACGGGCCGGTGCTGGTCACCCACACCGCCAACGACCGGGCTGTGGGCATCGCCTACGCGCTGGCCTCCCGGATCGCCGGGCAGGTCGCGAGCGCGGTCGGCGGGCCGGACGACCTCTACGGCGGCATCGGACGCAACGGCGCGCTGCGCACCCCGGAGGCCGGCACCGGGAGGCTGCTCGACATCGACGGGGTCTACACCCTGCGGCCAGGTAAGGTGCACAACCTGCTCGCCGACGCGTTCATCTCGGAACACTCCGACGTCACCGGCCCACAGGTGGCACACGCGCTGCGGTCAGCAGTCGCCGTCGGTGCGGGCGTGGGGTAACGGACACCTGCTCCGGTAGGCGCCGGCGATGGTCGGCCGCGCGTCGGTGGACAAGTCCGCCGATGGTGTCGGGGTGCGGTGCCACACTGTCGCCATGACCGCCCTGCCGATCCCACACCCGGCGCAGCGCCTGCTGACGACCGGCCGAGTACGCCGCACTTCCCGAGGAGGGCGACGCCCGGTACGAACTCGCGGAAGGCATGCTCGTGACGTCGCCGCGGCCGACTCCCCGCCATCAGCGCTGCATCCGTGAACTCGAGTCCCAGCTCCTTCCCCAGCTGCCCGACGGCCTGGAGTCCTTCGTCGACGTCGATCTCGAGCTGGTGGCGCCGGACGAGCCGGGGTTCGTCCGCGCACCCGACCTCGTGGTCGTCACCGGCGAGGCCTACGAGCGCGTCGACCGGAAGGGAGGGTTGCTCCGCGCCGCCGATGTCGTCCTCGGCGTGGAGGTCATCTCGCCTGGGTCGCAGCGCAGGGACCGTACCGTCAAGCGGGCGGAGTACGCCGACGCGGGCATCCCCCACTACTGGATCGTCGATATCCACAACCGAGTCACGCTCACCGCGTGTCACCTGGCAGGCGAGTTCGGCCATGCCGACGCGGGTCCGATCACAGGCACGTTCACCACCGACACCCCGTTCCCCGTCCGCCTGGAACTCGATCAACTGATTCAGCGATAAGTCACCCAGACGAAGACGGCGTGGTACTGATCGTGGTACGCTCGTCGGCGTGGACGATCGGATAGAGCGATTACTCGACCTGCTCGACCAGGACACGACCGAAACGGTGGGCACCTCGGTCCGGCTGCCCGTGCACCTGCGCGACGCGGCCGCGATTGCGGCCGAGTTGGGGCTCGCCTCCTCCACTACAGACCTGACCGCACACGGCCTGCGCGCCGCGCTGGAGGCCGTCGCCCAGCGAGCGGTGCTCGACGCGCACTACCTCGCCCATCCCGACGCACAACCGGACCTCGCCGAGATCGCCACGGCGACGGCGCAGATCGACGGTCATCCACTGGCCGATCGTCCCGAGCTCATCCGGCGGGCAGCTGCGGGGATCCGCGCAGTGCGGGCCAACCCGACACCCGACGATGTGCTTCTCTACGCTGCTGGCCTGGCCGAGGGCGCAGCGTGAGCAACACCCGGGCAGTAGTGCTGGACAACGAACCGGTGCAGGCCATCCTGGATACCAGGCATCGCAAGCACCGCCGCGCGTTGGCGATCATCGAGGCGGTTGCGGCCCGCAGCCAACGACGAGCGGGGCCAGCTCGGCTCCTGGTGCCCACGACCGTCCGAGTGGAGGCAGGTTGGAACCGGCGGACGCCTGCAGCTGCGGTGATCAACCGGCTACGCGCCGAGGACATCCCGCTGGACACCGACCTCGCCGACCGAGCTGCCGCACTCCGCTCCACGCTCGGCCTGTCCGTGGCCGATGCACACCTGGGCGCCGTCCTCGCCTCCACCGCTGGCCCGCACACCATCGTGACTAGCGACGTCGCCGACGTCCAGCGCATCGTGGACCACCTAGCGACCTCGACCGCACTGCTGCCGTTCTAAGTCCGAGAACACCGCCTCGGGGACGTTGGCCGCGTGCGGGCACGGCGCTGGGTTCAGCCCGACGCACCAACGCTACTCGGGCGCCGCGCCCAGGCTGAACCACCCCGAGTTCGGTGAGGTCAGGCGACCGAGGGGTGGGTACCCATCGCGTCGGACCTCGATCGCGTCATGACCGTGCCAGAAAAGTTTCTGATAGCAGCACGTCAGTTAACGGTAATGAGCGATGACGTACCCGTTGGGGCCGCAAAGCGGTTCGGTACGAACCGTGGGGTTGCCGAACATGTCGACGACGGTGAAGCCGCTGAGGGTGGCGTAGAGCTCCAACTCACGTGGCCAGAGGACACGGCGGCGGATGGTGTCCTGGTGTTCGGTGCTGTCGTCGAGCAGCCAGTGGCGGTACATCGTGTTGATCTGGGTGCGCAGGTCCCACTCGTAGTGGATGGTGACCTGGGCATGTAGGCCGAGGGTGTCGACTCGCGAGGTACGGGGTTCCGTCCGCTCGATGGGCGCGATCGGGGTGAGCAGGATCAGCACGGTGCCGGCGTGGGCATGGGCGGCGAGAGTGGCGAACGCGGCCTGGATGTCGTGGTTGTCGTGCAGGTAGGCCAGGGTGTTGCCGAGGCAGAGGATTGCGTCGACGGTACGCCCAAGCCGGAAGTCGCGCAGGTCCCCGACCCGGATATCAAGACCGGGCCGTACCTGCTTGGTATAGGCGACCATCCGAGGTGTCCGTTGCCCGATAGCGCCCTACCGGGTCGCGCTGCGAGCGGTGCTCGGGGTGGAGTCCGATGCCGAACTAGGATTCGTCCGGCCCACCCGGCAGGGACCGGGCAACGGCAGCCGGTGGACGCTTGCGGCGATCGTCCACGACGCGACGACGGCGATGGAGTGGGACTTGCTGAACCGACGCAACGCCCTACAGAGCGCGGCAACCATCGGTGGAGCCGGTCTGCTCGAACCGCTGGCGGGGTGGCTGGAACCGATCGCCGAGGCGCCGTTGTCGGCGCGGGCCGGTGCGTTCTCCGCGGCCGAGATGCAGGCGGTCGAACACCTGGTCGTGACGTTTCGCAGTTGGCGCTCGGCCGGGTACGGGTTGGGCCGTACGGCCGTCGTCGGACAACTTGCCGACGTGTCCGAACGGTTGCGCGATGCCCCGGCCGGGCCGCTCACCGACCGCGTGTTCCTCGTGGCCGGCCGAACTGGCGAAGATCGCCGGTTCGATGGCATTCGACGCCGGGATGTACTGGGTTTCCCAGCATCACTACGTGACCGCCGCCCGCATGGCGAAAGCGGGGAAGAACGCGTCGTTCGGGGCAGTCGCGCTCGCCGCGCTCGCCCGGCAGTCGTTCGACCTCGGGGCGCCGGAGGACGGATTGGCGATCGTGCAGCTTGCCCAGCGCGGCACCCGCGCCACGGCGACGCCCCGTCTGCGGACAATGCTCGCTACGCGCGAGGCATGGGCCTACGCTCAGATCGGGGACGTGGGCCGGTTCCGTACCGCGGTTGAGATCGCCGAGGACGCGTACGCGGACAGTGCGTCAGCGCATGAGCCGTGATGGCTCGCCGGCCTCGATGACGCCGAGCTGGCGGGCACGATCGGCGCTCGGTATCGGGACATCGCCCGCCACGATCGGCGCCACGTCCAGCAGGCGGTGAGTTACCTGGGTCGAGCGTTGGAACTGCGCGACCCGGCCCGGGTGCGCAACCTGGGATTCGATCTTGTTTCGCTGGCCCGGGTGTATCTGCTGGTCGGCGAGCCGGACCGATCCGCCGCAACGGTGCTGGACGCGCTGCCCTACCTCGACGCGCAGCGGCCGGGGCGGTTGGGCCGCAAGGTTGCCGAGTGGCATCGTGAGGCAGCACCGTTCGCCGCGGTCCCGGTGATCGCCGAGGCGCGCGAGCGGATGGTCACGAGGACGAACTGACGGCGAGGAACACATCCATGCGGATCGGGATCACCGGGCATTCCAACCTCGCACCGGACGCGGTGCCGGTGGTCGCCGACGCGTTGCGGCACGTACTCGCCGAGCACGACGAGCCGGTGGTCGGAGTGACCTGTCTGGCGCGCGGGGCCGATCAGGTGTTCGCCCGCGTCGTGCTCGACACCGGCGGGACCGTGGAGGTCGTGCTCCCGGCCACCGACTACCGCGAGCGCAAGGTGAAACCGGACAATCGTGAAGATTTCGAGATGCTGATCGCGCAAGCCGCACAGGTGCGAGTGTTGCCGTTCGAGACCTCGAATCGCGAGGCGTACGCCGCCGCGAACGCGGCCGTCCTGGCAGACGTGGATGCTCTCGTCGCCGTCTGGGACGGCGCTCCGCCAGATGGTCGCGGCGGCACCGGCGACACGGTCCAGGCGGCCCGCGAGCGTGGCTTGCCGGTCACGGTCGTCTGGCCTGCCGGCTCACATCGCACCTGACCACCCAGGTTGGCAGAACGTTGTGCTGCGGTAGCGGTGGCAGCACGATGTGCCGTATGGGTGAACACGATAAACCAGACCCGCAACCGAACCCGGAGGCCGACGGCCAGCTCCCACCGGGCCAACCACCGCCCCCAGCGCCGGACCCCGGCCAGCACGGCAAGAAGTGACCGACGCCGAGACCCTGCGACAGCGGATGGTCGACGGGCTCGCCGCGCGCGGCGAGCTGGACCCGTGGTGGCGCACGGCGTTCACCGAGGTGCCTCGCCACGCGTTCCTCCCGGACACGGTGTGGTGCCAGAACGGCACCAGCTCAGGCAACGACCTGATTCCAATGCGCCGAGCCGACGACCCGGAACGTTGGCTGGAGCTGGCCTATGCGAATGCTCCAGTGAACACCCAGGTCGACGACGGCAACCCGGTCGGCGAGGACGGCAGCGGCTTCGAGGTCACCTCCTCGGCGTCCATGCCAGCGGTAATGGCGCAGATGCTCACCGCGCTCGACCTGCGGCCGGGGATGCGGGCGCTGGAGATCGGAACCGGTACCGGCTACAACGCCGCGCTGCTCGCCCACCGGCTCGGCGCAGACAACGTGGTGAGTGTCGAGGTCGACCCGGCGGTGGCCGCGCAGGCCCGGCGCGCGCTCGCCGACTCCGGCTACGGCGCGGTCACCGTGGTCACCGGCAACGGCGCGGACGGTTACCGGGACGGCGCCCCATACGACCGAGTGCTCGCCACCGTGGCAGCCACCGACGTCCCGTACCCGTGGGTGGCGCAGACCCGACCGGGTGGGCGGGTGCTGCTGCCGTGGACGAGCGTGTACCACCCGAGCGGGCTGCTGACACTCACCGTCGCGGCGGACGGATCGGCGACCGGTCGGATCGGCGACCCGGCGTCGTTCATGCGGCTGCGTGCCCAGCGGGTGCCCCGCCGCCGCGCCGGCGGCCTGGTCGCCGATCGCGACACCACGCTGGCCACGGTCTCGACAACCGAGGTGCACCCCTACCACGTCGCCGCGAACCGGGACGCCGCCACCGCGATCGGCCTGCGCGTCCCGAACTGCCAGTACACCTACAGCCCGCAGAGCTCCGAGGCAGGCACTCTGTGGCTGGTCGACCAGTGGAGCGGTTCGTGGGCCACCGTCGACCTCACCGCAGACCCGCCCTACGAGGTGCGCCAGGGCGGCGACCGGAAACTGTGGGACGAGGTGGACGCCGCCTACCGGTGGTGGCTCGACGTGGGTAAACCGGCGGTCGGCGTGTGGCGGTTCACCATCACACCATCGGGGCAGCGAGTGGAGCTGACTGAACCACTGGTATGAATACTCGTTTAGACATGACGCCACACCTGGCAGCTCTGCTTCGATCGTTCACTGGCGTTTTCCCGGACGGCGCGATCGAAACCGTGCAGGCGGTAGTCGCACAAAATCCTGCACCGGACCTGCCGGTCCATCTGATTTGTTCTACCCACCCGTAGGGGTGCGCCGCTCGTTCGCACAGCCGTCACATCGAGGTGGCCCGACCACAACCCAGATTCGTTGTCCGCAGTACACGCAGACCAACCGACGCATCCGCACCCGACCCTTGGTGACCAGCTCCGACTGCAACGGCGCCAACAACTTCCGCAAAACCCTCACGACACCATCCGAACGAGATCACGAACACGGTCCAACCGAATCTGACCGCCCGCCCGGAACAACGGACCATCTACTGTCAATACGTCACGAGTCATCACGTCACCTCTTTTTGATACATGCCGTCAACCGTCAGATATAACAAGCGTGTTGTTCAGTCGACTCCTCCCGAACTTTTCGCGTGGCGCCACGGACGCGGGTTGCTGGGGTCCGGTGAGGCTGCGCGCACGAGATCTGAGGGTTGCTGCAGGAAGAAACTCAACGCCGCGTGCACCGTGCAGGTGGACCGCTTCGGCCAGGGACGCCACCAGCGACGCGGCTCCGCCCAGCATCATCCACACCGGCCGTGCGCGTCGAGGCGATGCCGACCGTGCAGATGGGCCAACGCACCCACCGAACGCACCAGACGTTCGGCGACGGCCCGATCCGAGACGACCTCACCGGCCAACACCGTATCCAGCAGCTCGGACAGCTCATCGCCGAAGACCCGGGACACAGCCACGTGAACAGACCGGCTCATCACCACACCCCCGGGCCGTCGACAACACCGACGTCCGCACCCGCGCCGCTCTCGGACCTGAGCTCACGGTTCATACCTACGTTCTCCTGGTCGTTTCACGTGATCGTCCAGACACCCGTGCGCGCTGCGGCTCGTGCATCCGTTTACTGCCCGGGCCGATAACCCACCTCGGTAGGAGGCGAACCCATGCTCGGTGCGGTGACGCTCGGTGGTGAATCGGGGATCGGCCACGGTGGTGCGAGATCGCGCTCTGGGTCGGTGGCGCGGTCATGGAGGGCGGCGAGGATCGCGCGGCGCAGCGCCTCGGTGTGCTCGGCCCGGACACGGCGGTGGGCGTCCGCGGCGAGGCCGATGGTCAGGGTGTCGTCGTCACGCCAGACGGCGATGCTGCCGGGCAGCTTCGGCAGCTCAGGTGAGTCGTCCCAGCGACGGGGTGCGCACGGGTCCGGGTGCAGGCCGCAGCCGACGAGGGCGTCGGCGAGAGCACAGCGCAACGCGGACGTCTGATCGCGGGGAATGCACCAGAAGATGTCGTAGGGATGTCCGACGCTGAGGTCACCGTGGCCGCCTTCAGTGAGCAGCACGCAGACCGGCATCGTCGGATCGGCGCAGGTCATGACGCGGACGAGTCGTCGGTGCCGGGTGTGGCGGTCGAGCCCGTACTCTCGGCCTGTCGAGCGGACCGCAGAGCCAACCTGTGCAGACGACCAAGGGTGGGGTACAGGTCCGCGACCGCATACAGGAGAGCGACGGCCTCGTCCTCGCGCAGCGTCCCCCGATCCATGGTGTCGATGACAGCGAGCAACAGCGCGCCCGCGAGACGGGTAGCGTCCGCCCGACCGAAGTCGACTCGCTCCGCACACTCGACGACGATGCGTTGAAAGTCGACGTAATCGGCGAGGTCCGTCTCACCGGGCAGATCACTGCGGGCGGCCAGACACTCGCTGAACACGGGTGTCGTCGTCACCACGACCTGCCCGCGCGGCTTGTCATCGTCGAGGACGGACGCCGTGATGGTAGCCCGGTACGCAGGTCCGGCCGGTGAGGGCGGAGTTTCAGCTGGCATCGTGCATTTTCCTTTCGTCGACACAGAAAAGATCACTGGTTCATCTCAGGCTCGCCCACCAGCTCCAACACTCCGGACAGTCGCGACCGACAGGGCTGTCCGGAAGCGGTGAGGAGCGGCGAAAAGTTCCACACCACTCACTGACGGTGGTTCCGTTTGGCACCAGCCGGATGCGGGAGTACAGGCAGCCCTGTCAGCAAGGTCGAGTTCAGCGCTCAGGCGGCCCAGCTCGCCGAGGGTGACGACGACGGCCCTGCGTAGCTCAGCGGCTTCGGCGGGGCCCGCGGTGCGGTCGGCGCCGGGACCGGTGGTCTTTCTCATCGGAGGTCTCCTCGACGTGTCGCTATCGGGGGTGAGGGTCGTGGCACCGGTTGTGTACGAGGAGCCCGCGTAGACCGGCTCCCGGATGTGGAGGTACTCGAACTCAGTGGCCCAACCGGCGAGGGTCAGCTGGGTCGCGACGGTGGTGACCAGTGCATCCGTACCTCCTGATAGCTCGATGTCCGCGCTGGCCAGCGTGGCGAGGGCTGGCCGAGTTTGGCGTTCGCTCCTTCTCGCTGAGAGCATCCTGACGACCGCTAGCCGTTGTCGGGCAGGTCTGGCACTGTTTATTGACAATCGCTGACACGCCGAGCAGCGGGGAGGGAGGTGGCCGTGACCCTGGCGGTTAATCAGACGATCATCGGTGCGCGCCGGATGCTGGGGGCAACGCTTGCTCAGCGTCGTGAGGCACAGGGCCGCACGCAGGACGGGCTGGCGAGCAAGGTCAGGCTCTCACGTAGCAGCATCGCCAACATCGAGTCCGGCCGTCAGGCTCAGACCTCCGGAATCCGTGTCAAGATCACAGTTGAGATGACCGGCTGTCTGATGTGATCGGGCAGCGATCACTCGGGATGTCGAGAGATGGCGTTGAACTGGCGTTATGCCCGTCGGACAGCAGACCAGGCGCA
>JBBSQN010000092.1:0-20948 GCA_038257875.1 Mycobacteriales bacterium
GATCAGGACGTGGCAGTGGACGAACACGTCCTCGGCAGGCAGCATGGCGGGGCCCTTGTCAGGTCGGCGATCTTGAGCAGTCACCAGCCTGGCAGGGGCGCCTTCATGTCACGCCGACAGGTCGATCAACCCACAGAAGGCACCTGAGACGTTCGACGGCTGGCTCCTCGTCATCAACCGACAAGATCAGCCCCCAGCCAGACCCACTGTCGTGGTCAGCGTCAGACCCGGCAGGTGCGGACATGCCCTGTCTCAAGCCGACGACCTGGTCATCGACGCGAGGACACGCTGCGCAGTCCAGTTAACCGTACATGCGCGACCCTCGAGCCGCTGTGTGGCGCGGCGCCTCCTCATAGGGACCGCCCGATGCTGCCGACCTGCTGGTCTTGATCGACTACAAGGTCACTCGGGTCCCAGTTGCACGGGCCTGGTGGTGATCGTCGATGTGGGGATGTGGGCGAGGAGGGAGTTGAACCCTCACGTCCTTACGGACACACGGACCTGAACCGTGCGCGTCTGCCATTCCGCCACTCGCCCTGGCAGGAGGAAGCTAGCACGGGCCGGAGGAGGCTCGAGCGGCGCCCGCGTCGGGGGGCGTCGCGCCGCTGGGTAGCACAGATACGATCGGTACCGCCAGCACCACGCCGATGTGAACGGAGGACGCTCGGTTGGGTCGCGTCGAGAAGTTCGAACGCCGTCTCCAGGGACTGGTGGGCGACGCCTTCGCGCGGGTCTTCGGTGGCAGCGTCGTTCCCCAGGAAGTGACACATGCGCTGCTCAGGGATGCCGAGGACCACATCGACGAGCTCGCCGGAGGGCGCCTGCTGGCGCCCAACCGCTACACCGTGCTGCTCAGCCCTTCCGATTTCGACCGCATGGCCGGTGACCGGACGCAGATCGTGGACTCGCTCTCCGCGTCGGTCACCGAGCAACTCGCCGACCAGGGATGGGACACCTACGGCGAGGTCGTAGTCTTTCTGGAGCGCTCCGATGCGCTGCACACGGGACAGTTCCGCACCCGCTCGTCCGTGGATCCCGACGCTTCTCGCCGGGACGCCATCCGAGCACGCGACGCAGGAGAAGCACCCATGAGCCAGCAACCGGGCCACCCGGAGGAGAACGGGCAGTACGGCTACGACCATGCCGCCCCCGGTGGATACGGACAGCAGACGTACGCCCCACCCGCCTACGACCAGCGCCAGGGGGGTTACGACCAGGGCGACCCGTCCCAGCAGAGCGGCTACCCTCCGCAGGGCGGCTACGACCAGGGCTACGCCCAACCCGGCGGCCACCCCCAGCAGGGCGGCTACCCCCCACCCGGCGGCTACCCCCAACAGGGCGGCTACCCCCAACAGGGCGGCTACGACCAGGGCTACGCCCAACCCGGCGGCCACCCCCAGCAGGGCGGCTACCCCCCACCCGGCGGCCACCCCCAACAAGGCGGCTACGACCAGCAGGCGTACGCACAACCCGGCGGCCACCCCCAGCAGGGCGGCTACCCCCCACCCGGCGGCTACCCCCAACAAGGCGGCTACGACCAGCAGGCGTACGCACAACCCGGCTACGGCCAGCAGGGCTACGCCCCAGCCCCGGGGTACGACCAGGGCTACGGCCAGCCGCCCTACGACCAGCAGGGCTACGACCAGCAGGGCGGCTACGGTGGCTACCAGCAGAGCGTCGCCGCCTCGCTGAGCCTCGACGACGGTTCGGGTCGTACCTACGACCTCACCCAGGGCAGCCACGTCATCGGACGCGGCCAGGACTCGTCGTTCCGCCTGCCAGACACCGGCGTGTCGCGACGGCATCTGGAGATCAGCTGGGACGGCCAGAACGCCATCCTCTCTGATCTCGGGTCGACCAACGGCACTACGGTCAACGGCAACCCGGTGCAGACGTGGCAGCTGGGCGACGGCGACGTCATCCGGGTCGGGCACTCGAGCCTCGTGTTCCGCACCCAGTAACCCCTGGCCGGAGCATCGGAAAGATCGACATCGGACGGAACGGAGTTCGCCGCGAGTGCCGGAGTTGGTGCTGCAGCTGACCAGAGCGGGCTTCCTTGTCCTCCTCTGGTTGTTCGTGCTGGTCGCACTCCGGGTGGTGCGTTCCGATCTGTACGCCGCGTCCGGCTTGCGGGCGCTTGTCCCGGGTGGGCAGACCAGCACCCGGACCGGCCGCAGACGGACGGCCCGCCAGCTGTTCGTCACCCAGGGCGCGCTGGCCGGGACGCGGGTGTCGCTGGACTCCCGGCCGATCCTCATCGGCCGGGCCGACGACTCGACGCTGGTGCTCGACGACGACTACGCCTCCACCCGGCACGCGCGCATCTCGATGCAAGGTGAGGAGTGGTACGTCGAGGACCTCGGGTCGACCAACGGCACGTACCTTGATCGGGCTAAGGTCACCGGACCCACCCGAGTCCCCCTGGGAATACCTGTCCGCATCGGCAAGACGGTGATCGAGCTTCGATCATGAACCTCCGACGCTGCACCGCCGCACCCTGGCATCAGACGCCCGGGGCCGGTCGCGCTGGCCGATCTGCCCCCGAACATATTGGCGGAGCGCTGAGATGACGCTGGTCCTGCGCTACTCCGCCCGCAGCGACCGCGGGCTCGTCCGGAAGAACAACCAGGATGCGGTCTATGCCGGTCCCCGGTTGCTCGCGCTCGCCGACGGGATGGGCGGGCACGCCGCGGGCGAGGTGGCATCGTCACTGGTGATCTCCGCGCTGGCCCCGCTGGACGACGACGACCCCGGCGACGACCTGCTCGCCGAGCTGCGCCATGCCACCGTCGAGGGAAACGCGGCCATCACCCGCCATGTCGCCGAGGCGCCCGACCTGGAGGGCATGGGCACCACGCTCACCGCGATCCTGTTCGCTGGCTCGCGCCTGGGCCTGGTGCACGTCGGCGACTCGCGGGCCTACCAGCTGCGCGACGGCGTGTTCACCCAGATCACCAAGGATGACACGTTCGTCCAGTCGCTGATCGACGAGGGCCGGATCACCGAGCAGGAGGCGCACACGCACCCGCAGCGCTCGCTGCTGCTGCGGGCCATCACCGGCCAGGACGTGGAACCGTCGCTGACGATCCGCGAGGCGCGCGCGGGCGACCGGTACCTGCTGTGCTCCGACGGGCTGTCCGGCGTGGTCAGCGACGAGACGCTGGCCGAGGCCGTGGCAACCTACCGCGACCCCCGCGAGTGCGCTGACCGCATGATCGAGCTGGCGCTCCGCGGTGGCGGGCCGGACAACATCACCTGCATCGTCGCGGACGTGGTCGACATCGACTTCGGCGAGGACACCCCGATCATGGGCGGAGCGGTGGGGGACGGCAACGAGGACGGGCCGCCGGACTCCGCGGCCGCCCGTGCGTCGGCCACCACGCTCACCCGCACGGCCCCGCAACGCATCGAGCCCACAGCACCGGCGCCAGCCGCGCACCGCTCCCGACTGCGGTTCGCCATCGGTACGGCCACGGTCCTTGCCGTGCTGGTGGGCGGCGGCGTGCTGGCCCGGTTCTGGGTGCTGCAGCAGTACTACGTGGGCACCGCCGCGGAGCAGGTCACGATCTTCCAGGGCGTCCGGGGCGAGGTGCTGGGGATCCCGCTGCACCAGATGTCGGAGCGCTCCGACATCGCGCTCGACGACCTCCCCGAAACCGAGCGCAGCCAGGTCCGCGACGGCATCATTGCCACCAACGGCCTCGACGGTGCTCGCGGCCTCGTCGAGCGGCTGCGCGGCCGCATGCTGGACCCGTGCCCGACGGTCCCGGAGCCGCCGCCGGATCCCGCACTCACACCGGGACTGCTGCCCGGTATACCGGGCATCGACAGCTCTCCCCTGCCGACGATCGCGCCCAAGCCGGGGACGACCTGCCGGCCAGTGGGCTGATGGCCGCCCCCGACTTGCAGAAGGGTCCGGCGCAGGCCACCCCGGCACCGCTACCCACCGGCCGGAACATCGAGCTGGTGCTGCTGGCGTTCGCTGCGGTGCTGGTCACCGGCGCCCTGGTGCTGGTGGAGGCCAACCAGGAACAGGAGCTCACGCGGTCGCTGCTGCTCGTGGGGGCCGCGTACCTCGGCCTGTTCACGGTCGCGCACGTCGCGGTCCGCCGGTTCGCGCCGTACGCCGACCCGCTGATCCTGCCCTGCGTGGCACTGCTCAACGGGCTGGGTCTGGTGATGATCCACCGGCTCGACCTCGCCAACTCCGACCGCGCGGTCGCGCTGGGCGCCGACGCCCCGAGCGAGCTGATCGGCCGACAGGTGGTGTGGACCGCCGTCGGGCTGGCCCTGTTCGTCGCGGTGCTCTGGATCGTCCGGGACCACCGCAAGCTGGCCCGCTACGGCTACACCGCCGGGTTCGCCGGGCTGATCCTGCTCGCCCTGCCCGGCGTGCTGCCGCCGTCGCTGTCGCAGGTCAACGGCGCGAAGATCTGGCTGCGCCTGGGCATCTTCTCCATCCAACCCGGCGAGTTCGCGAAGATCCTGCTGATCGTGTTCTTCGCGACGTTCCTCGTGCAGAAGCGGGAGCTGTTCACCACCGCGGGCCGCCGCTTCCTCCGCATGGAGCTGCCCCGCGCCCGCGACCTGGCCCCGCTGCTGCTCGCGTGGGGACTGTCCGTCGGGGTGCTGGTGGTGGAGCGCGACCTGGGGACGTCGCTGCTGTTCTTCGGCATCGTGCTGGTGCTGCTCTATGCGACCACCGAGCGGGTGTCGTGGATGGTCATCGGTATGGCGTTCTTCATCGCGGGCGGGGTAGTCGCCTACCGACTGTTCGGCCACGTCCGCGCGCGCATACAGGTGTGGCTGGACCCGTTCGCCGACTTCGACGACGCCGGCTTCCAGCTCGGGCAGGCCCTGTTCGGGCTGGGCACGGGCGGGCTCGGGGGCACCGGTCTCGGCGCTGGCCGCCCGGACCTCGTGCCGTTCGCCGAGACCGACTTCATGCTGTCGTCGCTGGGCGAGGAGCTGGGTCTGATCGGGCTCGCCGCGATCCTCGTCGTCTACCTGCTGTTGATCACCCGCGGACTGCGCAGCGCGCTGGCCGTGCGCGACAGCTTCGGCAAGCTGCTGACCACCGGGCTGGCGTTCGCGGTCGCGCTGCAGACCTTCGTCGTCATCGGCGGGGCCTCCAGGCTCATCCCGCTCACCGGGTTGACGCTGCCCTTCCTGTCCTACGGCGGCTCGTCGCTGGTAGCCAACTACGCGCTCGTCGCGCTGCTGCTGCGCGTCTCCAACGCGGCGCGCGCCCCACTGCCGCGCCGCCCGACCACGCCACCACCGTCGATCGCGGAGGCCGGCACCGAAATGGTAAGGCGCCCGCAATGAACACTCCGGTGCGCCGCATCGCCATCGCAGTGATGGCGATGATCCTGCTGCTCATGGCCAACCTGACCTACGTCCAGGTGATCAAGGCGGGCGACTACCGCACCGACCAGCGCAACCAGCGCGTGCTGCTCACCGAGTACGCACGCAAGCGCGGCCAGATCAGCGCCGAGGGGCAGGTGCTCGCGAGCAGCGTCGAGACCAACGACCGGCTGCGTTACCAGCGCCAGTACCCCGACGGCCCGGTGTACGCCCCGCTCACCGGCTACTACTCGGTGACCTACGGTGCCAGCGGCATCGAGCGGGCCGCCGACTCGCTGCTCAACGGCAGCGACGACCGGCTGTTCGGCCGGAGACTGTCCGACCTCATCACCGGCCGCGACCCCAGCGGGGGCAACGTCGTGCTGACGATCGACCCGGACGTCCAGCAGACCGCCTACGACCAGCTCCAGAGCAAGGGCTACACCGGCTCGGTCGTCGCGCTGCGCCCGCAGACCGGCGAGATCCTCGCGATGGCCTCCACCCCCTCGTTCGACCCGAACCCCCTCGCGAGCCACAACTTCGACGAGCAGAAGACCGCCTGGGACAGGCTCAAGGTGGCCGAGCCGCCGGTGCTGACCAACCGCGCGATCTCCGAGACCTACCCCCCGGGATCCACGTTCAAGTTGATCGACACTGCGGCCGCGCTGAGCAGCGGGCAGTACACTCCGGACAGCCAGCTGACCGCCGCGCCGACCATCACGTTGCAGGACACGGTCACCCCCCTGGAGAACTACAACGGCAACGCCTGTGGCACGTCGCCGACCGCGAGCCTGCGCGACGCGCTGCAGCGCTCCTGCAACACCGCGTTCGCCCAGCTCGCCGGGGAGCTCGGCGAGCAGCCCATCCGCGACCAGGCCGAGGCGTTCGGAATCGGCGCAGCGGACCTCTCCGTCCCGATTCCGGTGGCGCCGTCCACGATCGGCGAGATCGAGGACACCGCTGCGCTGCAACAGTCCAGCATCGGGCAGCGCGACGTCGCGGTCACCCCGCTACAGAACGCGATGGTCGTGGCCGCGATCGCCAACCGCGGGCAGCTCATGGAGCCATACCTGATCAAGGAGATCCAGAGCCAGGAACTGGACACCGTCGAGACCACCGAGCCCGATCGGCTCGACCGGGCCGTCGATCCGGGCGTGGCGCGCACCCTGACCGAGCTCATGGTCAACAACGAGAACTCCTACCAGGGCGACAAGATCAACGGCGTGCAGATCGCCGGCAAGACCGGCACGGCAGAGCACGGCTCCACACCCAAGACCACACCGCCGCACGTCTGGTACGTGGCGTTCGCACCCGCCGACGACCCCCAGGTCGCCGTCGCGGTCCTGGTCGAGTCCGGTGGCGACCGGAGCAACCTCGCAGCCACCGGTGGCCGGGTCGCCGCCCCGATCGGACGCGCGGTGATCCGCGCCGCGCTGGGGCAGGCACGGTGACGATCCTGGCCCCCGGTCAGCGCATCGCCGACCGCTACCAGCTCGAACGACGCATCGCCGTCGGCGGGATGGGCGAGGTCTGGGAGGCCTCCGACACCCGGCTCGGCCGCAGTGTCGCCGTCAAGGTGCTCCGCCCGGAGCTGTCCGACGACCCCGAGTTCCTGCACCGCTTTCGTATCGAGGCCCGTACCGTCGCCTCGCTGAGCCACTCCGGCATCGCCGCGGTGCACGACTACGGCGAGGACGGCGTGGCCGACGCGCGCACGGCCTACCTCGTGATGGAGCTGGTGCGTGGCGAGCCGCTGTCCGCGATCATCGCGCGCGGTCCGCTCGCGCTGGACGAGACGCTGCGCATCGTCGAGGAGGCAGCGTTGGCGCTGCAAGCGGCGCACGAGCGCGGGTTCGTGCACCGCGACGTGAAACCGGGAAACATCCTCGTCCGCACCGACGGTGCGGTGAAGCTCACCGACTTCGGGATCGCCAAGGCGGCCGACGCCGTACCGGTCACCCGATCGGGGATGGTGATGGGTACCGCCCACTACATCGCCCCGGAGCAGGCCAGTGGTGCCGAGGCCGGCCCGGCAGGTGACGTCTACTCGCTGGGCATCGTGGGATACGAGTGCCTGGCCGGGCACCGGCCGTTCCGCGCCGAGAGCACGGTCGCGGTGGCGATGATGCAGGTGCGCGACGCGCCGCCGCCGCTGCCGGCCACCGTCCCGATGCCGGCACGAAGGCTCATCGGGGCGGTGCTGGTGAAGGACCCGTCGCTGCGCTACGCGACCGGCGGTGAGCTCGCCGCCGCAGTCGCGGCGGTACGTCGCGGGGATCCACCACCGCCAGCCGGGAGCGCCTCGGCAGTGGTCACCTCCACCCCGTACCGGTCCCGGCCGGCGGTGGGACTCACGGCACCGCCGCGGGTGCCCGAGAACGAGCCGGCGGAGCAGCGCGGTCCTCGACCCGCCCCGATCGGCGGGTCAGCACCCTCCGGTCCGCAGCCGGGCACGGCGGCCTCGAGCGGGCCGCTGCGCCTGCAGCCCACCGCCGGACCCAGCCGGACGGTGCTGCTCCTCCTGTTCGTGCTCCTCGCCGTGGCCGCCCTCGTGGTCGGGGCGTTCGTGCTCCGGAGCGCCGGAGAAGGTGTCCCGGAACGGGTCGACCCGACCCCGCAGGGCGCGCCGGCGAGTACCGTGGCAAGCCGGGAGGGCGTTGCGGCCGGACCGGCGGCGCCCGGCGGACCGCACGCCCGGATGATCGTCATCGAGGCCGGTCCGGTGAACCCGCACAACCGACGGTCCGGCGCTCGGGTGGTCCGCGCGACACCCCACCGGGCGGCGCGGCCCGGCATGATGACCAGATCACTCGACACTCCCAGGAACCGGCAGCGATGACCACCCCCCGACTGTTGTCCGAGCGCTATGAACTGGGCGAGGTGCTCGGTTACGGCGGCATGTCCGAGGTACATCGGGGGCTCGACACGCGACTGGGCCGCGACGTCGCCGTCAAGGTGCTGCGCGCTGACCTGGCGCGCGACCCCCAGTTCCAGCTGCGCTTCCGCCGCGAGGCACAGAACGCCGCCGCGCTCAACCACCCGGCGATCGTCGCCGTGTACGACACCGGCGAGGTCGGGAACGAGTTCGGTCCGCTGCCCTACATCGTGATGGAGTACGTCGAGGGGCAGACCCTGCGCGAGATCGTCAAGACCTCAGGCCCGATGACGCAGCAGAAGGTCATCGAGGTGATGGCCGACGTGTGCGCCGCGCTGGACTTCAGCCACCGGCACAACATCATCCATCGCGACGTGAAGCCGGCCAACATCATGATCAACCGGGTCGGCGCGGTGAAGGTGATGGACTTCGGCATCGCCCGCGCGCTGGGCGAGGGCCAGAACGTCACGCAGACCGCGGCCGTGATCGGCACTGCCCAGTATCTGTCGCCGGAACAGGCGCGCGGTGAGGCCGTCGACGCCCGCAGCGACGTCTACGCGGCGGGCTGCGTGCTCTACGAGCTGCTCGCCGGGGAGCCTCCGTTCACCGGTGACACCCCCGTCGCGGTGGCCTACCAGCACGTGCGGGAGGACCCGATACCTCCCTCGAAGGTCAACCCCGCCATCCCTGCCGCGCTCGACGCCGTGGTGCTCAAGGCGCTGTCCAAGAACCCGCTGAATCGCTACCAGTCGGCTGCGGAGATGCGCTCGGACCTCGTGCGGGTGCGTAGCGGGCAGAATCCCATGGCGCCGGTGGTGATGAGCGAGGACGAGCGCACGGCGATGCTCGCTGCCGGTCCGGCCACCGGCCCGACGAGGCGGCTCAACGGCGGCCGACACACCGTGCCACCCGCGCCGGTCGGCTACTACGACGGGGAGCCGCGCCGGAGCACCGGGCGCGCGATCGCGATCGCGGCCGCGGTGCTCGTGACACTCGGACTGATCGGGTTCGTGGCCTACCAGGTGTTCAGCGGTCCACCGCTGCCAGCGCAGGTGCAGGTGCCCGCTGTGACGGGGCTGACCGAGCAGGACGCCCGGAACCAGATCATCGCCGCGCAGCTGCGGGTCGGGGAGGTGCAGCAGGTCGAGTCCGATGTCGACAACATCGGGAAGGTCATGTCCACCGACCCGGCCGCCAGGTCACAGGTTGCCGAGCGAACCGTGGTCACCCTGTTCATCGGCAAGGGTCCGGCCGAGGTCAACGTCCCCCGGCTGCCCGGGCTCGACCTCGATCAGGCCAAGCAGGAGCTCACCCGGGTGGGTCTCACACTCGGTACCCAGACCGAGGAGGAGACCCCCGACTCCGCCCAGATCGGAAAGATCATCAAGTCGGCGCCGGAACCGGGTGAGCGGGTTGCCGGTGGGAGCGCCGTCAACGTGGTGATCGGCATCGAGCAGACCACCCTCCCGGTACCCGACGTCACGAACCAGGACGCGGCCAGCGCGCAGAAGACCCTCACCGACCTGGGTTTCACGGTGCAGTCCGAGGAGGTCGACGGCCTCGGTGAGCAGGGTTCGGTGGTCGGCACCAATCCGGCCGCGGAGACGCAGGTGCAGAAGGGATCGCAGGTCACCCTGCAGATCTCGCGCGGCAACCAGATCGAGGTACCCGACGTTCGCGGCCGGCGCTCGGAGTTGGCACAGGCTGATCTGGTCCGCGCCGGGTTCCGCAACGTGCGGATTCAGAACCAGCGGGTGACCGACGCCAGCCAGAATCGCCAGGTCCTCCGCCAGTCGATCGCACCCGGCGAGCTCGCGACCGAGAACGAGCAGATAGTCCTCACCGTCGGCGATTTCTCCACCGGGATCTTCGGAGGTTAGGTCCGGCGATGCGCGTACTCGTGATCGACAACTACGACAGCTTCGTCTACAACCTGGTCCAGTTCCTGGCCCAGCTCGGCGCGGAGACGACCGTGCGCCGCAACGACGAGGTCGACCTCGACGAGCTCGACGCCGTCGACGGCGTGCTCGTCAGCCCCGGCCCCGGCATCCCGGAGCTGGCCGGCGCGAGCATCGAGGTGATCCGGCGCAGCGCGGACCGCGAGCTCCCGCTGCTGGGGGTGTGTCTAGGCCACCAGGCGATCGGCGTGGCCTGGGGTGGTGTCGTCGAGCGCGCACCAGAACTCCTGCACGGCAAGACCTCACTCATCTACCACGACGGGGGCGACGTCTTCGCCGGGTTGCCCGACCCGTTCGTCGCCACGCGCTACCACTCGCTGTCGATCCGCCCGGACACGGTGCCCGACGCCCTCGAGGTGACCGGTCGCACCGAGAGCGGTGTGATCATGGCCTTACGGCACCGGGAGCTACCGATCCACGGCGTGCAGTTCCATCCTGAATCGGTACTCACCCACGGCGGTCACCGGCTGCTGGCGAACTGGATGGCGAGTGCGGGGCACCCCCCCTCCGAGTCCACCGTCGAGACGCTCACCGCCGAGATGGCCGAGCTGAGCGCGCGTTCCTGAGCCCGCAATGATCGACTGCTGGGTTCGGCGACTACCGGCAGCCACGGCGCGATACCGTGGGGGAACACCCGGGCCGACGTCGGGCAACCGGGCTCCAGCACAACCGTCACGCGAGGTCAGCTATGCCGAAGTCCAAGGTCCGGAAGAAGACGGTCTACACCCCGCCGTCCAACGAGCGCCGGACGACCACGCCGGTCAAGGTCACGGGACCGACGAACCCCGTATACGTCGCGGTGATGCTCGGCATGATGCTCCTGGGGCTGGCCTGGCTGGTGGTCAACTATCTGGCTGGCGAGTCGATCTCCTTCATGATGGCGCTCGGGCCGTGGAACTTTCTCGTCGGATTCGCACTCATCGTCATCGGTCTGCTGATGACGATGAGATGGCGCTGAGCAGCAAAAAACAGCACTGTAAGTCATCCCCACTGTGGACAACCGCTGTGGACATGTGATGTTGAGCGGCCATGACTGAGGATGCCCGCGAGTGGAGCCCGGCGCCCAGGCTGGTAGCGGTCACCTGGTTCGGTGCCGTGGCCGCAGCAGCCTGGTGTGCGGCGCTGTGGCTCACCGGGGCCGACCCGTCCGGGCAGCTGCTGGCCGGCGTGGCCGCCGCTGGCCTGGGCGTCGCGGCAGTGTTCGGCAGCCGCGCCCGCCCCCGCCTGCGCGTCGACGCGGACGGGCTGACCGTCGGCGGGCTGCTGCGCCCCCGCCACCACCCGTGGCCGTTCGTCCAGGACGTGCGCGTGCTGCGGGTACGTCGCTTCGGCCGAGAAAGCTCGTTGCTCGAGGTCGACACCGTCACCGCGAGCGGCCACGAGCGGTTGCTCATCTTCGGCCGGCTCGACCTGGCCACCGACCCGGAGGACGTCGCTTCGCAGGTGCTTGCCCGTCGGCCGTGAGGCTTCGACCGCAGCCTCAGCCGAGCGCCGCCCCCACCAGGATCGCGGCAAGCACCAGTACCGTCAGCGCACCGAGCGCACCGACTTGCACGACTGTCCGGTTGCGACCAGTGGCGTACACGAGCGCTGCGGTGGCCGCAGCCCCGACGACGAGGCCACCGAGATGGCCGATCAGCGAGATGCCCGGGATCAGCACGCTGATCACGACGTTCACCACGATCAAGCCGACCACCTGACCGGCCGGCACCTGCATCCTGCGCAACACCACGGCGAGCCCACCCATCAGCCCGAACACCGCTCCGGATGCCCCGGCCACCGGTTGGCTGGGCACGCCGAACAGGATCACCGCCGCCGCACCGCCCAGCAGGGCGATCAGGTACACGGCCAGGAACCGGCCGCGGCCCAGTACCGCCTCCATGTCCCGCCCGAGTATCCACAGCGCGAGCATGTTGAACGCCAGATGAATCGGACCGACATGCAGGAAGCCGGAAGTCAGCACCCGCCACCACTCGCCGGTCGCCACCCGCTCGGGCACCAGGGCCCACTCGCCGAACAACGCCGCGTTGACGTTGGCACTGACGCTGCCGGCCTGCACGACGGTCCAGACGAAGATCACGGCATTGAGCGCGATCAGCGTGGGGACCACCACCGGACGCTCGCCCGGCACGGCACCCGCCACCGTGGTGCCGCGCCGGACGCTGCGCTGGGCCTGACCGACGCAGTCGACGCACTGGTAGCCGACCGACGCCTCGCGCAGGCACTCCGGGCAGGCGGGTCGGCCACAGCGGTTGCAGCTCAGCCCAGTGGGGCGGTCCGGGTGTCGGACGCAGGCCGCAGGGGCTCCCGGTGGTGGGCCACTCGGGTACGGCGGCGGCGTCGGCGGCCCGGCGGGATAGGTCACGGCAGTATCAGTCCGAGATCTCGACGCGCTCGATGACGACCTCGTTCAGGGGTCGGTCGGAACCGTCGGTGGCGGTGGTGACGATCGCGTCGACGACCATGCGGGACTCGGTGTCGGCCACCTCACCGAAGATGGTGTGCTTGCGGTTGAGGTGCGGGGTCGGTCCGGCGGTGACGAAGAACTGCGAGCCGTTGGTGCCGGGGCCGGCGTTGGCCATGGCCAACAGGTAGGGGCGGTCGAACCGTAGCTCGGGATGGAACTCGTCACCGAACTCGTAGCCGGGTCCACCACGACCGGTGCCGGTCGGGTCACCTCCCTGGATCATGAAACCGCTGATCACGCGGTGGAACACCGAGCCGTCGTAGAACGGACCGGAGTCGCCACCGCTGGCGTTGGGCTGGGTGTAGCTCTTCTCGCCCGTCGCGAGCCCGACGAAGTTGGCCACCGTCTTCGGCGCGTGATCGGGGAACAGGGTGATGCGGATGTTGCCCTGGTTCGTCCACAGCGTCGCGATGCGCTTCGAGTTGCCTGGTTCTGTCACCTCCCCATGGTGCCAGTCCGCGCTACGGCCGTCAGCGCAGCACCTAGCCAGACAGCGTCTCCATCAAGAATGCGGTGACGGCCTGCTCGTAGGCCGCCGGGTCGGCGTTCCACGCCGCGGTGTGCTCCACGCCGGGCACCTCGAGATAGCGCATCGGCCAGCCGAGTCGCGGTGCGGTCGCCGCGAGGGCGCGGCTCGGCGCCACCGGGACGACGGTGTCCTCGGTGCTGTGCACGACCAGCGTCGGCGGCCGGACGGCGGGTGGGCGGCGACGCAGGTCGAAACGGTCGAAGTCGATGCCGATCCGCCTGCTGGTGATCGCCCTCGTGAGCGGCGTCAACATCGGCGGCAGCCGCCGGTTGCGGGCCTGCTGACGCAGCGTCGCCCGCCAGTCCACCAGCGGCGCGTCCCACACGACGGCCGCCACCGCGGCCGCCTCCGCCGACCGGTCCAGGAACGCGCCGATGATCGCGGCACCCATCGACCAGCCGAACAGGACGACCCGCCGGGCACCGTGCTCGCGCACGTACCGGACGGCAGCCTCGACGTCGGTCCACTCGGTGTCACCCAGGTGGTAACGGCCGTCCGGGCTGGCCGGAGCACCCTCGTCGTTGCGGTAGCTCGCGACGAGCACCGGATGGCCGCACCCGTGCAACGCCGGGAGCACGCGCAGCCCCTCCCGCCGGGAGCTGCCACGGCCGTGGACCATCACGATCCAGGCGTCACCCACCGCCGGGACGAGCCAGGCCGGGTACGCACCGAGCGGGCCGGAGACCTCGACGTCGACGAAGGACAGGCCGCGGGCCCCAGGGTCGGGGTCGTACGGGCCGGTGTCGAGCACCGCAGCGGTGCCCGGTGTTGGAGCCGGGCCGGAGACGAGCGGGCGGACGACCTCTCCCGGCCGCGTCCCCACGACGGGACCGAGCACCGCCAGGCCGTCGACCCAGCGCAGTCCCCAGGTGCCGGGCTGGACGGTCAGCCGGGTCGCCGCCAGCGTGACCGTGGCGGCGTCGACCGCCAGGATCCGTTCGGGGAACACCGGACGGCGGGCCGGGCCGAGCAGAACCGAGGAGTAGACCCACCCGAGCCCGACCGTGCCCGCACCGAGCCCGACACCCACCCCGGCTCCGACCCTCCCCAGCAGCGCCATTCCGATGATGATGACGCACGACACGGTGTGATCGTTTACGGATCCCGGCGGACCGGGACGCGGCCCCGACGCCCCATCTTTACCACCGGATCGGGTGAACCCCGCAGATAACCCCGTTCGTGCGCACAACCCGCAACCGTGACCTTCGTTGTGCTCAGCAGGTCACCGTCGCAACTGACGCCCCCAGTCCGAAGGGAACTTCTTCATGAGCAGCCTCGCCCGGCGCAGCCTGCGCACCACCACCGTAGCTGCGGCTGGCATCGCCGCCCTCGGCGCCGGTTTCGCCGGTCACGCCTTCGCCCAAGCCGACCTGCCGGTGTCACCCAGCGATGCTTTCGCCGGCGGCGGCGCCGGCGCCGTTGAGCCCGTCCTCGCCTCGCTTCTGCCCGCCTCCTCAGGCGACTTGAAAGACCTGCCGATGCTCTTCTCGTTCGAGGCTCCGGCGGTCACCACCGCGTCCGCACCTGCCGAAGCCCCTCCGGGACTGCCCGATGTCGGTGCGCCGGCGGGGCCGGCAGCGCCGGAACTGCCGGTGGGTCCAGGCCTGCCGGAGGTTCCCACGTCCAGTCTCCCAGCGGCGCCGGGCTCGTTGAACGACGTAGCCGACCCGAAGGAGATCGCCGAGCAGGTCAACGTCCCAGACCCGGACACGGAGTCCATCGCGCAGAACAACCAGACCGCCGCCCTGCCCAGTCTCGACGACGCAAAGATGGTCACTGGGCTTGCCGGCAAGGTGTTCGCTGGCGAACCTCTTGCCGAGAGCAACAGCATCGGCTGAAGTCTTGTCGGTACCGACATCGGGTAGCTGGCGCAGTCAGTTCGCCGACCGTCCCTGAATGGTGTCACCGCACTGTCCACGATACAGGACAAGCCCTGCTGGCTTCGACGGTGCTAGCAGGGCTGCGTGGGCTTCACATCCAACCGTCGTCATGCAGGTGGCAGTGCAGCCTCCGTTAGCACTGCTCAACCGCCGGTAGGGCCGCCCTGTGAAGTCCGCGGGGTGGCCTCGACCATCTTTGACCAACCGTCGCCAGGCGCCTCGACATTGATGATGTCTGGCGTCTCCGCGATCACGTCAGGTATCCACGCCATGGCCGCCTTGAAGTGGTCGGAGTTCACATGCGCTGCGCCCGCGCCGGAATCGAACCCTTCGACCAGAACGAACTGGTGGGGGTTGTCGACGCTCCTGGACCACTCGAAGAAGATGTTGCCTGGTTCTTGCCGGGTGGCCACGGTGAAGTCATCGACGAGCGAAAGCCACTCATCGCTCCGCTCGGGACGGATGGTGAACTTGACGACGATGAAGATCATATTTCTCCTCTGATTTCGACGCTGCTCGAGGTCGCAATCCGAGTGAGACCTGCTCGCCGTCGCCACCTCACCCCAGCGGCCTCCTGCTCATCGAGCATAGCCGCACGTTCATCGACTCTCGGTCTGCTGCCCGGGGTCAGCTGGGACGCTGGGGCCATCACGCGTGCCGCCGCTGACCTTCGTCGTGGTCGCCGCCCAAAGATCGTATCGAACAGCCCAACCCGATGAAGACGACCACACTCGCCCCGCACGGTGACCAAACGTTGATCTAGTCGTCCCGTCGTGGCTCGCGTCGGTCCGGATCAGGACACCGCGTGACCGTCGGAGTCGGTGCTGGCTCCATCCACAGCCCAAGTCAGCGCGGAGCGGCCGCCCCGGCACCGAACCCGAGTCCTTGCGTCACGACGACGACATCGGCTTTGATTGACTACGGGAGGAGGAAGTCATGGCTCTGGACCGAAGCGTTCCCGCGGACAGCCCGTGACGACGTCGGCATCTGCGACAGTCGCAGACGATCCGTCGTGGTCGCAGGTGGGTCGGTGGGACCCGGTGTTCTCGATGCCGAACGTCGCCATCCACACCCACGTCCTGCCGAACGGCACCGTGTTGTTCTGGGGTCGACGCGACGACCCGGCAGGTTCGTTGAACGAACACGCGTGCACGCCCTACCTCTGGGACCCCGCGACCGGTGACTTCACCCCCACCCCGCAGCCGACACTGGCCGACGGCAGCACCGTCAACCTCTTCTGCTCCGGACACAGCTTTTTGCCCGACGGCAGCTTGTTCGTGGCTGGCGGACACCTCACCGACGGCGACGGTGTCAACCAGGCGTGTACCTATGATTACCGCACCACCACCTGGACCGCCCTGCCCGTGATGAACCACGGTAGGTGGTATCCGACTGCCACGACGCTGGCCGACGGAAGGGTGCTGGTGTCGTCCGGCAGTGCCGCAACCAACGGCACCGTCGTCGTCAATGACGTCCCCCAGATCTGGGACGGAACCAGCTGGCAGCAAATAGTCAATTTCATCGGTCTCCCGCTGTACCCGCGCCTGCACGTCGCTCCGGACGCGCAAGTCTTCATGTCCGGGTCCAACGCCACCACGTATCTGTTGAACACCGATGGCGATGGAAACTGGACGCCGTTGCCGGGACCGGGTGGATCACGGCAGAACGGCGAGCGACAGTACGCCCCCTCGGTGATGTACGAGCCTGGAAAGGTGACCTACATCGGCGGTGGAAACGACGCCGGCACCGACCTGCCCAGCGCCGCGACGGAAGTGATCGATCTTCGTGACACTCCTCCGGCATGGCATGGCGCCGCGAGCATGAGGTTTCGGCGTCGCCAGCACAACGCGACGATCCTCCCCGATGGGACCATACTTGTGACCGGGGGCACGAGCGGCCCGGGATTCAACGACGTGTCGCCAGGCCAGCCCGTGCACGTCGCCGAGCTGTGGAATCCGGAAACCGACATCTGGACGGAACTGGCCGCCGAGGACGTCGATCGCTGTTATCACGCGACCGCCGTCTTGCTTCCGGACGCGACGGTGCTCAGCGCCGGTGGTGGCGAGTTCATGGTCGGCGCCACACCCAACGATCCCGCCGACACCCACCGCGACGCACAGATCTTCCACCCGCCCTACCTGTTCCGCGGCCCACGTCCGCAGATCACCGCCGCGCCCGACGACATCGAGCACAGCAAGACCTTCACTATCGAGACCCAGGGACCGGATATCGCGAAGGTCACCCTGGTACGGCTCTCCTCGGTCACCCATGCCTTTGACCAGAACCAGCGCATCAACGTACTCACGTTCACCTCGCAGGGAACCACTCGCACCGTCACCGCTCCGGCCGGGCCGGCCATCTGCCCGCCGGGGCACTACCTGCTCTTCGTCCTCAGCACATCCGGAGTGCCCTCTGTCGCGCGGATCGTTCGGATCTCCGCCCCGGCGGCCGACCCCGCCGCGGCCGGGGCAGAGTTGGCCGCGACGGCGCCGCTGGCCCGACTACCCGAGAAAACACCCACCCAGCAGCGGGACGACGCGGTGCGCACCCAGGCGACCGGAACCCGCGTGACAGTAGGACTGACAGCGAAATGCCCGTACGGACTCGGGCCGTGCTGGGGTGGAGCGTACGAGGCATTGACAAAACTCGACGATGTCGCCGCAGTACGACCGATCGCCAACACCGTGGACTCGACTGCCGAGGTCTACCTCACCCACCAGGGACTTCCGGATCTTGATCGATGGCCAGACCAGATCGCCCGCTGGGCCAACGGCAGCTACGACTTCCGCGGAGTGGAGGTGACGATCGCGGGCACCGTCAACGAGCGCAACGGCATCCTCGACCTGACCGCACCTACCCTTCCAACGCCGGTTCAACTGTTGACACTGAGGCTTATTCAGCGATCTTGATCGGAGGCGCATCCCCGCAGCTCAACCGTGGTCTTACAAGATCCACATGACCCTCCTGAATAACCCTCACTGCGTCCGGGCACGGAACTGGCGTGGGACCTGCAGGCCCAGCGAGTCCGTCCTGCCACGAACGACGAACACGACGCGCACCGACGCCTGATACAGCGGTGGCGCCACCGCGACGGTGGCACCTTCGCGATTCGGGTGACCGGTCTGCTGCACAAGACAAATGCCGACTGGTCACTCTCCGTCCGCACGATCGAAGACGAGCCGCCTCCCGGAGAAGATAAGCCACGGCGCGACCGGCGAGCATGAGCCCAGACTGTCAAGACCACCACGGATCTTGGGTGGCCTTCACGACCGCCAGATACCTGGCATCGTTGCTGGTCAGGGTGGTGGAGACGAGGGGACTTGAACCCCTAACCCCCGCCTTGCAAAAGGTGATCGGCCTTACCGCCTATTGACGGCTAAACCCGTTCGCTGCTTATTCGCGCTGGTCCTGCGCCATTCGGTAGTGCCGGTCGTCAGCGAGTATCAGGGAGTCTGCTGCTTCGATGCTGCCTCGGCCGCACGCCCTCCCGTGCCGAGCGGCGCCGTGGCGGGTCCCCTCTGATGGCTCAGTCCCCCGGGGGACCCGGCAGGGGACCCCGCATCCCTTCGGGGAGTTGTCCCCGCCAGGGTCCCCGCGTTACCTCCCCCAGCTGACCAGCGACGAGGAGGCGAGGATGCGGAGGGAGGCACCCGCCGACTACCCCCTCAGCCCCCCCGAATAGCCACCTGGAGGAGCCCCCTCCTTGGGTCCCCCGGCCCTCACCCCGGTGACGGAGGCAGGTACGGAGGCGAGACGGAGGCACGGAGTTCTCCGTAACCGCCTCCGTACCAAACCTCCGTGCCCTGACCAGCACGACGGAGGCACAACGCGGACGGAGGCACCCCCGGCCGACGCGCGCGACACCCCCCGGAAACCACGGACCAAGACCCGCCGCGTGCCTCCGTCCGCCAGCCGCAGAGACACCTCAGCGGACTCCCCTCCCTCTCTGTCACCCGAGGTCGCTAGACGGCCTGGCCGCAGCCGTCGGTTACAGCGGTTACGCCCCCTCCCCCGGCTGTGCTGCATCCCTCGCCGTCAACCTCCGACAGGGCCCCCCTCCTCGCGACCCTCGCCGTCCCCTCCGGTCGGGGGCCCGGACGTCTCCAGCCGGGTCCTCAGCCCAACCATGGCGCCTACCTGCCATGGTTGTAGCATGGATTTATGCGGGGACGGTCCGCAGAGGAGTAGTCGTGGTGAACCCGGGAGACACACGTCAGCCGTACAGGCAGATCGTTGACACGCTGCGAGCCGAGATAACAACGGGCGTCCTAAGGCCAGGCGACAAAATCCCATCGAACGCAGCAATAATGGATCGGTTCAACGTCGCTAGCTCAACTGCCCAGCGGGCGGTCCGCACTCTTACGGCGGAGGGCCTTGTTGAGAGCGTGGTTGGGCGGGGCGTCTTCGTGCGAACGAAGCGACCGTGGAGAGTCGTGTCCTCGCGCTATATCCCGATCCCACCCGAGGGCGAGCGTGATCGATGGACGACGGAGGCCGAAAAGGATGGCCAGCGCGCTGACCAGAGGATCACGTTCGTTGGGGAGGTCGATCCACCGGACGACGTTGCTGACAACCTCGGGCTGCCCGACGACGGACGGACCGTGGTTCGGAGACGAGTGATGTTCCTCGACGACGACCCCGTGGAGCTGACTGACACGTACTACCCCGCAGACCTGGTACGCGGCACGCGCATCACTGACGCACGCAAGATCCCGCGGGGCGCTCGTGCAGTGCTCGCGGATCTCGGTTACCCGCCCCGCCGCGCCCTGGAGACGGTGTACACGCGGATGCCGAACCCGGAAGAGTCGCGAGCACTGCAACTCTCAGCAGGCACCCCCGTCTTCCAAGTCGTTCGCACGGTGTTGACCGACGAAGATCGACCGATCGAGGTCGATGTGATGGTTCTGGGCGGACACCGGAACCGCCTCGAGTACGAGGTTCCTGTGTCCTGACCTGCGGCGTTTGCCCCGACGTCCCGAGCGCCAGCTCGGGACGTCGGCATGCTCGCGCGTTGAGGCTTGTCACCATGGCGCTATGGCGCTATGGTTTGTCTGTAGGGCCGACGCGGTGCAGCGCTTCCCCTGCATGACGAAGCCCCGACCGGTGTGACAGCACCGGCCGGGGCCTACATCGAGCCGTCTAGGAGCTGACGATGCAGGTTGAGGGTACCCGGTATCTCCGGGTCAAGTCGGTAGCGGAGATGTTCGACGTCTCCGAAGCATCGATCTACCGGGCGATCCGGTCTGGCCAGCTGGACGCCCTGCGGATCGGTGGGTCGGTGCGGGTGCCGTCCGACGCACTGAGGGTGTTCACCGCGGCCTGCGGCGCGGCCGCGGTCACGACGACCGTTGCCGGGACCGCCGAGCAGGGGGTGACCCGATGATGGGCGAGAGGTACCTCCGGGTCGAGGCGGTCGCGGAGATGTTCGAGGTCTCCAAGGCGACGATCTACCGGGCGATCAGTTCGGGGCGGTTGGACGCGCTGCGCATCAGCGGGGCGGTGCGGGTGCCGTCCGAGGCGTTGAGGTCTTTCGTCAACGAGTGCGGCGAGTACGCCTACCGGGCCTACGTGGTCGGTGGCGTGTCCCCGGAGGCTGACGACCAGACACCCCGCTCCGAGGCCGAGCGGGCCGCGATCGAGGCCGGTGAGTCCGCGGCGTTGTCGGATGCCGCCGCGGATGGTCGGGCGTGTGTGGTGTGCGGGTCGGACTTCACCGACACCGTCTCGGTCCCGCTGGGGCACTCGGCCGAGTCGGGGTCGCAGGTGTTCGCGTGCAGCACCCACCCGGCCGCGCTGGCCGCGCACATCGCCTGGTGGGGCCTGGGGGTGACGGCATGACCAGCGTGCAGCAGACCGCGTGTCAGGACACCGGCCGGTCCGTGGCCGGCCGCCA
>JBBSQN010000093.1:0-20792 GCA_038257875.1 Mycobacteriales bacterium
CAGCACACGGCGGTTTGGAGCCTCTCCCCGCAGAGCGACTCCGAAGGGCCAACCTTCATCTCTCGCACAGCACCGCATCAAGAAGCTCTGCCTACATCA
The DNA here is from genome assembly GCA_038257875.1 of Mycobacteriales bacterium. Lineage (GTDB taxonomy): Bacteria > Actinomycetota > Actinomycetes > Mycobacteriales > Pseudonocardiaceae > Pseudonocardia. Next base: position 100 of record JBBSQN010000093.1, read on the forward strand.
AGCAGCTCCCTTCTGCGTTCGTGGCACACCCGGAGGTCTGAGCCTGATTGAGGTCTTCTACGACCTCGTCGCCCGGCCGCGAGGCCGCTGGGAGCATGACCACGGTGACTGCGGGCCGCATTTCCACGACTTCGAGACCGAGACTGGCCGCCGGGTGTATCGGGCGTTGGTCAACCGCCTACTCGCCGATAATGCCGTCGACCTGCGGCTCGCCTTCGACGGCGAGGACGAGGGCCGCCTCGTGCGCCTCGTCGACGAGGCCCGAGCTGACCTCGTCCAGCAGGCCGTGCAGACCCCGGACCCGAGCGTCCGGGAGCGGGTACGTCATGCGGTCGCGCAGTTTCGCGGCCGTGCGGCCACGGTTTATGACAAACGCTCCGCGGTGCTCACCCTGGCTGGAGTCCTCGAGGAACGCCGCGAGGCGATCAAGGCGGCGATTGGCAAGAAGGACGAGGGGGCGCTGTTCGACATTGCCAATAACTTCGCCATCCGCCACCAGCGCCGCGGCCAGCAGGGCGACTACGACCCGATCTTCCTGGACTGGATCTTCTGGTGGTACCTCGCCACCATCGAGCTCACCGACCGCCTACTGGCCCGCACTCGCCAGGACTTGAGCACATTGTGACGGCCGAACCTGACTCGTTACCAGCGTACCTGCAGGCCGACCCGCTCGATCTAGCGGCTGATTTCTCGCTGAGCGAGTGCGAGGCGAGCTATGTCTCAGCCGCGCGGGTGCCGAACACATTGCGCGGTTACCGCTCGGGCTGGTCGGAGTTCACCACCTGGTGTTCGAGGATGCAACTCGATACGCTACCTGTCGCTGCAGCGACGATCAGTAACTACCTCACCGAGCTTGCCCGCGCCGTGTTGCTCGGCGAGTTCGTGCTCCGACGGCAGTTGATCTTCTGGCTGGTACGTGTTGGTCGCGATCGCGCGACGTAGCACGTCGGCGACGAGCTCCCACGGCTGACGCATCAAAGGCCCTTCGACTTGGCGAACCAAGTTATAGCGCCCGGAGTGGGTGGGTCGACCGTGACATTCTGGGCGGCGTGCATCGGGTCCAGGCGTGGCCGAGCACGAGATGCTCGGCCACGTAGCTGGGTGGGAACATCATCCGGTCGCTGAGCTGCTCTCCAGCGACGCAGCGGCCGACGATGGGTGCGCGACCTCGAGGGAGCCGTCCTCGCGGATAGCTTGAACGCAGTAGGTCCCACGGGCGATCGGGCCGTGCGGTCGGTCCTGGAGAGGGAGGGGATCTGCTCGCCGCGGCAGGCGCCCACTACGAACTCGCCGAGGCTCGCCGCTTCACCCAAGAGTGGAACGGGTCCCCGCGCGGGTGCGGGGCTGCCCGAGGCGAGGCCAGACGGCGTCACCACTCGTAGACTTCCCGGAGAGCCATCACGCGCCCGGTTGAAGGATGACACACCTCGCCTGATCAGAATCGGAACAGCGGTAAGTTGCCCTCCGGCCGCCATGTGATCGTGCTGCGCCAGGTCGACAAGATGGCGCATCGGCCCGGCCGCGTAGTCGGAGTGATTTCGCAGCGCACCGCCTGCCAGCCGCCCCGCACAGTCTGGCAGCAGATGACAAGCATCTGTAGTTCTGGTGACGCTCAATCATCGTCGACTATTGTCTCGTTCACGACGACAACTGTGAGGTCAAGGACACGTGCGACCTCGTCGAGAAACTTCGTGCTAGTCACGAACCACTCTCGGCCTGCCATTCTCGCGACGCTCCTTGTGTGGTCGGCGGCCTTGAGTAACCGGTGAAATTTCGACTCAGTTTCGGCGTTCAATCGCCCGTCTGTCTTGTAAATACGCAGGAGTATGGGCTCCTCGGGAAGAGCTGTTGTGCGCGTCTGCGCGCGAAAGCGCTGGATGATATCGCTGTCACTTCGGCCGACTTTCATCAGCGTGCGCCCTGTTTCCGGATCAAACCGGTAGCGCAGATAATGCGGGAGCGTGTACGCATAAATACCGAAATCGTTCCGGGATTCGGCTTTCTCCGTTTGCTCGTGAGCCTCTTGAGCCTCGGCCACTCGCGCCGCTGTGTCATTGGATCGACGTTCGAGTTCCGTGAGGTTCGTCTGCAGGTATCGACGAGCCGCAGGGGAAAGGCTGTCGTTCTTGAGCAGGGTACGAAATTTGCGTGACACGCTGAGGGTCACGCTAGGCTTGGCAGGGAGATCGCCCTCAAGCAGGGCCTTCAACGTCTGCTTGTAGTTCCAGACGAAGTTCGATGTCTCAATCTGAAGCTCTGCCGCGATCTTGTCGGCGGTCAGGTCGCGCTGAAGCCCGCGGTACACAGCTCCGAGACGGGACTCGTCTGCCTGCACCAGCGCAGTTATCTCATCCCTAACATCGTCTGTCGGACTAACCGGACTAATCAATGCGTCGGGGTGCGTTGCGTTAATCGCGAGCGGCCCGGGATCGGTCTCTTGAGAACGGCGCTGACTTGGCTTGTCCTGCGGTCCCGACGGCGTGTCATCGGTCCCATCTGACCGTGCGTGAATTGGCTCTGTCACACACAGATCGTACCACCCACTTTAAAACATGGACCGGCGGGGTAGCGCGCGCAGGTGGAGACCTCCGGGTCACCTGCGCGGATTCGCCGACATCCCCCAGATTACCCCCAGGAAACAGCGACAGATATCCGCAGCGGACCAGGCCGGAGAATGGCTACGGACGAAGCATCCGGCGAAGCCGCAGCGCGGGACAGTAGACGACGGCGAGTGACCCGAGAAGCAGGTTTGGTTTCGCAGCGTTGCAGTTCGGCGTTTGTGGCAGACTTGCGCGCGGTGGGTCTAGCTGCTGGCTTGGGTTTGTGGACCATCTGTGGTTCTGCGCAGGTGCTGCTAGCCATGATGCTATAGGCGTCCTCGTGATGGTGCGCCGGATGGCCGGGGCCGCCGGTCTAGGACGGACCGGATCAGATTCGCCTCGTGCCTCGTCTCCGATCCGCTGGCGTGTCCCGGGATCGTTCGGGTGGGTCGCCGTGTCCAAGCGGCTCGGCCACAGCTCGGTGAGCATCACGGCGGCACCTACAGCCATCTGCTGGAGGGTGTCGGCCGGGAGGCTGCCGAGCGTGCCGACGAACACCTAGCCCGACTTTCCCGGCTAGCGTGAGCTACGTCTGTGTTCCCGCTGGTCATATGGATTTTCGATCTTGTGTGAACCTATGACCTAAGTTCGGGGTGCCCACCGGTTGAGGTCGAAGATCTCGGTGAGCTGGTCCTGGTCGGGGGTGGTCTCGGTGAGCGTACGGCGGGCTGTGGGGCGTCCTCCGGTGGAGGGGTAGATCAGCACGGTCTCCTCGATGCCGGCGAGGGTGTTGAGGAGTTCGCGTACGGACAGCTGCAGGCCGTGGTGGTGGGCGTGGCGGCGCATGAGGTGAGCGATCTGCAGGGCGAGCACGCAGGTGAAGACGTGCACGCGGATGGTGTGGTCGGTCCAGTGGTGCATCGGGGAGAACGACACCACGTGGGGGTCTTTGAGCTGGCGGAAGCCGAACTCGGCCTCGGACTGGGAGCGGTAGCCGGCCACGACCTCGACGAGGGGCCAGTCGTCGCGGTCGGTGATCAGAACGCGTTTGCCGAAGATCTCGGTTTCCAGCCCGGTGCGGGCATGTGCGTCGACGTGGAAGGCCAGTCGGTGCTCGGGTGGGGTGTCACCGGTGAGTTCCCAGCCGATCACGCGGCGCACCCAGAGGTCACGGGTGATGGTGGTGATCTCGGTTTCGACCTGGGCGCGGGATCGGCGGGTGTGTCCGCGGGCGAGGGTGTCGGCCAACGCGGACAGCTTCCCGGTGGCGGTGGCCAGGGTCTGGTCGAACCCGCGGGACTGGGCGGCGTGCAGGGTGGGTGAGTGGGTGAGCACGACGCGGCGGTCGGCGTCGTAGACCGTGCGGCGGGTCTGTAGGGCGGTCAGCCCGGGGAAACGCTGCTCGTCGACGGCCCGGCGGTCGGTCGCGGGCAGGGCGAGTAGGTCGGGGCAGTCCGAGGGCGGCACCGAGCCGACGAATCGCAGCTCGGTGGCGGCCAGGTGGGCGAAGTTGGCGACCGAGTTCTGTCCGGCGTCGAACACCACGGTCATCTCCGCTGCCGCTGCCGACGCCCTGCCGCCGAGGCCACCGGAGGCGGATGCGGTGGCTACCGCGGTGTAGCGGCTCACCAACAGGTCGATCATGGTGGCGAACTGGGTGACGTCGGGCCGGTTACCGGGGTAGGCGTGGGAGACCAGCGGGACCCCGCCGTCGCGGGTGACGACCAGGCCGAGCCCGACCAGGCGCAGGTCGGCGCGTTTCTGCTTGGCCTTGCCGCGCACGGCGATCGGCGCACGGTCGTTGGTGGAGTCGATGTAGGTGGCGAAGTTGGTCATGTCCAGGGCCGGCGCGGAGACGTCCAGCTCGAAGACCTCGATCATTCGCAGCGCCGGCCGTGCCTCGATGGCGATCAGCTGCTCGGTGGTGACCGCGTGCATCGCCTCCCAGAACTTGCGGTGATCCAGCGCCGTGGCCCGGATCCGGGTGAACCGGTCGGCGGCGGTGGTCTTCCACCACTCGGCGAACGCCCGCTTGGAACGCGGCGCCACCAGCCAGTTCAGCGCGGCCAACGCCAGGTAGGTGCCCACACCCGCACCCGCGTCGGCCCGGCGCGCCCCGACGACCTCGTCGACGGTCTCGACCACCCCGAGCCGGTCGAGCACCCCCCACACAGCGGCGACGTCGCCGAACCCCAGGTGCCGCGTACGCTCCGGACGTGCCACCGCTTCCCGCGCATCCAGCAGCGCGGCGATGTCAGCCGCCGACCCCAGGTAGCGCTCGGACACCATCTGGGGCTTCCCCGCCACCCAGGCCATCTCACGCAGGTACCAGTACGGCCTCCCACTGATCACCTTCTTGTACAAGCTCGCCACACTTTAGGTCATAGGCGATTACAAGATCAAACACCAGGTGACACGCCGAGGAACCACAGCTCAATCCACCCCGGACGGCTTCGGCCAGGACCGAAGATCCAACTAACCGGGAAACTCGGGCTAGGAGAGAAGGAAAACCCCAGGTCAGATGTGGTGCGCCGCCAGGGACTCGAACCCCGAACCCGCTGGTTAAGAGCCAGCTGCTCTGCCAATTGAGCTAGCGGCGCCTGCCGTGCGCCCCTCCGCTCGACGCCGACGAGACGCTAGCAGAGCGCTTCGTGCGGGCCGTGCGGCGGGGTGCCGCGGCATGGGGTGAGTGACGGGACTTGAACCCGCGACTTCCTGGACCACAACCAGGTGCTCTACCAGCTGAGCTACACCCACCATGCGACTGCCGACCACAGCCGGCGACAGGCTCCAGCTTAGCGCGGGACCCGCGTCCGTCCGAAGCGGGTTCTCACGGCCGCGGCGCCAGGGCCGCGGCCACCGCCTGGGCCTGCTGGGACGTCGGACCGGGCGGGGCGACGAACAGGGTGCGCCGGTAGTAGTCCAGCTCCCGGATCGACTCCTCGATGTCGGCCAACGCCCGGTGCGCGAGACCCTTCTCGGGCTTGGCGAAGAAGACCCGCGGGAACCACCGCCGGCACAGCTCCTTGACCGAGCTGACGTCGACCATGCGGTAGTGCAGGTGTCCGTCGAGCTCGGGCATGTCGCGGGCGAGGAAGCCGCGGTCGGTGGCGATGGAGTTGCCGGCCAGCGGCGCGGTGCGCGGCTCCGGGACGTGGGTGCGCACGTAGTCGAGCACGAGCTTCTCGGCGTCGGCGAGCCGGACGGTCGAGCGGCGCACCTCCTCGGTGAGTCCGGAGCGGGCGTGCATGTCGCGCACCACGTCGAGCATCGTGGTCAGCGCGCACTCCTCGGCATGGATCACGACGTCCACGCCCTCGCCGAGTACGCGCAGGTCGCCGTCGGTCACCAGGCAGGCGATCTCGATCAGCGCGTCGCGCTGGAGGTCTAGCCCGGTCATCTCACAGTCGATCCATACCAGCCGGTCGTTCACTCTGTCAGCCTAATCGGTGGGGTGCGCGCCGTGGGGTGGAACGCGGGATCCGTGGTCGTGGTCATGAGCCGTCGGGAGCGCGAGGAAGGGGGTGAGCAGGTGCGGGATCGCCGCGTCGGCCAGCGCCACCCCGTCGGGTGCGGCGACGTCGAGCACGGTGTAGCCGCCCTCGCCCGCTGCGGTGATCGCCTCGACCGACACCAGCCCGGAGCGGCGCTGGAACAGGCTCTGCCGGAACGTCCAACCGATCACGCCCGACCGTTGCAGCGCGACCGTGCGCCGCTGCAGCGAACCCTGGCGCGCCACCAGGTAGCGCCCCGTGAGCTCGTGGCCGAGGTTGCGGTACCGGTCGAGCCCGAGCAGCGCGGCGAGGGGCACCAGTAGCAGGCTCGCCGGGCCGAGCCAGCTAGCGGCTGGCACCGTCGCACCCACCCCGAACGCGACCGCGACCAACACCACCGCGGGGACGACCGACCGGCTCAGCCGACGCACCCGCGCCGCGGGCGGATGGGCGCGCAGCGGAGCCTGGGTGATCTCCAGCGGATGCGCGCGCAGCGCCGCCGAGGCCACCCGGTGCGCCTCCCCGCGCGGCACCGGGGGTTGCAGCGCCCCGCCCTGCGCGTCGCGGGACAGGCCGGTCGACAGCGCCCGGCACTGCGCACCCTTCCCGGCCCGCAGCAGCAGCGGCTCCACGATCTCCGCGCCGCGCAGCCGCTGCTCGGACACCGAGAGCGACCGGCGCGTGAGCAGGCCGCGTCGGACGCGCAGCGTGCCGTCCGGCTCGCGGGTGAGCTGATAGGCGAACCAGCGCTCGGCGAACACCACCAGCGCGCCGACCACGGCGGTCGCGAGGACCGCCGAGCCGAGCACCGCGATGCCGAGCCAGATCGGCGTGCCGGCCAGCCGGTCGGCGGCGGCGTCCACCGCGCCGATGTCGCGGGGACCGAGCCCGAGCTCGTTGAACAGGTTGAACACGGCTGCGCCGAGCGCGCCGACGCCGGCGAGGGAGGAGAACGTGAGCGGCGCGAACCGCAACCACGCCCAATCCAGCCGGGCGATCTCCTGCCCGGGCGCGGCCGCCTCGGCAGCGGTGCCCGCGGCGACCGGGGAACGGTCCAGCAGGGCGCGGCGCAGCCGGTCGGCCTCGGCCTTGCTGACGGCGTCCAGGCTGAGCGAGCCGGCATCGGCGAACGAGTCACCCGACGCCGTCCCGACCCGTACCAGGCTCAGCCCGAAGGCGCGGTGCAGCAGCCGGACGGTGAGGTCGACGGTGCGGATACGGTCGCGCGGCACCGACCGGCGCTCGCGGCGCAGCCAGCCGCTGTGCAGCTCCACACGGTCCGCGGTGATCCGATACCGGGTGGTCCGCCAGCGCAGCACCCCGGCGGCGACGACCAGCACGGCGGCGGCGAGCGCGATCCACAGCCGCGTGACGTCGCCTTGGCCGGTGATCAGCAGGAGCGCCACGACCGGCAGCAGCCGCCCCAGGCTGTTCAGCGGGCCCACCACGAGCATCCGCTTGTCGAGCCGCCGCCAGGGCGTCTCGATCGCGGGGGGCGTCGTGGTGTCCGTGCTCACGTCGCGTCACCCGGGGTGGCCTGCGTGGTCTCGGTGAGTGTCCGGGCCAGCTCGGCGGCGTCGTCGGCGGCAAGGCCGCGGATCTTCACCGGTCCGCGCGCCGACGCCGTGGTCACCGTGACGGTGGCCAGCTTGAACAGCTGCTGCAGCGGGCCGTGCTCGGTGTCGACGGTCTGCACCCGCGAGATCGGCGCGATCCGCCACTCCCGCACCAGCCAGCCCGACAGCGTGTAGACGGCCTCGTCGGTGATCTCCCACCGGTGGATGCGGTAGAGCAGCGGTGGCACGACGAGCGCGTACCCGGCGACGACCACCGCCGTCGCCCCCGCGGTGATCGCCAACCAGGACGGAGCGTTCGGTCCGAGGGCGAGCAGCACGACGACCTGCGGGACGGTGAGGACGAGCAGCGTCAGCAGGGCGTTCAGTTGCCACCAGCGCACCGCCCGCGGGCTGACCTGGTGTGCGGGTGGACGGAGCGGGGGCTGTCCCGGGACGGTGGCGGTGGCCATGTACCCGAGTCTGCCGTCGATCGCGCCGCAGCGTGGCGGGGGTCGTCAGATCGTGGCTCGGAACTGTTCAGCGGTGGGCGAACGCGGCCAGCTGCGCCACCCGCACCCCGGCCGTCTGGGCCTGGATCAGGTGGAACGCCGCCTCCCGTGCCCAGCGCTGCTCCGGGCTGCCCAGCAGCAGCGCGCTGCCCGAGCGGGCCGCGATCAGCGCGTTCGCCACCCGGACGGCCAGCTCGGTGACCTCGGCGCGCAGCGCGGTGCGCTCGGTCACCCGTTCGAACAGCGGCACCTCGGTGAGCAGCGCGTATGCCTCGGCTCTGCGGTCGGCGACGCGCTCGGCGAGGGTCCGGGCCAGGTCGAGCGCCTCGGGTCGGTCGCGGGCAGTGCCGAGCTCGGCGAGTGCGGTGAGCATGCGGCGCAGGAGGCCGAGGGAGGCTGGCGTGGTGTTGGCGGAGCGGGCGGCGTCGTGCTCGCGCCAGACCGCGATGTCACCGGTGAGGAGCACGTCCTCGGCGTCGACGTGCAGGTCGTCCATCTTCAGCGGGACGGTGCGCGTCCCGCCCATGACGGCCAGCGGCAGCGGTGCCCCGGCGCGCAGGCCGGCGCGCTCGCGGGCGGGGAGCAGCGCGAGGACGAACCGGTCGTCCGGGGTGGCCGCGGCGATCATGACGACGTCGAGCAGGCTCCAACCGGTGCACCAGTCGGCGGTGCCGTGGAGGGTCCAACCGGTCCCGTTCGGCTCGGCCCGTACCGCGGGTGGGCCGAGCCGCCGGAGGTGGGCGATCGCGATGCCGGCCAGGGTCGTCGCGGCGGACAGGCTGGTGCGGTACCGGGCGGCAGCTGGACCCAGCTCGATCGCCTCCGCGGCCAACCCGGGCAGCGGCCCGCGGGACAGCACTTGCGGGAACCGGTGCTGGGTGGTGAGGAACCAGGTGGCACCGCACGCCCCGCTGACGAGCTCGACGGTCTCGGCGTCGGTCCGGGCGTCCACCCCGTGCCCGCCGTCGGCGGCCGGGATCTGCATGCTGAGCAGGCCGTTCTTCGCCAACAGGGCAAGGTGCTCCGGGGCGACGCCGCGGCTCGGGTCGTCGGCCGCCTCGGCGTGCGGGGCCAGCACGTCGGTGGCGATCCGGGTGGCCGCGCGCACGGCCGGGTGGTCGGCGATCCGGGGTTCGGGGGTGAACAGGACCTCGACGGCCGCTGCGGCCTCCGCAGTGCGCGTCACGGGTGTCGACGCTACGCGAGCAGCCGGGCCGGCGCGGCCCGCAGCGCGGTGAGCGGGGTCGCGTCGGCACCGCAGGAGGCCGGCCGGCTCGGGCCGTGCTCGCTGCGGACGTCGACGACCCAGCGCGTGCCGTCCCGGGCCGTGACGATCGCGCCGCCGGGTGCGTCGAGGACGTGCAGCTCGTCGGCACCGCGCAGCCCGGTGGCGGCGCGCACCGCGAGCTCGGCCACCTGGCCCGCGGGTGACCAGGTGGAGCGGCCTCGGCACAGCGCCGTCTCGACCTCGCCCGATCCGGCGGCCTTGCGCACCGTGATCGCCGAGGTCACGTCGAGGCGTCCGTACAGGTAGCCGGTGGGCAGCACGAGCGCGGTCGGGGCGAACCGGTGCCCGCCGAGGTGGCTGCACTCCCAGACGCCCGGCTCGCCCGCGGCCGCCAGGGCCAGCGCGAGCGCGCGCCCGTCGAGCGCGCAGCAACGGTCGCGCCTGCCGTGGGTGCAGACCAGCAGCAGTGGGTCAGCTACCGGGGTACCAGGGAGCGGGGCTCCCGGCGCGGGCAACGTGATCTCGACCAGCTCCGACGGGCCCGCCACGGTGAGCACTGTGGTGCGCGCGGCGGGTGGTGCGGTGTCGGCGAGGTACACCTGTCCGGGTCCGCCGGTGTCGCCACCGCTGTTGCCGCGACGGCCGGGTCGCCGGATGAGCAGCAGCATCATGCCGGCGGCCGTCGCGCGGGTCGCGAAGGCCGCGACGGCCTGGTCGGGGTGCGTGGCGACGTCGCGCGGCCAGGCCCCCTGGTGCTCCAGGCAGACCCAGCGCGGCACGACCGGCGCGGTGCCGGCCAGCGGTTCGTCGAGCGCGCGGGCGAGCACGGCGCAGCGCGCGTCAGGCTCCGTCCCGGCATTCACCGCGGCACGATATCGAAGGCTGCCCTAACCCGAGTGGGTGATGGGAGCAAACCCGCTCAGTGAACGGATCAACGGGCCAGCGTTGGGGGAGTAGCCACATTCTGCATCCGGAGTGCCGGTGTCAGCGGGCGCGCCAGTAGCCCGTGGCATAGATCGCGCGCCGGTCGAGGGCGCGGTCGTCGAGCAGGTGTCTGCGCAGTTCGCGCACGCAGGCGGACTCGCCTGCGAGCCATGCCTGACCGTGTCCGGCCGGGAGTTCCGCGGCCCGCACGGTCTCGGCGAGCGGCGCTCCAGCCTCGCGGTCGCCGCGGTGGATCCAGTGCACCGCGGCGGAGCTGGGCAGCTCCTGCTCCTCGCCGGTGTCGGCCACCTCGAGGAAGGCGAGTGTGGGCACGTCGGCGGGTAGTGCGGCGAGCACCGTGGCGATGGCGGGGAGCGCGGTCTCGTCACCGATCACGACGTGGAACTCTGCGGCCGGGTCGGGGACGTAGCGCCCGCCGGGTTCGGAGACGCCCACCCATGAGCCCGGACGGGCGTCCCGGGCCCAGGCTGCGGCGGGCCCGTGGCCCTCGTGCAGCACGAAGTCGACGTCGAGCTCGCCCACGCTCGCGTCGAACCGGCGGACGGTGTAGGTGCGGATTGTCGGCCGTGCCTCGCCGGTGGGCCACAGCGGGCCGCCCGACGTCGCCCGCGGCAACGCGGGTCGGTCCTGGCCGGGCACGGGGAAGAACATCTTGATCCGCCGGTCCGGGCCGTCGCCGCCGAAGCCGGCGAGCTCGTCGCCGCCCAAGGTCACGCGGACGGTCCGGGGGGTGATCCGTTCGCTGCGCCGCACCTGCAGCAGCCGGGGTGCCGTCGTACTCATGGAGGCATTGTGTCGTGCGCGGAAACCGTCGCTGGAACAACGTTATCCGCGCACGGGGGGTTATACCGTGCCGCGCATGGTGGTGTCGGTGGTCGGGGCCGGGCTCGCCGGGATCGCGTGCGCGGTGGAGCTGGCGGGGGTGGGGGTCTCCGTTCGGGTCCTGGAGCGGGCTCGGGCGGTCGGCGGGCGGATGGCCAGCCGCTGCGTCGAGGGGAGGCCGGTTGATATCGGCGCGGCTTACTTCACCGTGCGTGATCCGGAGTTCGCCGAGGTCGTGGCCGGCTGGCGCACCGCGGCCCTGGCCCGGCCGTGGACCTCCGAGCTCGCCGTTCTGGCTGGCGGCTGCCGCGGCCGGGCACCCGGCCCGGTGCGTTGGGTGGCCCCGTGCGGGCTGGCCAGCCTCGTCGCCGACCTCGCGACCGGGCTGACCGTCCAGCTGGAGCACGAGGTGCGTGCCGTCGAGCCCGGCCCGGTGGTCGACGGCGAGCCGGTCGACGTCGCCGTGCTCGCGATGCCCGACCCGCAGGCGCTGCGGCTGCTCGACCCGTCCTCCCCGGCGGCAGCCGAGCTCTCCGGGCGCGAGTGGCGCCCGGTCATCGCGGTCGCCGCGGGCTGGCCGTCGCGGCAGTGGCCGGCGCTGCCGGCGGCCTTCGTCAACGACCATCCGGTGCTGTCGCTGATCGCCGACGACGGCGACCGTCGCGGCGACGGCGCCCCCGTCCTGGTCGCCCACACCACCGCCGCCCTCGCCCGCGCGCACGACGCGGAGCCCGCCGGCGCCGTCGAGCCGGTCCTCGACGCGATCCGCACGTTGTTGGGGGTGTGCGCCCCGCCCGTGTGGACCCACGCGCACCGCTGGCGCTACGCCGCCCCGGTCGCCGATCGCGATCGCCCTTACCACCTCGGTGACGACGGTATCGCCCTCGCGGGTGACGGCTGGGGCCGCTCGCGGGTGGAGACGGCATGGCGATCCGGCACGTTGCTCGCGCGGGCGATCGTCGGACAGCTCGGCTGAGCGTGCCTCGCGGGTCAGCTCAGCCTGACTCCGAAGCCGCTCGCCCCCGGCGCTACGGTGCGTTGGCACATCCCAGCGCACTGTGTGGAGGCGCCATGTCCCGCCGTCCCGTGCTCACCGTTCTGCTGGCCTCGGTGGTCGCCGTGCTTGCCTTGCTGGGCGCAGGGGGAACCGCCCTGGCGCACACCGGCGACGCGCCCGCGACCCCCTCGAACCAGGACGCCGGTGGGCACAACTGGTCCTTCGACGGCTGCTCCACCCCGGGCGCGACCGTGGACCGGGTGCCGGGCGTGTTCGACTTCGGCCACGCCTGCATCCATCACGACGGCTGCTACCAGGGTCTGGACCGCACGGGTGAGCCCGCCCAGATCAGTCGCCTCCGCTGCGACAACCTGTTCCTCGCCGACATGCGGGCGTCCTGCGCGGAGATGCACCCGAACGCGACCACGCAGGCGGCTCAGCGCTGCTACAACAGTGCGAGGCTCTACTACAGCGCGGTGCGGGCCTTCGGCGGCAGGTTCTTCAGCGGCTCGGCGAGCAGCTGACGCGGACCGTCCGCCCGCCCGCATGATCGCCGTCTCGGGCCGCGCAACCGCGTGGTGCACGGCTCCGGGTTCCCGGCCGTCGATCACCCCGGGTGCTGCGCCGTGGAGCGGGGAGGTGCGCCGGTGACACCGCTGCTGCCCGCCCTGCTCGACCCGCCGGACCGGCTCGCGCTGCGGTTCGGCTCCGAGGAGCTGCGCTACCCCGCCCTCGCTGCGGCCGCGGGTGCGTTGGCCGCCCGCCTGACCGGCCGGGGTCGGGTCGCGGTGCACGCCGCGCCAGATCTGCACACGGCTGTCGGGGTGGTGGCCGCGCTGCTCGCCGGGGTTGCCGCCGTCCCGCTCAACCCGAAGCTCGGGGAGCGGGAGCTCGCGCACGTGCTCGCCGACTCCGCGCCAGAGGCCGTGCTGGTCGCGCCCGGCGCCGTCCTGCCCGGGCCGTGTGCGGGGCTCCCACGGATCGACGTCGAGGTCGCCGCATCCGGGCCCACACCGCGCGTGGAGCCGCCGTCGCACGCGTCGGCGCTGGTCGTCTACACCTCGGGCACGACCGGTCCACCGAAGGGCGCCGTGCTGTCCCGCGGCGCGATCGCCTCCAATCTGGACGCTCTGGCCGAGGCGTGGGAGTGGACGGCCGACGACCTGCTCGCGCACGCGTTGCCGCTGTTCCACGTGCACGGGCTCGTCATCGGCCTGCTCGGGCCGTTGCGCCGCGGCGCGACGCTGCACCACCTCGGCACGCTCGACGCCGCCGCGCTGGCCGCCGCCGGGGCCACGCTGGTGTTCGGCGTCCCGACCCAGTACCACCGGCTCGCCGACCAGCTCGAGTCGGACCCGGCCGCGGCCGCGGCGATCGGCCGCGCCCGGCTGCTGGTCTCCGGCTCCGCCGCGCTCACCGTCGCCGACCACGTCCGGCTGCACCGTGCCACGGGGCTGGCGGTGCGCGAGCGCTACGGCCTCACCGAGACCCTGATCCTCACCGCGGTCCGGGCGGACGAGGACCCGGAGCCGGGCACGGTGGGGCGGCCGCTGGCCGGCACCGAGGTGCGGCTGGTGCCGTTGCCCGGAGAGCAGTCCGACGGGCTGGGGGAGGTCGAGGTCCGCGGCCCCGGGCTGTTCGACGGGTACCTCAACCGTCCCGACGCGACCGCGGCCGCGCGCACCGCGGACGGCTGGTTCGCCACCGGTGACATCGGCCGCTGGACGGCCTCGGGCGCGCTCGCGCTGGTCGGGCGCAGCGCCACCGACCTGATCAAGTCGGGCGGCTACCGGATCGGTGCGGGGGAGATCGAGAACGCGCTGCTGGAGCACCCGGGTGTCGCCGAGGCCGCCGTCGTCGGCCTGCCCGACGACGACCTGGGCGAGCGGATCGTCGCCTTCGTCGTCCCCACCGGCTCGCCCCCGCCCGAACGCGACCTCATCGACCACGTCGCCACCCTCCTCACCCCCCACAAACGCCCCCGCGAGATCCGCTTCCTCCCCACCCTCCCCCGCACCCCCCTAGGCAAGATCCTCAAAACCCACCTCCCCCGCCCCTGACGCCGCCCCCGCGAGTCGGTACGAATTGGTGCGCGAGTCGGTACAAAGGTGGTGGACACCGCTTCGCGTTGCTTTGCACACTGTCATCGGTTGTGTCGACGGGTGCGTAACGCGTAGCCCGGCTGCAACGACGTCCACCCGGACACCCAGCTTGTTTCCCAACGTCCTGGATCGGGTATATGCTTCGTGGTATGGAGCCGAGCTGACGATGCGATGGGGGTAACCATGTCCGTCACAGCATTTCAAGACCTGCCGGTGGCTGATCGCGAGCGGGAGTGGGACGGGGCTGCAGCGGAAAAGCGAGTCCGCCGGTGGGTCGACGCGCAAGAAGAACCGAACGAACGCTACCGCAACGCCCACGTCTGGTACGACAGTGACAACAAAGACAGCTTCACCGCTCACAAGTTGCTGATCGCCGATGTCATCGAAGATCGGCTGGTGGCGGTGCCACGCGGGGTGCTGGCAGCCGCAGCGGTGATGCAGGGCTCGCGCGGCGGGATCGATCTACCCAGCCAGGACATCGACAGGGTCAAGAGCCACCTGGCGAAGTACTACGCCAAGATGGATGACACGGCTCCTTGGGAACGCGACTGATACAGTACAAAGCCGCTCGCACCCGTTGGCTTCCTCCCCGGCGGATGCCGTTACAGTGGCTTCGGCGATGCGGCTATTCACCGTCTCCTACGGCTACGCTTGCTCTGGGGTTCGGTTCGTCTTGTGGTGCCGTTCCGTTTGTTCGGCTGAGTCCTGAGTCGGCATCGCGCACGGTCAGCCATACCCGGTAGACCACCGCGACCACAGGTACACCAACGACAGCGCCGAGGATGCCGCCGATCAGCGTGCCGGCAGACACGGCAAGCAGCACCGCGAACGCGCTGAGCTGGAGGTTGTTTCCCATGATCACCGGATAGAGGACGTTTCCCTCCAACTGCTGAACCAGAAGGATCGCGCCGAGCACGATCAGGGCGGTAATCGGCCCTTTAGCGACCAACGCCACCAGCACGGTCACCACCCCAGCGAGAGTGGCGCCGATGATAGGGATGAACGCACTGAGGAAGGTCAAAATGGCCAGTGGCAACACCAACGGCACCCCCAGTACGACCAGAGTAATGCCGACCCCCAAGGCGTCTGCAGCCGCGACTACGACCACGCCACGGGCATAGCTTGTCAGCGTTGTCCATGCGGTTTGGGCGCCCACCTCGGCCCGCCTCCGATATACGGTCGGGAAGACTCCCACTATCGAGCGCCCCATTCGGGCGCCGTTGCTGAGCATCAAGAAGAAGATTGCAATAGTGAGGGCGGCGGTAGCCAGCCCGGTGAGGACGGTCTCCGCACCGACCAGCGGGGCCGGCGCGAGGTCCTGCAGCCGACCAGTCAGCGACGTCACGGCTCGATCGATCTGTGTCGGAGCCAGGTGCAGCACGTTGACCAGGAGGGTTATTCAGGAGAGTTGTGTGGATCTTGTAAGACCGCGGTTGAGCTGCGGAGATACGCCTCCGATCAAGATCGCTGAATAAGCCTCCAGGTACTCGCGGATCTGAAACAGTCCTGTAGTCAACGCATTCCGTAATTCGGGCAACTGGCTGATGAACCGTGTATAGATCAGCATCAGTGCCGCTGCCAGCCCACCTAGCAGCAACAGTACGGTGAGCGCGGCCGCTAGCGGCGATGGTAGTTGCCAACGCACGATGCGGATCCGACACAGCCCCGTCGCGACCGGATGGAACAGCGCCGTAAGCATCATGGCGGCGATGAGCGCGACGACGAGGGGTAGGAGCAGGGTCAGTAGCTGGATAAGGAAGTACAGTACCGCCCCGAGGACTATCAGACATCCCGCCCAGGCCGTTGCTGTCAGTAGTGTGGCAGGGACCCGAGGGCGGTTCGGACCTGCTTGCCTGGTCCCATCAGTCGCGCTGGCCATCCCGTCAGTCCTGCGACCTGATGGTGACGGTGAGCTCCGGTGGTTCCTCCGTCGCTCGAACTACAGCACCAGCTCTCCCTGGTAGAGGCTGCGGCCATGACCTTCTCACCCGTTGATCACTGCAAGCGCTGGACACCATGAGGGACTCCTGGTTGCCGAGGGTTGGGCAGGGCACGGGATGGATACCCCATCTACCGTCCTTCAATCATGGCTTTTGTCCGGTAGGCACATCGCCAGCAGGTCACGTTCCCCGAGATACACCGTGCTCGCAACGCAGACCGGCTGGAGCAACCGACGCTTGGCGAACGTCGTGGCGGTGTGATCTGGTTTCGAGGGCAGAACAGCAGGATCCTTCGAATATGACGTGTCCCACATCAGCGTCACTGTGGGCGACCAGGCCCGCGTCGAGGTGATCGACGACGAGCTGTACTGGATCCACGGCGAACAGGTCTGGGGACGAACAGGGCGACCGCAATCTCCTGGCTGCCATCGGCTGGTTTGTGATACGTGTCGCAGGGATCGCCTCGACTTGTGTCCCGGGAAACACGCTGACGTCACGGCGGGTCTGTAAGGTTGCCGAGACGCTGTAGACCTGCCGAAAATCTACGTTTTGGACGGGGTTAGCACGTGGGTCATCTGGGTAGCCGTCGTGCATGGAACGTGATCTGGGCCTCACTCACCTGTAGGAGGATCGACAGCTGGACCGTCGAAGGATGGGCGCTGACATCTTGGCGGGCGTGGTGGTGGCTGGCAGAGTCAACGGTGGCGCCGCCAGCACCTTCTTGGGCTGGAGGAGGAGATCGTGTACCGCGTTGACGTTCTGGCCTGGCGAACCTGGCTGCCCCGTGTCCGGAAGTTTGGGCGCACCTTCCTTGCGGAAAGCAAGGAGGGTTATTCAGGAGGGTCATGTGGATCTTGTAAGACCACGGTTGAGCTGCGGGGATGCGCCTCCGATCAAGATCGCTGAATAAGCCTCAAGGACGACCGGCTTTTCGGGCTCGCTGCTGAGACAGCGTTCTTCACCGTCCTGGGTGTCTTCCCGGGGCTGCTGCTCGCCGCGGGCTTGCTCGGGGTGCTCGGCTTCTTTGTCGGTGCCGGTGTTGCACAGCGCGCACAGAGCACGGTTGTCGATGCGCTGAACCTCGTGCTCACCGATCAGGCGTCCGGGGTGGTGGCGTCGGTGGCGGGCCTGTTCGAGACCAGCCGCGGGCAGCTGTTGACCTTTGCCGCTCTCGGCGCGCTCGTGACGATCTCCGGAGCCTTCGCGGTGGTGATCGAGGCGCTCAACCTCGCCTACGACACCATCGAACGTCGCAGCTGGATACGGCGCAGGCTCCTCGGTCTGGTGATGGGTATCGCGACGCTGATCGTGGCAGTCCTCGCTGTCGTCGTTCTCGTCGTCGGGCCCTTCTTCGGCCGGGGGGACGATCTGGCGAGTCTCGTCGGGCTCGGGGCCGCGTTTTCCTTCACGTGGAGCGTGCTCCGGCTGCCGCTGTTGTTGTTTGGGCTGGTCCTGTGGGCCATGGCGCTGTTCCATCTTGCCCCCAATCGGGACACCCGATGGCGGGACGCGGTGCCGGGCGCGCTGGTCACCGCGGTCCTGTGGATCGTGGTCACCGGTGGCTTCCATCTCTACCTGGTGATCGTCGCCAGCACGAACCCGCTGCTGGGTGCGTTCGGCGGCGGAGCGATCCTGATG
Organism: Mycobacteriales bacterium; assembly: GCA_038257875.1. Taxonomy (GTDB): domain Bacteria; phylum Actinomycetota; class Actinomycetes; order Mycobacteriales; family Pseudonocardiaceae; genus Pseudonocardia. The sequence goes on from JBBSQN010000093.1 coordinate 17,871, forward strand.
ATCTGGATCTACCTGCTCAGCCTGGCATTGCTTCTGGGCGGTGAGCTCAACGCAACCCTCGCCCGCAGGAAAGAATCGGGTGGAGCCGGGTCTGACCTGGGCCTGACCCGTCGAGACGTAACCGGGCGTCGTCCTCGGTGGTCCGGTAGATACTCGATTCAAAACTGATCCTAATCAGTGAGACCGACACCGACGTCGCGACGGCGGTCGATACTGAATCGCCGGTGCACTCTCGACGTCATCGAACGCCCTTGGTGCACTCACCACTTGACATCAAGCACCTCTCGGGTCGGCATGCGCTGTGGCCGAGTAGTGCGAGGACGGTGTTGTGCTCGTCGTCAGTCAGTTGGCCGTGTGTGTGTTGGGTGTCGGCACAGCTGGCCAGGCCGGTTTGGACTTCGTCGGGGTCCAGTCCGGCGGCGGTGGCGAGGTTGTCGATGGTGGCGCCGTGGGTCAGTGCTTCGTGAGCGAGGTGCCAGCGGCCGGTGGCGACGCGGTCGGCGAGGGCGCTGGCGCAGACAAGCCCGGCCAGGGCGTACCGGGCGACGTCAGCCGGTGTCATCGAGTGGAACTCGACGTGGGCGCGGGCACGGACCACTTTCTGGCTGTGGTCGAGGTAGCCGTCGAGGAGGCGGTCCAGCGGCACGGTGTCGGGCAGGTCGTCAGGGTGCAGGGGGAGGTCGGGAACATCGGTCATGGGTCGGCCTTCCGGGCTGGTCGAGGGTTCCGGCCGGGGGTGGGCGTGCATCCGGGTTCGGGACCGTCTGCGGGTGAGGGGGTCATGCCAGTCGCTGGGGTGGTCAGGTGGGGCGGATGGTTGGGTGTCGTGTCAGGGCTCTCCGACCTGGTTGTCTGTGCCGCGGTCCGCGTCGCGGGTCTGCGACGGCGGTCATTGCGCCGGTTGCGCGGTGGCGGCCGCCGGCTCTGAGTCGTATCCGACGAACCGGCCGGACCAACACCTCGCGTACCCGGGTGGCGACGGTGCCGATGAGGACACCGAGCCATTGGCGGATGCGGTGGCGACGGCAGAGCCGAGGTGGCGGGTCACCGTTGGAGGGCAGTTCGATGCCGCGGCCACAGGTGCGGCATCGGGAACGGACCCGCATCAGCGGGTGCTTTGGATGCGGTACCCGCCGGGGACACCGGTCAGGGCCTCGTGGGCGAAGGTCGCGAGGCTGTGCAGTCGGCACGGCCACCGCTGCCACTCCGGCCGTCCGTTGCGCGGGCAGGCCTTACAGAGCCCGGTGCCGTCGTTGACGTGTTCGGCGAGGATCCGGTCGACCAGCTCGCGCTGGCGGGCGATGGACTCGACGAGTGGGGAGTCATCCATGGCGCGACCCCAAGCCGATCAGCGGACCCCGTCGGCAGTGGTGGCGTCCTCGGACCGTGAACTCGTCGTCATGGTGGCGCTCCAGGAACACCCACCCAACTGGCGTTGGCGTCGGTCTCGTCCCACCCCAACTCATATAAACGCTCCCTGATACCCGCCCGGTCATCGCGCACCCTTGTGGTTTGCACTTTGCCGCGCTGGTGTGGGGCGGTATCGGCGGCTCACAAAACCGTGCAGAATTGAAACTGGTTATCGGCACCCATGGCTGGAATTTTGTGAACGCGCGCAGTCGCGCCGCATGGAGCTGCAGTGAGTGAACTATTATCGAACGTATTGCGATACTGTGCATGGATTGACACTCCGGTCGTTGGTCGGTCATGGCAAATTGTGCCGCGCGTACAGCACGGCGGAAAGCCCACGGCGTATGCCTGGTGTGTGTCAGTGTGTCAGTGTGTCAGCCATCGGTTGGTGCGGAAACGATGTCTGATGAGCCGACGACACGCGGATCGCGTACGCTCTGCCCGAACTGATTGAAGAAAGGTAGGGCAGCATCAACTCGACGATGGCAGGATGAACCAACGCGAGCGCGAGTCCATCGCTAGCAATAATCATCTGTGGACCCTGCGGTGATAGGTGGCAACTTCAGTTACTTCGCGGGAAGAGCAGATTTCTTATATGAAGTCATTACTCATTAGGTGGTGAAACCGATGAGCCTGGAATTCGAATTCATCGGTCCTGCTGTGGCGGCGCTTCCACAGCACGCTGAGCCAGCGCAGCGCCACGGTCCGTTGGGCGGCGAGGAAGCGTCGCCGGGTGGGGTCGTCGGTGATGCCGAGGTCGGGCAGCAGGGAGATCCACACGTCGTCGTCGATGCTATGTGCGCTGAGGTGCTCGACGAGTTCGGCGGCGTCGTAGGCGGTGTCGCTGTAGCCGGTGAACTCCCAGTCCACCACGCTGATGTCCGGAGCGTTCCATAGCCAATTCAGCAAGTTGGCGTCACCCCGCGACAGGACCTTGAGCGCAGGTTCAGCGAGGACCGCGGCGTCGCCGTGCTGGTGCCAGGCGCCGAGAAGCTTACGCATGTCCGCGGTGACGGGCTCGCTGCTGTGTTCGTCGAGCTGGCCGGGCCAGACGTCCGTGACGCGCTTGATGTAATTCGCGGCCGAGTCGACGCGCGGTAGGTCTGTGAAGGGGCCCAGCGGGATTTTGCGGAGATCGGCGAGTACAGCGACGACTGATGCCAGTGCGCTGGTTGGTTCGGCGAGGTCGTATACCGGCTCGCCGGCAACCATGGTCATGGCGACTACGGAAAGCTCTGGGTCGGGGTCGTGCCACAGCGGTTGGGGAGCGGCGGTGATCCCGTGTTCGGCGACGTGCATGAGGGTCTGGTACTCGCAGGTGGCGCGGTCGCGCTTGTCGGTGCGGTAGAGCTTCAGGCACACCTCGCTGTCGTAAACATTCAGCCTCGGGTTGGTGGCATGGCTTGGTGACCGGTCGGCTGGTGGCCTCCGGTGGTGTTCGGGTGGTGTTGATCGCTCAGGTGGGTGCGGGGAGGTCGGGCATCCAGGGTCGGCCGATGAGTGCGTCACGGA
>JBBSQN010000094.1:0-20343 GCA_038257875.1 Mycobacteriales bacterium
CGTCGGGAACATCCGAGCGAGCACCCCGATCGAGACCCGATCCGGCAACCGCCCACCCGCCGCCCTCGCCGCACGCGTCATCCCAGCCACGAAGATCAGACTACACCCCAACCTGATCACTAAAGGCAGTGGCATTGGACCACCCCCGGCATGTTGTTGGTTACTCCGCTCTGGCAACCCGCTAGCCGAAGCTACCTGCAACGTTCTTCCTCGGGACATCCCCTCAAAGCTCAAGGAGAACGCTGAAGGCGGCTGTCACGGCTGCGACAACGCCACTTCGGTGAAGAAGTAGATTTCCTTCTGTCGCGGGTTCAGACACTCCATCAGCCACAGGACGTGGAGACGATCAGGAACCACCTTGCCGGGGTCTGAGGCGAACTTTTCCACCTCAAACTTACCGAGTTCTCCGATCTGCATCCGATCCCGATCATCCTTGCGAATGTTGTCAAGAAAGGACCACCTCAAGGCCTGGAAGACGAACCTAGGCTTGAGTGCCTCGGAGGGCTTGTGCCTCAGGAACACCTTCAGGTAGGCGTCCTGGGTGAGGTCCTTAGCCAGGGCCTCATTGCGACACAAATTCACCGCATAGCGGATCACTGCATCGTAGGTGTCGTGGAAGAACCTCGTGTAGAGGTCGTCCTGGGTGGATGCGGGCGGGGTGTGGCACATCCGCGTGACCGGGGAGCCGGAGCTCGTGGGCACCGGTCTCTCCCTTCTCTTCGTCGGAACGCTGCTCCGGCCCCTGTCGGCGACCGGCCGGCGTGAGGTCAGAGAGACTTCCACCTACAAGAACGCTCGCCGCGGCTGAAACATCACTCACGCAGGTCAGCATCGTAGAGCCCTCTCGAGGGCTCGCCGGGGCTCGCGAAGATTCGGGGGTCGGCTGCGGTGGTCGGGTGGGTCTGGTCACGACCACGGGTAGGCGAGCAGGATGGGCGGGTTCGTCCCGGTCCGACACCGATAGCTCTGTAGTGCCTGTGAGCCTGTAGGCCGGCATGGTGGTGGAGGGCTTCCACGGGGACCGTGGATTGTTGCCTTCGAGCACGAGCGTCAGACTTCTGGATCTTCCTTGCCCTCCCCGGGACGGACACCCGTTGATCGTTCGCCGGGCCGAGGAGAGGAACCCGAGATGGATCTTGTGCACCCGCGGTGCGCGGGGCTGGACGTGTCCAAGCGCGACGCGAAGGTCTGCGTGCGAGTCGCCGGGACGGGGCGTGCCGCGGCGACATCGACGGTGACCACCTGGGGTGCGGTCACCAACCAGGTGCCGGCGTTGCGGGAGCACCTGATCGCCGCGCAGGTCACGCTGGTGGTGATGGAAGCGACCGGCGACTACTGGAAACCCTTCTACTACCTGCTCGACGACGCCGGGTTCGAGGTGATGCTGGTCAACGCCCGGCACGTGAAGAACCTGCCGGGTCGCAAGAGCGACGTCTCGGACGCGGCGTGGCCGGCCCAGCTCGGCGCGCACGGCCTGGTGCGCGGCTCGTTCGTGCCGCCCGAGCCGATCGGTCCGGCTGCGGGACCTGACCCGGACCCGGACCGCGATCGTGCGGGAACGGGGCCGAGAGATCCAGCGCATGGAGAAGCTGGGCGAGGACGCCGGGATCACGCTGTCCTCGGTGGCCACCGATATCAACGGGGTCTCCGGCCGGGCCATGCTGGAGGCCTTGATCGCCGGGCAGCGTGATCCGGCCGCGTTGGCGCAGTCGGCCAAGCGGCGGCTGCGCTGCAAGATCCCGGCGTTGACCGAGGCCCTCACCGGCCGGTTCACCGAACACCACGCTTTCCCGGCCCGGTCGCACCCCGACCTGATCGACCGACACACCCACGCCGTGGACGAGCTCACCGCCGGCGATCGAGGTGGTGATCGAGCCCTTTCGCGGCATCCGAGACGTGATCACCTCGGCACCCGGGATCGCCACCGGCGTCGCCGACGTGATCATCGCCGAGACCGGCGGGAACATGAGCCGGTTCCCCACCGCCGGGCATCTGGCCTCCTGGGCAGGGACCTGCCCCGGTAGCAACGAGTCCGCCGGCCGGGTCACATCGACCCACACCCGACCCGGCAACCCCTACCTCACAGGTGCGCTCGGCGTCGCCGCGATGTCCGCGGCGCGGAGCCGCGACACCTACCTCGCGGCGAAGTACCGGCGCATCGCCTCCCGGCGAGGGCCGGTCAAAGCGATCGTCGCGGTCGAGCACGCACTCCTCATCGCCGTCTGGCACATGATCACAACCGGTGCCCTCTACACCGACCCCGGAGGGGACTACTACACCAGGCTCCATCCTGACAAGGCCAAGCAGCGCGCTGTAGATCAACTACGCAAGATGGGCTATACCGTCACCCTCGAGCCACTGGAGACAGCCGGGTAACGGGTGAATCTTCGCGTCAGAGCCCCCATCTCAAGGCCCTCGGGACCGCGTATCACCTTGATGACACGAGATTGGCGCCGCGCCAGCCCCCGCCCGACCGAGATGGTCGCGCTCATGACCCCCTTCCCGCTCGTCACGCCACACAGCTCGTCGTGTTGCGCGGCAGCGCCCTGGTGGTCCTGCTCTTGGTGGGGCGCACGCCTCCGGATCTACTCCCCGGACCTCATGTGCGGAGCACCTCACCCTAGGTCAAGATCGGCACCGTGACAGGAGGACGTTCCACGTCCGGGGCAGTCTCGCGACCCGTAGCTGCCTCAGCCCTGCTGATCCACTCAGCCACGATCGACTCGGGCCTGTAGGCCTCGCGTTCAAGGCACCCACTCAGATGTCCAGTCGCAGCGGAGATCATCACTACACTACCGGTCCTGTGAAGATCGCGGAGGTTCTGAAGCTGCTGGCAGATGACGGGTGGGAGCTGAAACGCACCCGAGGATCACACCGCCAGTACGTTCACCCTACGAAACCGGGCAAGGTCACCGTGCCAGGCAAGCTCCGAGATGATCTGCACCCCAAGACACAGGCCAGCATCATGCGGCAAGCTGGACTGGACACCGGCCCCGCAGCCAAGGGACCTTCAGGGGAAGGAGGCAAGTCGTGAATAGCTATCTGATCATCATCGAGGGCAACGGCACGTCGAACTATTCGGCCTACTGTCCCGACCTTCCCGGCGTAGTGGCAACCGGCGACACGATCGAGCAGTGCCAAGCCGAGATGGGGGAGGCGATCGCCTTCCACGTCGAGGCCATGATCGAGGACGGCGAATCGGTGCCGCCGCCGACGAGCAGAGGAGCAACCGTAGAGATCGCCGCCGCCAGACGGCGTGCCGTCAGGCGGCCAGTCCGGGTAGCGCCCGTCCACTGGAGGCGAACGGCCTGCGGGGCACCCGGCACAGGGGGACTTCACCGGCATGCGCTCGTCGGTTGGATCCTTACCTCTGGCGCAGCCCGCTCGGATGTACCTACCCGGTGGCGCCCGAACCGATTTTTCGCCGGGCCCGAGCCGGTGCCCGCGTCCAGGGCCGGGCCCCGCCGCCAGGCCCGCAGCCACCGGAGGACGCCGATGATCCACCGCCGTTCTGACGAGAGGTCCCGATCACGCCGGTTCCAGCCGGACCGCGCACACCTTGAACTCCGGCATCCGGCTGATCGGGTCCAGCACCGGGTTCGTGACGAGGTTGGCGGCCTGCTCGGCGCCGAAGTGGAAGGGCAGGAACACCGTGTCGGGACGGAGGCTCGAGATGCAGCGCACCCGCGCCAGGGCGGTCCCGCGCCGCGACACCACCCGCGCCCACTCCCCCTCGGCGAGCCCGGCCCGGGCCGCGGTGTCCGGGTGCACCTCGACGAAGGACTCCGGCGCGATCCCGGCCAGCTCCGCCACCCGCCGGGTCTGGGTTCCGGACTGGTAGTGCACCAGCACCCGCCCGGTCGTCGCCCGCAGCGGATGCTCGGCGTCGGGCAGCTCGGCGGACTCGACGTGATCGACGGCGAGGAACCGTGCACGGCCGTCGGCGTGGGCGAACCGGTCGGCGAACAACCGTGGCGTGCCCGGATGGTCGGTCGCGGGGCAGGGCCAGTGCAACGCCTCGCCCGCGTCGAGCCGGTCGTAGCTGATGCCGGCGTAGTCGGCGAGACCGCCCGCCGAGGCGGCGCGCAGCTCGTCGAACACCGTCTCGGGGTCGGCGGGAAAGCCCGTGACGCCCAGCTCGGCGGCCAGCCCGGCGATCACCTCGAGATCGGTGCGCACCCCCGGCGGTGGGTCCAGGGCCTGGCGGCGGCGCAGCACCCGGCCCTCGAGGTTGGTCATCGTGCCCTCCTCCTCGGCCCATTGCGCGACGGGCAGCACGACGTCGGCGGCCAGCGCCGTCTCGCCGGGCAGGAAGTCGGCCACGACCAGCAGGTCGAGCGCGGCGAGCTGCGCGGACACAGCACGCGAGTCCGGTGCGGACACCGCGACGTTCGAGCCGAACACGAGCAACGCCTTCGGACCGCCGGGACGGCCCAGCGCGGCGAGCAGCTCGGTGGCGCTGCGCCCGGGCCCGGGAAGCGAGTCCGGATCCACGCCCCACACTCCCGCCACGTGGGCCCGCGCGACCGGGTCGGCGATCATCCGGTAGCCGGGGAGCTGGTCGGACTTCTGTCCGTGCTCGCGCCCGCCCTGTCCGTTGCCCTGCCCGGTGATCGTCCCGAACCCCGACCCGGGGCACCCGGGCAGACCGAGCGCGAGCGCCAGGTTGATCCACGCTGTGACGGTGTCGACGCCGTGCGCGTGCTGCTCGGCGCCACGCGCGGTGAGCACGTATCGCCGCGAGGCACCCGCGAGCCACCCGACGACCGTGCGCATGTCGGCGGCGGCCACCCCGCACACCCGCTCGGCCCGCTCCGGCCACCACTGCGCCGCCACCCGCCACGCGTCGTCGAAACCTGTGGTGCGCTCGATGAGGTAGTCAGCGTCGAAGTGCCCGTCGACGACGGCGGCGTGCAGCATCCCCAGCGCCAGCACCAGGTCGGTGCCCGGCACCGGCGCCAGGTGCAGGCCACCGGAGGCGAGCGCACGCTCGGCGGTGGGCGTGCGCCGCGGGTCGATCACGACGAGCCGGGCCGTGGACAGGTGCCCCATGAGCGGCGGCATCGTCTCGGCGATGTTCGCGCCGGCCAGCACCACCACCTCGGCGTCGTCAAGGTCGGTGACCGGGAACGGCAGCCCGCGGTCCACCCCGAACGCGCGGTTGCCCGCCGCCGCCGCCGAGGACATGCAGTACCGGCCGTTGTAGTCGATCTGCGAGGTCCCCAGCGCCACCCGCGCGAACTTGCCCAGCAGGTAGGCCTTCTCGTTGGTCAGCCCACCCGCCCCGAACACGGCGACGGAGTCGGGTCCGTGCTCGGTGCGCAGCGCGCGCAACCGCTGCGCCACGTAGCCGAACGCGGTGTCCCAGCCGACCGGTGCCAGCGGCTCGTCGCGGTGGGCGCGCATCAGGGGGGTCGTGAGCCGCTCCGGGTGCGCGAGCAACGCGCCTGCCGTCCAGCCCTTCTGACAGAGACCGCCACGGTTCGTCGGGAACTCGCGGGCGTCCACCCGGCCGTCGCCGTCGACCCACTGCCCGCACTGCAGCGCGCAATACGGGCAGTGGGTCGCGATGTCGCCACTCACAGGGGGCACGGGTGCTCCCGATCAGACCGGAGCATAGGCGGGCTGAACCGGACCGGTCCGCACGGCAGCGGGCTGGCGCAGGTAGACCGCGTAGGTCAGCACCGTGCAGACCATGTAGAAGGCCAGGAAGCCCCAGAACGCCGGCGTGCCGGATCCGGTCGAGGCGAACGACTGCCGGAAGGCAAGGTTGATCAACAAACCGCCGAGGGCGCCGACCGCCGAGATCAGGCCGATGGCCGCACCGGAGATCCGCCGCGCGTCGAGCAGCGCGACCCCCCTCGGCATCCCTTCGGTGATCTTCGCGAGCGCCTGTCGGCGGAAGATGGCCGGGATCATCTTGTACGTCGAGCCGTTACCCACGCCGGAGAACACGAACAGCCCGATGAACCCGACGATGAACAGCGCCAGCGAGTCGGCGCCGGCGGCGAGGATGCAGACCACCGTGCTCGCCGCCATCGCGATGAAGTTCCAGAACGTCACGCGGGCACCGCCGATCCGGTCGGCCAGCCAGCCACCGAGCGGACGGATCAGCGAGCCGACCAGCGGGCCGATGAAGGTGACGGCGGCGGCCTCCAGCGGGGTGCGGTCGAACTGGATGGTCAGCACGAGGCCGAACGCGAAGCTGTAGCCGATGAACGAGCCGAACGTCCCGATGTAGAGGAAGGACATGATCGAGGTGTTCCGGTCGGCCAGCGCGAGCTTCGCGGCACCGGTGTCGTTGCGGACGCTGGTGATGTTGTCCATGTAGAGCGCGGCGCACGTCGTGGCGATGACGATGAGCGGGATGTAGATCGCGAGCATGAGCTTCGGGTTGCCGGTGCCCGCCACCGCGATCACCGCCAGCGCGACCATCTGGATCACCGCGACGCCGATGTTGCCGCCACCCGCGTTGAGTCCCAGCGCGAAGCCCTTGCGGCCCTCCGGGAAGAACGTGTTGATGTTGGTCATCGAGGAGGCGAAGTTGGCGCCGCCGAAGCCGGCCAAGGCCGCCATCAGCAGGAACGTCGCGTACGACGTGCCGGGTTGCAGCACGAAGGCCGTCGCGACCGTCGGCACCAGCAGCACCGCGCCACTGATCACGGTCCAGTTCCGGCCGCCGAAGCGGGCGACGGCGAAGGTGTAGGGCACCCGCAGCATCGCGCCGACCAGCGCTCCGGTCGCGACCAACAGGAACTTCCCCGCCGGGTCGATGCCGTACTCGGGGCCCATGAACAGCACGAACACCGAGAACAACGTCCACACCGAGAACCCGATGTGCTCGACGAGGATCGAGGTCCAGAGGTTACGGGTGGCGATCTTCTTGCCGGTGTGCTCCCAGAAACCGGGATCCTCGGGCTCCCAGTGGTCGATCCAGCGCCCGGACAGGGTGGGGCGGGCGGGGGGTGCGTCTGGTGCCGTCGTCATCACGCCGGGGCCTCCGAAGGGTGGTTCGCTGCCGTCGTCGACCACGCTAGGAAGGGCCCGTTACCGAATCGTCGGATTCGTGTGACGCATGCGCAAAGCCGTGCTCACCCCACGTGCGGTGGGGTGTGAGGGGCGGTCCGGCGGGTCAGCTCTCGGAGTCGGTGGAACCCGACGAGCTGACCGCCATGAACACTCTGGCCGACGAGCCGTCTGCCGACTCCTGAGACGCCGTGTAGCCGTCCGAAGAGGTGGTCAGCGTGCGGGTGGTGTCCGACTCGTCGGTTCGGGTGTAGGTGGTGACGCTGTCCGATGACGACCCGCGTTCGATCCAGCCCGAACCGCTCGGCTCCAGCAGGGTGCCCTGCAGGGTCGGCTCCGCTGGCAGCTCCACGTGCTTGAGAGGGAAGGAACACAGCGGCGACTTCAGACTCGGAACCGAGCCCTGGGGCAGCGCGGCTTCGACGGCCACCGTGGCGCCCAGGCCGTCGGGCACCCACTCGACCATGACCACCAGCGCGACCTCAACGTTGGACACGTCCGCCGGCGCGCTGCGACGCTTCCCGTCCGTGCGGTCGGCCCGGTCGTCGCCTCCCGTTCGTGGCGCTGCCGGCTCCGCGGGCGCATCGACGTTCGGGGACGACGCTGCTGGCGGACCCGCGTCGGGGGTACTGGAGCGATCCTGGCCACCGGCACCGTCCGCGCTCGGCTGATCCTGACCATCGATCGACTCGTCCTCGGTTACCGCCGGCTTCTCGATGGTGGGCAGGGTGATGGTGGGCAGGGTGATGGTGGGCGGGGTGACGGTGGGCGGGGCTACCCGACCCTGGTCTGCACCGTTGAGGACACCGCCGACCACTGTGTCCAGCGGGCCCGACTCAACCTTCCGCTCGTCGCTCGGATGCGGCACGTCGGCAGCTGCAACGGGCGTCTGTGGTTCCTTGGGTTCCTTGCCGCCATCGGCCTTCGGGTTGGGCTCGTCGCGGCGCTCCTCGGACTCGTCGCGCGGCCCGCGGGGGTCCGGCGGGGCGCTCGTGGCGTGGTCCTGGCGCTCCTGCGCCTGCTGCTGCTCCTCCCGGCCGACAACGCCCTCGGGACGATCCGGCGCCGGAGCGGGGTCGGGATCGGGTTTGCCGCTGCCGTCGGTGCGGATGACCTCCATGACCTCGTTGCTGACCTCCGTGGTCTCCTCGCCGTCGTCGGGCAGGGGCGTGCGAGTGGCGCTCGCGACGTTGTCCTCGAGGCTGCGCAGCTCCTCGCGCTTGGCCTCGCGCTGGCGCAGTCGCAGGTCGCGCTGCTCGTCCAGGGCCGCGATCACCGATGCCTGCTCCGGAGACGGCTCCGGCTCGGCCGGGGCTTCCTCCAGAGCCTCCTCGACGGCCTGGAGATGCTGCTCGGTCTGCTCGAGGCCGGCCTTGGTCCGGCTCAACGACCGGTAGGTGTCGATCTGGGACTGGAGAGTGGCCTTGCGCCGTTCGAGGAGCTGCTTGCGCTCCTGCATCGCCTGCACGGCGGCGGGAGGGGCGCCGGTGCGCCGGTTCTCCGGCAGCTGGTTCCAGGCCTCCTCGGTCTGCGCGATCATGTCCAGCTGGCGGTTGAGGGAAGTCAGCGTGACCTGCGCGCGGGCGGCCCACTCGTCCTCGGACTCCACCCGGGGCTCGGCCTGGACCGGCGCCGCTACCGAGGGTGGCGGCGGCTCGGACGCCGTGACGACGTAGCCGCCTGCCAGGATGCCGGCGGCACCGAGCACGGCGACCGCACGACGCCTGCGCGGTATCGGGTCGTTCAGCCGGGAGCTCCGCGTCCGCGGGGCCGGCGCCCACACCTCGGACGTGGGGGGGTCGGCTGCTCTCACCCCGGGTGCGCGGGGTGGCCCCGAACTCTCGGTTCCTCGGCTGGGCGCGGGGTTGACCGGTGCCTCGTCGGTCGGTTCCCGCAGCCACGGCAGGTTCTCCGCAAGATACGCCTCGTGCGCCGAGGCCCGCCGAGCCTGCCGGGCTGCCGCGCGGTGGGCAGCCGTGCAGTAGCGCCGTGCCGGGCGTCCCGGGATGTCCTCGATCAGCACGTTGCACCCGGGGAGGGCACAGCGTCTCACGTTGTCGTCCAAGGGTGCGACCCCCATCGCCAGTTGACAGAAGCCGCGCCAGGGCCCTGGCGGCACTCCGTCAGGTCACCGTACGTGGCTGCGTGCGAGCGCATCCAGCGCCCGCAGCGCGACCGGATCCGTCTTGATCGTTGCGGGATCGGAACACTACCCGCCTCAACGAACGCTTGTCACTGCTCCAAGTGGAGGCCCCCTCCGTACGGATTAATGTGACACAGCGTAGAATTTATGCGATCTCGTTACGGTGCGTGAGGGGGAGTGCCCCCCAAACGGCTGTGATATTAGCTCAGTAGGTGGGTAACGAGGGGTCCACCTGCTTGGCCCAGGCGAGCACACCACCACCAACGTGCACGGCGTCGCGGAAGCCCGCCCGGTGCAGCGCGGCGAGCGCGTCAGCCGAACGGGCACCCGACTTGCAGTGCAGCACGACCGGCCTGTCCTGCGGGATCTCCGCGAGCGCTGCACCGGAAAGGATGCGGTCCTTCGGGATCAGCACCGCGCCCGGGATGCTCACGATCTCGTACTCGTGCGGCTCGCGGACGTCGATGAGGGCGAAGTCCTTGCCGGTGTCGAACATCTCCTTGAGCTCGGTGGCCGTGATGGTGTGCCCGGCCGCCGCAGCTTGGGCATCCTCGGACACCACGCCGCAGAACGCGTCGTAGTCGATCAGCTCGGTGATCGGCACCGAGTTCGGGTCCTTGCGGATCCTGATACTCCGGTAGCTCATCTCGAGGGCGTCGTAGACCATCAACCTGCCCAGTAGGGGCTCGCCGATGCCGGTGATCAACTTGATCGCCTCGTTGACCATGATCGAGCCGATGGACGCGCACAGCACACCCAGTACGCCGCCCTCGGCGCACGAGGGCACCATGCCCGGCGGCGGCGGCTCGGGGTAGAGGTCGCGGTAGTTGAGGCCCACCCCGCCAGGCGCGTCCTCCCAGAACACCGAGGCCTGGCCCTCGAACCGGAAGATCGAGCCCCACACGTAGGGTTTGCCGAGCAGCACCGCAGCGTCGTTCACCAGGTACCGGGTGGCGAAGTTGTCGGTGCCGTCGACGATGAGATCGTAGTCGGCGAAGATGTCGAGCACGTTGCCCGAGTCCAGCCGCGTCTGGTGCAGCCGTACCTCGACGAAGGGGTTGACCTCGCGGATCGAGTCGCGCGCGGACTCGCCCTTGGGACGGCCGATGTCGGACTGTCCGTGGATCACCTGGCGGTGCAGGTTCGACTCGTCGACCTCGTCGAACTCGACGATGCCAAGCGTGCCGACCCCCGCCGCGGCGAGGTAGAGCAGCGCCGGGCTGCCCAGCCCGCCCGCGCCGACCACCAGGACCTTCGCGTTCTTCAGCCGTTTCTGCCCTGCCATCCCGACTTCGGGGATGATGAGGTGGCGGCTGTAACGCGCCACCTCGTCCTTGGTCAGCTCGGCGGCCGGCTCCACGAGCGGCGGTAGCGCCATGATCGAAGCTCCTCGAATCGTCCTACAGGCCCTGCCGGACCAACGCTGTGGTCAGCCGGGATCTTCCCGTGCGCATCAGCTACCAGCTGCCGCGGTGGTCAGGGCCCGGCGGGTGAGCACGCGTACCAGGTGGCGGCGGTACTCCTTGGTCGCTGTCACGTCCGCTGCCGGGTCGGTCGCCTCGTCGGCCAGTGCCGCTGCGGCGGCGATCGACGCGCCGTCGGCAAGCGCCGCCTCCGTCGTCGAGGCTCGCAGCGGCGTAGGGCCCATGTTGACCAGGCCGATGCGGCCGTCGACCACGGCGACCGCGACGATGGCCCAGTCGTTGGCGCGGCGGGTGAACTTCTCATACGCCCAGCCCGCCGAGCCGGTGATCGGCACCCGGACCTCGACGACCAGCTCGTCGGGCTCGCGCACCGTGGAGAACACGCCGGTGTAGAAGCCGGTGATCGGCACCCGGCGCTCGCCGCGCAGGCTGCGCAGCACCACCGTGCCGCCCAGCGCGAGCACGGCGGCCGGCAGGTCGGCGGCCGGGTCGGCGTGCGCCAGCGAGCCACCCATGGTGCCGCGATGACGCACCTGCGGATCGCCCACCGTGCGGGCGACGGCCGCGAGTAGCGGAACCTCGGTACCCAGCACATCCGAGGACTCGACGAGCCGGTGCCGCGTGCCGGCGCCGATCGCGACCTCGCCCCCGTCAGCGGAGCCCTCGACGCGGATGTAGGAGAGCTCGGGAAGCCTGCCGATGTCGACGACCAGCTCGGGGACCGCGAGCCGGAGCTTCATCACCGGCAGCAGCGAGTGGCCGCCGGCCAGCACGGTGGCGTCCTCGCCGTGCTCGACGAGCAGCGCCAGCACCTCGTCCACGGAGTCCGGCCGGACATAGGCGAATCCGACGGGGATCACATGCCCGCTTCCCTGCCCGCCGCGGCGAGCACCGCGCGGACGATGTTGTGGTAGCCGGTGCAGCGGCAGAGGTTGCCCTCCAGCCCCTCGCGAACCTCACGTTCGGTGGGCGCCGGGTTCTCCGTCAGCAGGCTGACCGCGGCCAGCACCATGCCCGGCGTGCAGAAACCGCACTGCAGACCGTGCTCGGCGCGGAACGCCGCCGCCACCGGATGCAGGTGCTCGGCATCGGGCGAGAGCCCCTCCATCGTGGTGACCGACTGCTGATCGGCCTGGACCGCGAGCACCGTGCACGACTTCACCGCCTCGCCGTCGACGAGCACCGTGCAGGCGCCGCAGGACGTGGTGTCGCAGCCGATGTTGGTGGCCTTAAGCCCCACGACGTCGCGCAGGTAGTGCGCGAGCAGCAGCCGCGGCTCGACGTCGGCACTGGTCGACTCACCGTTCACCCCAATGGTGATCTTCACTGTGTCGATCGTCATGGGTTGCCCTTCGATGCTGCCTGGATCGCCTCCCACACCCGCACAGGGCTGGTCGGCATGTCGATGTGGCGCACCCCGAGCTGAGACACGGCGTCGACCACGGCATTCTGCACCGCAGGTGCGGCGCCGATGGTGCCGGCCTCGCCGATTCCCTTGGCTCCCAGCGGGTTGTACGGCGTCGGGGTGGCCATGTCCAGCAGCGTGAAGCTGGGCAGCTCGGCCGCCGACGGGAACGCGTAGTCGGCGAGCGTGGCCGTCAGCGGGTTGCCGTCGGCGTCGTAGACGACCTCCTCGAGCAGCGCCTGCGAGACGCCCTGGGCGATACCACCGTGGCGCTGGCCCTGCGCGAGCAGCGGGTTGAGCACGGTCCCGGCGTCGTCGACGGTGACGATCCGGTCGAGCACCGCCTTGCCGGACTCGACGTCGACCTCGACCACCGCAACGTGCGCGCCGAACGGGAAGCTCGGCTTGCCGGCGTCGAACACGGTGTCGACCCGGAGCCGCTCGGACACGGCGAGCTCGGCGAGGCTCACCCCCGCGCCCGTGCCCTGCACCGCGACCGTTCCGGCGGAGACCACGAGGTCGGCGGGGTCAGCCTCCAGCCGCTGCGCAGCCCGCTGCTTGGCCAGCTCGACCAGCTCGCCCGCCGCCTGGTAGACGGCCACGCCGCCGGTCTGCAGGCTGCGCGAGCCCATGGTGCCGCTGCCGCGCGGGACGAGGTCCGTGTCGCCGTGCTTGACGGTGATCTTCTCGATGTCGATGCCGAGGTGCTCGGCGGCGAGCATCGCCCAGGCCGTCGCGTGGCCCTGGCCGTGCGGGGAGGTTCCGGTGAGCACGGTGACCGTGCCGTCCGGGTGCACCTCGACGGAGGCGTCCTCGCTGAACGCGCCGCCGCCGGTGATCTCGACGTAGGCGCAGAGGCCGATCCCGAGCTGCACGGCGTCGCCGCGCTCGCGGCGCGCGGCCTGCTCGACGCGCAGGTCCGCGTACCCGGCGGCCTCCAGCACGGTGTCCAGCGCCGTCGCGTACCGGCCGCTGTCGTAGGTGGCACCGCTCGCGGTCGTATAGGGGAACGCGTCGGGCGCCACCATGTTGCGCCGCCGCACCTCGGCGGGGTCCTTGCCGATCTCGGCGGCGAACAGGTCCATCGCCCGCTCGATCGCCGCAGTGGCCTCGGGACGTCCCGCGCCGCGGTAGGCGCCCGTGGACGTCGTCGTCGTGACGACGCTGCGCGCCCGTGACTCGACCTTGCCGATGGCATAGACCCCCGGTGCCATCAGGCAGGTGAAGTACGGCAGGGTGGCACCCAGCCGCGGGTACGCGCCGGCGTCGGCGAGCACGTCGAGGCGGTAGGCCAGCACGTCGCCGTCGCGGGTGCCGCCGATCGTGACCGTCTGGCGCTGCCCGCGCCCCTGCAGCATCCCGGTCATGCTCTCCGAGCGGGTCTCGCTCCACCGGACCGGGCGCCCGGTGCGCCGGGCGAGCCACCCGACGAGGGCGAACTCGGGGTCGGCCCCGATCTTCGCCCCGAACCCGCCGCCGACGTCGGGAGTGATCAGGTGGACCTGCGCGGCATCGATCCCCAGCCAGCCGGCGACCTCGGTACGCGCGGACTGGGCGTTCTGCGTGGAGCACCAGAGCGTCAGCCTGCCGTCCCCGTCGCCGTCCGGACGCCAGACGGCGGCGGCGGCACGAGTCTCCAGCGGGACCGCGGCCAGTCGCTGGTTGACGATCTCCCGGGTGACGACCACCTCACAGCCGTCGAAGAGGTGCTCGTCGGGCTCGGTGTCGAGGCCGAAGCCCGCCGCGGTGTTGGTACCGGCCTCGGGGAACAACAACACCTCGTCCGAGGCCGCGGCGCGGAGGTCGATCACCGCAGGCAGCGGCTCGTAGTCGACCTCGACGAGATCGGCGGCGTCCTGGCCTTGGTAGGGCTCTTCGGTGAGCACGGCGGCCACGGGCTCCCCGACGAAACGGACCGTGTCGGTGGCCAGCCACGGGCGGACCATGCCGTCGGGGGCGACCGCGGACAGCTTGGCCGGTGCCAGGTCGATGTCAACGCCGGTGACCACGTCGGCAACCCCGGGCGCCGCGCGGGCGCCGGTGACGTCCACGGCGGTGATCCGGGCGTGCGCCAGTGGCGATCTCACGAGAGTGAGATGCAGGGCGCCCGCGAGCCGCTCGTCGATCAGGTCGTCGGTGTAGGTGGCGCCCCGCGAGAGGAACAGCGGGTCCTCGGTGCGCACCACGCGCGTGCCCATGATGCTCATTCCCGCAGAGCCTAGCCCGCTGCTGAGCCGACCGCGCATCGTGCGCAGGGCCTTCGCCTGGCCGGAGAACGTGAAACCTGCACAGGTTTTTCCTGCCGAGGAAGAACCGCTGTAGGATCATGCTGTGCAGTTCCTGAACCGCACCACCGAGCTGAGCCTGCTCAGCGAGCGGATGGACGGTACCCGCGCCGAGCTGCCGGCCGATCACCGCGTCACCGCGGGCGCGCAAGACCGCGTACGCGATCAGCGACCAGTTCCTCCGGTTCCACTACCGCTTCGTCGAGCCGGCCCGGTCCCAGCTCCGCACGACCGACCTCGCGGCGGGCTACCTCGACGCGACGGTCCTGCCCCAGCTCGACGAGTTCACCTCGCGGGCCTGGGAGGTGATCTGCCAGCAGCACGTGCTCCGCACGGTCGAGGGTGTGACCGCGGTAGGCCGCTGGTGGGGTCCGGTGCCGACGGGGGACGGCCGTCGCACCGAGGAACGGGAGATCGACGTCGTCGGCGTCGATGGTGACCGCAGCCCCGTGGTCGTCGGCATGTGTAAATGGACCGCGCATCCGGTCGACGTCTCGGAGCTGAACCTCCTCGACCGGCTCGCCTCCCACGTCGGCGGCGCAAGCCCGCAGCGTTTCCTGTTCTCTCGCAGCGGCTTCGATGACCGCCTGAGCACCCTCGCCGAGCACGACACGACGTTGACGCTCGTGACTCCCGAGGACATCTACCGCTGAGGCTGGTCCCACCAGGGCCGCACCGCCCACAGGCTCGACACCGGCCCGTGCCCGGCCCCGAGCGGGTAGGAGTGCCGCACGGCCTCGACGATGAAGCGCTTGCCCAACGCCACGGCCTCGGGCACGCCGAGCCCGCGGGCCAGCCCGCACGCGATCACCGCGGCCATGCTGTCGCCGCCACCGTGGGTGTTGCCGGTGTCGAAGCGCGGGCCGGGCAGCTCGGTGACGGTGTGCCCGTCGTAGAGCAGGTCGACGCAGATGTCGGTGTCCTCGCGCAGGTGCCCACCCTTGACCAGCACGTAGCGCGGGCCGAGCGCGTGCAGCGCCTTCGCCGCCTCATATTGCGCGGCGCGGTCGTGCACGTCGATGCCGACGAGCAGGCGCACCTCGTCGAGGTTGGGGGTGAGGACGGTGGCGCGGGGGAACAGCAGGGCGCGAAACGCGTCCAGTGCCGAGTCGGCCAGGAGCTGATCGCCGTGCATCGACGCCGCGACGGGGTCGACCACCAGCGGCGTCGGGCCGTCGGCTCCGATCCCGACACGGTCGCATGCCGCGGCGACCGCCTCGATGATCGCCGAGCCGGCGAGCATCCCGGTCTTCGCGGCGTCCAGGCCGATGTCGGTGGCGACGGTCTCGATCTGGGCCGCCACGGTCTCCGGCGCGATGGTGTGCACGCCCGTGACCCCGACGGAGTTCTGCACGGTCACCGCGGTGACGGCCACGCAGCCGTGCGCCCCGCAGGCCGCGATGGCCCGCAGGTCCGCGGGCACCCCCGCGCCCCCGCCCGAGTCGGTGCCCGCGATGGTCAACACCCGCGGTGGCGGGGGGCCGCCCGCGGTCGGCTCACCCATGCCTGCCCTCCCCGTGTGTGCCAGCGACCGTAGCTCGCCTGACCCACACCGCACCAGGTGCGGTTGACGTGTTGGATGGGGGCATGCCATTGGACGGTACGTATGAGTTGAGTCCGACCGGATGGGTGCGGGACCAGACCGAGAAGATCCTCGCCTCCGGCACCACCGACGGTGTCGAGATCAAGGGCAGGCCGGTGATCCTGCTGACCACGCGCGGGGTCCGCAGCGGCAAGCTGCGCAAGGTGCCCCTGATGCGCGTCGAGCACGACGGCGGGTACGCGATCGTCGCCTCGCTGGGTGGGGCCCCGAAGCACCCGGTCTGGTACCACAACGTGAAGGCCGAGCCGCACGTCGAGTTGCAAGATGGCACGGTGACCGGGGACTATCGCGCCCGCGAGGTCACCGACGAGGAGAAGACGCTCTGGTGGGAACGGGCCGTGGCCGCGTTCCCCGACTACGCCGACTACCAGCGCAAGACCGAGCGGCAGATCCCGGTGTTCGTGCTGGAGCCCGTCTCGTCCTGATCCCGTGTCGCACCTGCTGACCGTGGCCGAGTACCTGGCGATCGGAGAGATCGAGCTCGGTTACTCGGAGCTGGTCGAAGGGCGGTTGTTGACCTCGCCGAACCCGATGCCAGACCACAATCACGCCGGTCTCGAGGTAGCGGTCCAGCTCCGCCCACAGCTGCCACCCTACCTTTGAGGTCCTCCCGGACATGGATGTCGACCTGAAGCTGGCACCGGCCGACGCCCCCGGATTCGTCCGCCGTCCCGATCTGATCGTGGTGCAGCGCACGGCCCGGCTACGGGTGCGGCGCGACGGCGGGGTGATCCACGCGCCGGAGGTGCTCGTCGCCGTCGAGTTCGTCTCGCCGGGCTCGCAACGGACCGATCATGTCACCAAGCGCGGCGAGTACGCTGACGCCGCCATCCCGCACTACTGGATCGTCGATCTCTCCGAGCCGGTGTCGCTGCTCGCCTGCCACCTCGCCGGCGAGTTCGGATATGCCGACGGGGGCGCGGTGACCGGAACGTTCACCACCACCGCACCCTTCGCCGTCAAGATCGACCTCGACTCGCTCACCTGATCCAATCCACCACGTCCCCGGCGCGCTGGGCCGCGGGATCCCAGGACAGCCCCGGCACCCCCCAACCGTGGTGCTTGAGCACCTTGCGGGCCGCACGCTGGTTGCGACCGACCAGCCGGTCGATGTAGAGGACGCCGTCGAGGTGGTCGACCTCGTGCTGCAGACAGCGGCCCAGGTACCCGCGCCCCGCCACCTGCACCGGCTCCCCGGCGACATCGACACCGGTCACCCGCGCCCACTCCGCTCGGCCGGTCGGGAACTGCTCGGCCGGCACCGAGAGGCAGCCCTCCTCGTCGTCCTCGGGATCGGGCATGGTCTCGGGACGCCCGGAAGTCTCGAGCACCGGGTTGACGACGACACCACGCACCTGCGCGCGCAGCTCCTCGTCGGGACAGTCATAGACGAACAGGCGCAGGTCGACGCCGATCTGGTTGGCTGCGAGCCCCACACCCTGCGCCGCAGCCATCGTGTCGACCATGTCCGCGACCAGCACCCGCAGCTCGGCGTCGAACACCTCGACGGGGCGGGCGGGAGTGTGCAGGACGGGGTCGCCGATGATGCGGATGGGACGGACAGCCACGCTCGTCGACACTAGTCGCGGCGTGTCCCTGCCCACCGCCGTCGGTCTCCCGTGGTTCAATGGCCGCTGTGAATGACAGGCATGTCATTCACAGTGTTTCCAGATTTCCAGGCCGCGAGGAGCGTGATGGAGTCCGCCAGCGAACCCAGCGGGGCACCTCCCGCCGCAAGCACGGTCCGCGAGCTGGACCGCAAGGAGCGCGAGATCCTCGCCTTCGAGGGTCAGTGGTGGAAGTATGCGGGTGCCAAGGAACAGGCGATCCGCGAGCTGTTCGACATGTCGGCCACCCGGTACTACCAGATGCTGAACGCGCTCGTCGACAAGCCCGAGGCGCTTGCCGCCGACCCGCTGCTCGTCAAACGACTCCGGAGGCTGCGCACCAGCCGCCAGCGCACCCGTGCGGCGCGTCGCCTGGGCATCGAGCGCTGGTGACGCCACCATGACCGGTTCCCTGAGCCCTCGGAGGCAGTCGTGACCGAACCCGTTCCTTCTGGGGGTCCGTCGAGGCTGCGGGTCGGCGGACTCGTCCTGTTCGGGGTCGGGGTGGTGGCCGGCATCATCGGGCTCGCCATGCTGGCCCTCGATGGTGGCAGTGGCGACGGCCCGACCGCCGCACCTGGCCCGTCCGCGTCAGTCACCGACACCCCCGGCCTCTCCGCAAGCGCCACACCCACCGTCGGCGCCACTCCCACCGAGAGTGCCGCGCCGACCGGTGAGGGCCCGGTACCACTCCCGTCCTTCGACGCCACCCCCACCGGCGATAGCGCCGCACCACCGGCACCGGCACCACCATCCGGTGGCGACGGCTCGAGATCCGAGGCCGACGGTCGGGTGGGAACGGGCGGCGGTGGAGGCGGCGCTGCGGTCGTCCGACCTCCGGTGCGGGTCTACAACAACAGCAACATCGAGGGTCTCGCCGCTCGGGCCGCAGCCGACTTCCAGGCCGCCGGGTGGACAGTCACCGAGACCAAGGGGTATCCCTACGGCATCATTCCCGCGAGCACTGTCTATTATCGTCCGGGCACCGCGGAGCAAACTGCGGCACAGGAGTTAGCTGACGCCTTCGGGCTCCGCGTAGAACCTCGGTTCGAGGGCATCAAGAACGCCACGCCCGGCCTGATCGTCATTCTCACCCGCGACTACGAAAGCAAATGCGTAAGCAAGACCTGCAAGTGAGCGTGCCAGTCTCCAGGTCCCACCTCCAGCGTGCTGACCTGCGCAGCAGCGCAGGAATCCGACTCATTCGTTCAGCGCCGAATACCCTCGCCACAAAGAGTTGAGAGTTGAGCGCCGACCGACCAGTCTGGTGGCCTTCGGTGTCGCGGCCGGGTGGGCAACGGAGCGGATGGTATGTGTCGGTCCCGTGGTATAGCGCCACTATGTGCGGCCGCTCACCAGGCCGTAGGTCTGCAGCTTGTCGTCCAGTGCTCGGATGGCTCGGGTGTGTTTCCACGGCTCAAGCTGTGCGCGGCTGTCGTGGAGTTGCCGCACCAGTCGCACCGAGCGGTTACGGGTCACGAGCTCAGCAGTCTCGCCGAGCAACTCGGCAGCATGATTGATCTCGTGGCTCTGGGTGTAGGCGCCGACGAGATCGAACTTTGTGAAGGCGACGTTGCGGACGTCTGATGTGTCGTCCAGAAGCTTCAGCGAGGTGCTGGCGGCCTGCATGGCGCCAGCGGTGTCCGCCAGCTGTAGAAAACACATACTTTGCGTGGAGGCGAACCGTCCTGGCCCGTATTCCTCACCGATAAGCGACGATGACAATAGCACAGGATCGTGTTGGGACGACGTCGCCACCAGCTCCCCGGCCTTCTTCAGTTCCGTCAGGCAGGCGTCACGCTGTCCGTCGAACGCGTAGGCACAAGCAGCCACGTCGAACGTGTAAGCCTGCAACGGTGCGTCTCCGATGCGCGTCGCCCAAGCCTGTGCGGCAACGGCGTGGTCAATGCCGAGCCGCGGCCGACCCAGCCAGGTGGCCAAGTAACTCATATTGCACAGCACCAACGTGCCCAGCTCGGTGTTCGCCGCCTCGTGGGCGGCCAAACGGGCCTGTTCGTAGTAGTACCAGGCGCTGTCGAAGTCGGTGAGATCGAACGAACACCACCCCGCATAACGAGAGAGTGCACTGAAGAGGGACAGCAGCTGAGGTCGCAGAGCGGCCGGACACTCGGGGAGCATGGTACGCACCAGGTTGCGTTGCACGAGCACGGTGTCCAGAGCCGCCTGCGGCCCAATAGTCTTGTCCTGACGCATGCAGCACCGCAGCACTTCCTCGATGTCCCCGATGACCGCTGTGTCGATGCGGCTCGGAGTCTGGATGGCTGAGACTATCCGGACCTGTTCGTCGTAGGGCATCCTGTCGGTGAGTAGGGCTGCCACGGCGGCCGGTGCCGCCGAGGCGAGGATCTGGAGTACGTCACGACGTCGCACGGTGTGCCCCCAGGCGGTGAGGAACCGGACAAAATTGTCGAAGATCTCCTCTCGTTCTCGTGGGCTACCCGGTGGGTGCTCACCGGTGGGTGTCGTCATGGCCTCGAGCTGTATGACCAGCAGCGTTGCCAGGTTGTCCGGTGCCTGCTTGCCGTCGAGTTCGACGTCGCCGCGTTTGGTGGCGCCGGTGGAGACGGGCTGTGTGGCTTTGTCGAGGTGGCGGTAGTCGGCTCGGTCGCTGAGCAGGTCACCGACGCTGCATTCGTACAGCTGGGCGAGTCTGTCCAGCGTGCGCAGCGACGGTTCGTGGCCGGTGGGGCTGAGCCAGTTCTCCCAGCAGGAGAAGCTCTTGAACGTCTTGGGCTCGTCGGGCCAGTGATCGTTCCACTGCTCGGCGACCTGGCTTTGGCTCCAGCCGTGCGCCAGCCGGAACGCCACCAGCATGGTGACCTGGTAACA
>JBBSQN010000095.1:0-20265 GCA_038257875.1 Mycobacteriales bacterium
CCCTGTGCGCCTGGTCTGCTGTCCGACGGGCATAACGCCAGTTCAACGCCATCTCTCGACATCCCGAGTGATCGCTGCCCGATCACATCAGACAGCCGGTCATCTCAACTGTGATCTTGACACGGATTCCGGAGGTCTGAAGCCTGCCACTGCGACACGGGACCCACCGATCTGGCCAGGATTGTCGGTGGGTCGTGGGACCATGCTGGGGTGGGAAGGAGATGACGATGACTCTCTCGTGGCCGAACCATCTGCTCACCCTCGAGGAGTGGGAAGCGCTACCGGAGGACGAGGTCCTGCGGCTCGAGCTCGTGGAAGGGGTCCTCGTGATGTCCCCGCAACCACTGTCGTGGCACCAGAGGGCCGTCATGCGGGTGGGGAACCGGGCCGACGAGCAGCTTCCCCCGGAGCTGATCGCGCTCACGGGGGTCGAGGTGGTGCTCGCCGAGCGGCCCCTCACTCACCATCCGAGTTCCCGACATGATGGTTACGAGAACGGAGCTGTTCGACACCAACCCGCCGCGGTTCGCGGCCGCGAGCGTCCTCCTTGTCGTCGAGGTGCTCTCCGACGGCACCCGCCGCGTGGACCAGATCCTGAAGTTCTCCGAGTACGCCGACGCCAGCATTCTCCAGTACTGGATCATCGATCTCGGCGAGCCCACCAGCCTGCTCGCGTACGTCCTGGCCGAGGGAGCCTACGAGCTGTCCGGAGAACATACCGGCACGATCACTCTCGACGTCGCGGGATGTCCCGTGCTGCTCGACCTCGACGCGCTGACCCGCCGCTAGCGTCCAGGATCGGGAACGCGGCCACCCCGACCGACCGCAACGGCGATCACGACTATCCTTGCTCCACCTGGCTCGACGCGACGGTGTACGAGGCGTGCGACGACGCGCTGTGGCCGGGACGTAGGGTCGAACCTGTGCACCAGATTCTCGAACTGCTGGAGCGCGACGCCCAGCTCTCCCATGACACGATCGCGACGATGACCGGGATTCCGGTCGACAAGGTGAGCGCGCAGATCGCGGCGTGGGAGGCGTCGGGCACGATCCGCCGCTACAAGGCGGTCGTGAACTGGGACCGGGTCGAGGAGGCCGCGAACCGCGAGGACGTCACCGTGTTCATCGACGTCTCCCTCGCGCCCGCGCGCGACGTCGGCTTCGACGACGTCGCCGCCCGGATCGCCCGGTTCGACCAGGTTCGCAGCGTCTACCTCGTCTCCGGCAGCCAGGACCTGCGCTGCACCGTCACCGGCCGCAGCATGCGCGAGGTGTCGGACTTCGTCTCCCAGAAGCTGTCCACGCTCGACCGGGTGCGCTCGACGGCCACGCACTTCGTGCTCAAGACCTACAAGCGCGACGGCGACGCGTTCCGCGAGCCCGACCCCGACCACCGGCTGGCGGTGAGCCCGTGAAGGAGCTCAACAGCGTCATCGCCGCGTGCCCCCCGTCGGGGATCCGGCGGTTCTTCGACATCGCCGCCGAGATGGACGACGTGATCTCCCTCGGCGTCGGCGAGCCTGACTTCGTGACGCCGTGGCGGGTGCGCGAGGCGGGGATCTACGCCCTCGAGCACGGCTACACCACCTACACGTCCAACGCCGGGCTGCTGCGGCTGCGCGAGCTGATCTGCGCCAACCTCGCGTCCCGCTACGACGCGACCTACGACGCGGGCACCGAATGCCTGATCACCACGGGCGTGTCCGAGGGCCTCGACCTCGCGCTGCGCGTGCTGCTCAACCCCGGCGATGAGGTGATCGTCCCGGAGCCGTGCTACGTCGCCTACGAGCCGTGCGTCGCCTTCGCGGGCGGCACCCCGGTGCGGGTGCCGACGCGCTGGGAGGATTCCTTCGCGATCGACGCCGACGTGGTCGCGGCCGCGGTCACCCCGCGCACGAAGGCGATCCTGATCGGCTCACCCGCCAACCCGACGGGAGCCGTGCAGCCACCCGCGGCGCTGGAGGCGCTGGTCCGCCTCGCCGAGCGGCACGACCTCTACCTGATCTCCGATGAGATCTACGACCGCCTCACCTACGACGGCGGACACATCTGCCTGGGCACGCTGCCAGGCGCCCGCGAGCGCACGGTGCTGCTCGGTGGGTTCTCCAAGTCCCACGCGATGACCGGCTGGCGGGTCGGCTGGATCTGCGCGCCCGCGCCCGTCGCCACGCTGTGCGTGCGGGTGCACCAGTACACGATGCTATGCGCGCCGCACGTCTCGCAGCTGGCCGCCATCGAGGCGCTGTCGGAGCCGGACGACGCCGTTGCGGGCATGGTCGCCGACTACGACCGGCGACGACGCGTCTTCGTGAAGGGCCTGCGCGAGATCGGCCTGGACTGTCCCGAGCCGGGCGGCGCGTTCTACGCGTTCCCCTCGATCCGATCCTCGGGGCTGGCGTCGGAGACGTTCGCCGAGCGGCTGCTGCACGCCGAGAGCGTGGCGGTCGTGCCCGGCAGCGTGTTCGGCCCCTCCGGGGAAGGGCACGTGCGCTGCTCCTACGCCACCGCGCTGCCGCAGCTGGAGGAGGCGTTGGTCCGGATCGACCGGTTCCTGCGGTCCCTCTGCTGAGCGTCAAGTAGTTGGACGTCCGTGCAGCGGAAGGTTTGCGTCTGGTTCACAAGCACGCAAAGCTGGTACGCCACTCTGGGTGTCATGGAGATATGCCATTGCCCGCTCTGTGCCCTGCCCCGGACCGCAGCCGCTGCTGCCGGCGTCGAGTGGAGCAGCCAGCACGAGCCGAACGGCACCATGACCTGGATCTGCGGGACGTGCACCCGGGCCCAACTCTGGCGGATCGAGACCCTGCTCGCGATGGACGCAAGTAACGCTGGGACAAACGGTCTACAAACAGCACGTTGACCACCACTGACTCATCACATGGTCTGTTAGACTGGTCATAGCCGCTTCCGACGGAACAACGACTCGTACCCGTCGTATGGGCGCGCCTGCCGAGCAGCCACCAGTTCTTCGCATCCGGGCCATAGCCACTGCTGTCCAGGCCACTCACGGTCATGAATGACCGACCCGTCAGCTGGTACAACCAGCTCAGAAAGGGCCGACACAGTATGAGTAGCACTCAGCGCACGCACCCTGACGCTGCCCCAGACAGCACCGCCGTCACGAATATGACGCTGCCGATCCGTTACCAGTCCACACTCCGGTCCCGCATCACCGACAACACGCCCGTCACAGCCGTCCACCACTGGCTGATGGGCTACAGCATCACTCTGATGCGCATCAGCATGGGAGCGGTGATCTTCGGTTTCGGCTTCCTGAAGTACTTCCCGGGAGTCAGCCCGGCCGAGAACCTCGTCCTGAACACCACCCACCTGATGACCTTCGGACTGATCCCCGACAATCTGGCAATCGTCCTGACCGCGACGTTGGAATGCACCATCGGCCTGTCGCTGCTCACCGGCTTGTGGCTGCGCGTGACCATCTACCTCCTCGGGATCTGGGTGGTCGGCATTCTCTCGCCCGTCGTGCTGCTGCCCGGGCGGCTGTTCAGCGGCCCCCACCACGCTCCGACACTCGAAGGTCAGTACGTTCTCAAGGACATCGTCCTGCTCATGGCAGTTCTCGTGGTCGCCACCGCGGTACACCGTCGCACGAAGGACCGCCAGGAGCACGTGTCAGAACAGACTCGCGGCGCGGTCACCGGCCAGCCCGGGTCAGCTCGGTGAGCAGACCCTGCACGATCACCGGGCCCAGGTCTCGTCCGCGGCGTACCAGCCACGGCACGCCCTTGACCACCAGCCATACCGCCCGGTGTGCCGCCGTCACCCCCCGACCCCCCGCGCACTCCAGGCGCACCGGGTACGGCACCGCGAACCCGGCACGAGCCAGGAGTGCCGCGAATCCGGCGGCCACCAGCCGGTGCCCGAGCTCGGACGGGTGCAGCCGGTCGACGGCCCACGCGGCCCGGTCGTACCCGCCGGGTAACACGTCCAGGTTCAGCACGCCGATCCCCACCGGGTCGGTGGCTGCCACGGTGTCGGTCGCGGCGTTGAGCGCCATGATTCGCCGGTACAGCGCGCGCCGCAGCGGGGCGGGCAACCGGAAGACCCTCGTGTGATCGTGGTAGCGCAACATCAGCACGTAGGTACCGGCGGTCCGTAGCGCCCCGACAGTCGCGGCACAGTCGACCTGCAGCGCCTGCGGGTCGAAGTCGGAGCGCAGCGTGTCGTTCATGCCGACGAACAGCACCGCGACGTCCGGCGCAGCCGCCAGCGCAACGGGCAGCTGCTCGCGCCGCACGCTTCGCATGCGAGCACCGGTCCGGGACGGGTTGACCAGCGTCGGGGCGCCGAGGGCGTCACGTAACAGCACGGAAAAGCCACGCCAGCCGCCGCCGGGCATCGGATCACCGAGCCCGGCGGCGGTGGAGTCGCCGAGGGTCGCCAGCGTGCGGACGACCCTGACCGCGGCGGGAACGGTAGCTGCGAACAGCGGCTGCACAGTCACAGCCGTCACGATCACCGACCCGGACTCACCCGCGGTGTGCGCCGGATGACGCGTCGCAGGCCACTCGGGAAACGCTCAGTGCTCCACACCGGGCCCGACGTGGTCATATATCGGGGTCTGGAGGCCGCCTCCCACCCCGATATGTGACCACGTCGGGCTCAACTGCGGCGCTGTGGGTCAGGCTGCTGAGCGAAACGCGGGGTAGACCGGCAAGGTGTCCGGGGCGTCGGGGAAACGCTGGGCCAGTGCGGCCGCCACCGCCGTTCCGAGTTCCGCGGTGGCCGGCAGACCGCCGTCGGCTGCTGCGAGAGCCATCTGCCGCCAATAGTGTCCGAGTGCGGTGCTGATGCGCGGCGAGCGGGTGGCGTCGGGCCCGACCGGCATGTCCCGCACCCGGATGCGCGGAAGCAGCCACCAGGTGCACAGCCACACCCAGAGCAGCTGGGCGTCCAGCAACCTGCGTTCGAGACGCTCGGGATCGTCGAGGTCCGGCCAGACCTCGACGATCTCGTTGCGCCACGCCTCGAGCATCGTCTCGGCCATGCCGGGTGGCAGCGAGAAACTGGCCTCGCACGCCGGAAACGGCACGCGGAAGTAGGCGGCATCGAGCGTGACGTCGCGGAAGCAGCCCCATTCGAAGTCGACGAACCGGACTCCACGGCTGGTCACGAGGTTGTTGTCCGGACAGGTGTCCGACGGACTGAAGGCCCGGTACCGGGTTCCGCCGAGCAGCCGCGCCGTCTCGCGGGCCTCCAACGTGGCCGCCGGGGACACCCGGACACCCAACTCCTGGGTGAGCAGGCCGGGCACGTCGGCGAAGGCGACGCGGGCATCCTCGGCCATCGGGTCACGCCAGGCACGCTCACCCAGCCGGCGCAGCAGGGCGCCGAAGTCGTTCTCACGACCCGCCGTCGCGGCTTGCATCCGGCCCAGCGCGCGGGCCCAGCCGAGCAGGCAGCGCCGGGCGGCGACCGGGTCGGGGCCGAACAGGTTGTCGGCGAGCGTCGAGCTGCGGCCCAGATCCTCGAGCACCAGCAGGCGGGCCTGCGGGTCGTGTGCGATCAGCGCCGGGCTGGGCCGGGATTCAGCCGGCAGCGCGGTGAACAACTGGCAGCTGGCCACCTCGTAGCGGAACGGGTCAGGCCGCTTCGGGTCGGGCTCGGCCAGGTAGTGCTTGACGACAAGGGTGCGCGACAGCGAGAACGGGTTGTGCGCCACCCGAGCGCGCGCGACCACCGAACGGTCGCTCCCGCCGAGATCCTCCGGGTCGGCCAGCACGATGCCGGCTCCCAACCTGCGGCAGAGCAGCCGCTCGGCGGCAGCCAGCGCAGCGAGCACCGGCCTGGGGAAGCTGCCCAGGTCGCGAACCATCGACTGTGATGCTACCGGCGCTCGCTCCGCCTCCGTGTCGCGACACGCCGCACCGTGCCCGCGTACCCGCTCGGCACGGCTCAGGAGCCGTCGGGGTCGGCGGCTTTCGATGGGACGGCGTCCACGCCTGCCTCCCGGCGCTGCTCCGAGGTGATCGCCGCGGGTGCCGCGGTGAGCGGGTCGTAACCGCCACCGCTCTTCGGGAACGCGATCACCTCGCGCAGCGAGTCGGCGCCCGCGAGCAGCATGCAGATGCGGTCCCAGCCGAACGCGACGCCACCGTGCGGCGGCGGGCCGTAGGCGAACGCGTCCAGCAGGAACCCGAACTTCTCCCGCTGCTCCGCCTCGTCCATCCCGAGCAGGGCGAACACGCGCTCCTGCACGTCGGCGCGGTGGATGCGGATCGAGCCCCCACCGATCTCGTTGCCGTTGCACACGATGTCATAGGCGAACGCCAGCGCCTGGTCCGGCGCTTTCTCGAAGCGGTCCACCCAGTCCGCGGTCGGCGAGGTGAACGGGTGGTGCACCGCGGTCCAGCCGAGCTGGTTGCCCGCGCCGTCCCGGACGGGCTCGAACATCGGCGCATCGATGACCCACACGAACGACCACGCGTTCTCGTCGACGAGCCCGCCGCGGCGCGCGATCTCACCGCGGGCCGCACCGAGCAGGGCCCGCGCGTCGGAGGGGTGTCCGGCTGCGAAGAAGACGCTGTCACCGGGCTCGGCCCCGACCGCCTTGGCGAGACCGTCGCGCTCGGTCTCGGAGAGGTTCTTCACCACCGGCCCGCGGTCACTCACCGACCCGTCGTCGTCGACCAGCACGTAGGCCAGGCCGCGAGCACCACGCTGCTTGGCCCACTCCTGCCAGGCGTCGAGCGCGCGGCGGGGCTGGCTCGCCCCGCCCGCCATCACGACGGCCCCGACGTAGGGGGCCTGGAACACCCGGAACCCGGTGTCGGCGACGTAGTCGGTGAGCTCGGTGAGCTCGATGCCGAACCGCAGGTCGGGCTTGTCGGAGCCGTAGCGAGCCATCGCCTCGGCGTAGGTGAGCCGCGGGATCGGGCGCGGGATCTCGTGCCCGGCGAGCTCGGACCACAACGCGGCGACGACGGTCTCACCGAGTGCGATGACGTCGTCCTGGGAGACGAAGCTCATCTCGATGTCGAGCTGGGTGAACTCGGGCTGCCGGTCAGCGCGGAAGTCCTCGTCGCGGTAGCAGCGCGCGAGCTGGTAGTAGCGCTCGACACCGGCGACCATGAGCAGCTGTTTGAACAGCTGCGGGCTCTGCGGCAGCGCGTACCAGGAGCCGGGGCGCAGCCGGGCGGGCACGAGGAAGTCCCGCGCGCCTTCCGGGGTGGAGCGGGTGAGCGTGGGCGTCTCGACCTCGACGAACTCACGCTCGTGCAGCACCGCGCGCGCGATGCGGTTGGCCTCGCTGCGCAGCCGCAGCGCCGCGGCCGGCCCGCTGCGGCGCAGGTCGAGGTAGCGGTGCCGCAGCCGGATCTCCTCGCCGATCTCGCTGTGCTCATCGAGAGGGAACGGCAGCGCGGCCGCCTCGGACAGCACGGTCAGCTCGGTGGCGGTGATCTCGATGTCGCCGGTGGCCAGATCGGGGTTCTCGTTGCCGGCGGGACGGACGACGACCTCACCGGTGACCTGGACGCAGAACTCCGCCCGCAGCCGGTGGGCGCGATCGGCCATCTCGCCCTCGCGGAAGACCACCTGCGCCGAGCCGGAGGCGTCACGAAGGTCGATGAAGATCACCCCGCCGTGGTCGCGGCGGCGCGCCACCCACCCGGCGAGGGTCACGGACTGTCCGGCATGCTCGGCACGCAACGTGCCGGCGGGGTGGGTGCGCATCACGAATCCGAGGCTATCCGGCACCTGCCGGGGAACGGCCATCAGGTTTCCGAAGGCGGGGGAGCGGGAGGAGTCAGCCTGTCCTCATGACCGTGACGCTCGTGGTGATGGGCGTGTCCGGGGTCGGCAAGAGCTCCGTGGCCGCCGAGCTCGTGGCCCGCACGGGCTGGGCGTTCGCCGAAGGTGACGACCTGCACCCGGAGGACAACCGCCGCACGATGGCGTCCGGTCATCCCCTCGACGACGCCGACCGCCGGCCGTGGCTACAGCGCGTCGCGGCCTGGATCGGCGACCATGAAGTCGCAGGGCACAACGGTGTGGTCACCTGCTCGGCGCTCAAGCGCACCTATCGCGACCTGTTGCGCACCGGGCACCCATCGGTGCGCTTCGTGCACCTGCTCGCCCCGCCCGGGCTCGTCGCCCACCGCGTGCGCTCCCGGCAGGGGCACTACATGCCCCTGCCGCTGCTGGGCAGCCAGCTCGCCACGCTCGAGCCCCTCGAACCGGACGAACCGGGGATCGCCGTCGACGGCACGGGCGATCCCGCTGCCGTCGCGGAGCGGGTGCTGTGGCAGTTGGGCCGATGACGCGCGTCCGGCAGGCGGGCAGGCAGACGCCGGATGACGGGGCGTTGACAAGATGGCACCGTGCCACCAGCTGAGCCGAACGTCCCCACCGGACCGGGACCGACCAGAACCGCGCCGCCGGACCCGAGTCGACATCGACACGAGCGGCCCAACGGCCACACCGCGGACGCCACGACAGCGGTCCGGGTGGAGGGCCACGGGCACGCCCACGGCCATTCTCCCGTCCCGCCCGCTGGCCGGCGGGTCCGGCTGCTCATCGCCGCGCTGCTGGTGCCGTGTGCGCTGGCCACCCTCGCCGGTCTGGTGCTGCTCTGGCCCGGCGGTGGGCCGCCGGCCGCGGCACAGACCGTGATACAGCAGTCGGTGCAAGCCGAGGTGACCGCGACCCGGGCCGCGGACTGCAGCCCCGGCTCCGGCGACGGCGGCTGCCTGGCGCTCGTCGTCGCGATGGCCGACGGCCCGCTGCCCGGCCGCGATCTCGTGCAGGTGGTGCCCGTCGAGCCCGGGTCACCCGAGTTCGCCGTGGGCGACGAGGTCGTGCTCGGGTACACCGGCGCAGACCCTACCGATCCCGGCTCCTACCAGATCGTGGACTTCCAGCGTGGAACGCCGCTGATCTGGCTGACCGCGGCCTTCGCGGTCGCGGTGCTCCTGCTCGGCCGGTGGCGGGGCCTTGCCGCGCTGGCGGCCCTGGCGCTGAGCTTCGCGGTGCTGCTGCTGTTCGTGCTGCCGGCGATCCTCGACGGGCACGATCCGCTGGCCGTGGCGGTCGTGGGCGCGGGCCTGATCATGTTTGCCGTCCTGTACCTGACGCACGGACCGTCGGCGCGGACCTCGACCGCCGTGCTCGGCACGCTCGTGTCGCTGGCGCTGATCGGGGCACTCGGCGCCGGGTTCTCCAGCGCGGCGCGGCTCACCGGTCTGGACGACCAGACCCGCAACCTCATCGCCTCGCTCGGCACCGGCGTCGACGCCCGGGGGCTGCTGCTCGCCGGTGTCGTGATCGGGGCGCTCGGCGTGCTCGACGACGTCACCGTCACTCAGGCCAGCGCGGTCTGGGAGCTGCGCCGGGCCAACCCCGAGCTGGGGGCCTCCGCGCTGTTCGGGGCGGCGATGCGGATCGGCCGGGACCACGTCGCGGCGGCTGTGAACACCCTGGTGCTGGCCTACGCGGGTGCCGCACTTCCGCTGTTGCTGCTGTTCACGCTGTCCGGCCGGGGGATCGGCGAGGTGGTGACGACCCAGGACGTCGCCACCGAGGTGGTGCGCACCCTCGTGGGCAGCATCGGGTTGGTGGCCTCGGTGCCGATCACGACGGCGCTGGCCGCGGTCGTCGCGAGCCGGGAGTCGCCTGCGGCGCTGCGCGCCTAACGCGTCACGGCCGCCTGGCCACGATGCTCGCCTCGCCGTCGCGCTCGGCATGTGCGAGCACCTCCAACGCGCCGAACGCGCCGAGCAGCTCCCCGGGCGGCGCGCGGTACGGCCCGGTACCGTTCCCGACCTCGGTGAGCACGCTCACCACCAGCAGCCCACCGGCGCCGAGCCGAGCGACCAGCTCGGGATACAGCGCGGGGTCGCGGAACCGCTGGCACACCACCACGGCGTAGGTGTCGACGCAGCCCGCGGGCAGACCCCCGTCGAGGTCGTGGCACCACCAGCGCACCCGATCGACCGTGCCGGTGTGCCGGGCGAGCGCTGCGCCGGCCGCGAGTGCCGTGCCGGACACGTCGACCGCGTCCACGGCGAAGCCGCGCCCGGCCAGCCACACCGCCACCGCACCCCGGCCGCACGCCACGTCCAGCGCGCGCCCGCCACCGGGCAGCAGGTGCTCCCGGTCGCGCAGCGCGTCGGGCGGCAGCGCGACATCGTCGGTCATCGCGGCATGCCGGGCGTTCCACCGCTGCCGGTCGGCCTCACTCATGCGGGTCGCCGTCACAGCCCACGTCGGGGCGCTGCCAGACCCTGCAGGAACGGGTTGGACATCCGCTCCTGCCCGATGGTCGTCGCGGGCCCGTGCCCGGGCAGCACGACGGTGGAGTCGGCGCGGCTGAGCAGCGTGGTGCGCAGGCTCTCCAGCATCTGGGCGTGGTCGCCGCCCGGCAGGTCGGTGCGCCCGATCGAGCCGGCGAACAGCGTGTCACCGGCCAGGATCGTCTCGACGCCCTCCTCCGTCGGTGTCGAGAACACGACCGAACCCCGGGTGTGGCCGGGCGTGTGGTCGACGCGCAGCGCGAGCCCGGCGAGGTCGAGCGTCGCGCCGTCGGCCAGCTCCCGGACCTCGCCGGGCTCGCGCAGCTCGAGGCGGCCGCCGAAGGCCGCGGCCGCCGCCCGCGAGAAGCCCCGCATCGGGTCCGCCAACAGCGCCCGGTCCTCGGGGTGGATCCAGGCCGGCACGTCGTGGCCGTCACACACCGGTACGACGCTGAACGTGTGGTCGACGTGGCCGTGGGTGAGCAGCACCGCGACCGGGGTGAGCCGGTGCTCGACGAGCAGCTCATCGAGGGGCTCGACGGCGTCCTGGCCGGGATCCACCACGACGCACGCCTGTCCCGGGCCCGTCGCCACGACATAGCAGTTGGTCTGGAACGCACCGGCCGGAAATCCTGCGACAAGCATCCGGCCAGCCTAAAGGTCACGCCCAGCTCACCGCACCGGGCGGCCGAGGACAGCCGGGCCCCTCCGGAGCCCCGAACGGACCGGTCGGTAACCTACGCCCGATCGGACGAGTGCGAGGGAGTATCCGGTGGCGACCAACCAGATGCGGCGCGAGGCGGCCAAGCGCAAGCTTGAGCGCCAGCAGGAGCGGCGGGTGCAGCTGGCGAAGCGCCATCAGCGGGTCGCGGTCATCGCCTCGGCTGTCGTGGTGGTGGTCGTCGTCGTGGCTGTCGTACTGCTGAGCACCCTCGGTGGGGGCGAGCCGACTGACTCCGCAGCCGCGCCCACCACCGAACCGGCGCCGACAGCGGTCACGCCCGAGTCGATCCCGAACGAGATCGCCCCGCTTCCGGTGCGCCCGACACCGCTGCCGGCCACCGTCACCTGCGAGTACCCGGCGCAGGGACAGGCCGCCAAACCTGTGCAGCCACCGGCCGGAGCCGACATCAGCGCCCGGGGCACCGTTGCGGTGAACCTGCAGACCAGCGCCGGAGCCGTCCCGCTCACCCTGGACCGGACGCTCGCGCCGTGCGCGGTGAACAGCTTCCTGAGCCTGGCACGGCAGGGCTACTTCGACGACACCCCCTGCCACCGGCTGACCACCAACCCGGGCTTGCAGGTGCTGCAGTGCGGCGACCCGACGGGCTCGGGTTCCGGCGGCCCGGGTTACTCGTTTGCCGACGAGGTCTTCCCGGAGCTCACCTACGGCCGCGGCATCCTGGCGATGGCCAACAGCGGGCCGGACACCAACGGCAGCCAGTTCTTCATGGTCTACGGCGACGGTGAGCTGCCACCGCAGTACACGGCCTTCGGCTCGATCTCGCCAGAAGGCCTGCAGGTCGTCGACGCGATAGCCCAGAAGGGCCACGACGGCTCGCTCGACCCGAGCCCGAGCGGCGGCGCACCGATCGACCCGGTGACGATCCAGAGCGCCACAGTCGGCTGAGCGGGTGAGATGAACACCAGCGCTGTTGTTTCATGATCGAACAGCGCTGGTGTTCATCTCACGGGCCGTTCCAACGCCCGGCCGATCTTCGCCGCGATCTCGTCGGGCTCGCCGTACACCTCGTACTTCGCGAAGCGGTACATGCGCCATCCGTCGTCCACGAGCCAGGTGTAGCGACCCACGTCCCGCAGCACCCGCTCGGGCCGGGCGTGCTCCCCGCCCTCGTACTCGATGCCGATGCGGTACTGCGGATACGCCAGGTCCAGCCACACCGCCCGGCGACGGCGGTCGTCGAGCACGGGGTACTGCACCTCGGGCGTGGGGAGCCCGCGCAGCACCAGCACCATGCGCAGCCGCGACTCCATCGGTGAACCGGCCCGGGCGTCGGCGAGCGCGACGGCGCGCGGCAGGTTGGTGCGCCCCCGCGCCCGCGGGTACCGGGCGGTCAAGCGCAGGACCTCGTCGGGGGCGAACCGGCCACGGTTGGCCAGCGCGTCGATGGCGATGACCGCCTCGGTGAGGTCACCACACCACCGCCCGAGGTCGTAGGCGGTGCGCAGCGCGGTGGTGACCGGCACCCCGGCACTCACCTGCACCTCGTCGCTGTCGAGCCGATCACGGTGCACGAGCAGGCCGGCCCGCGGGCGCACCCCGCCGCCCGGCACGGTCAGCTCGGCGGGTGCCTCGCTCGAACCGCAGGAGGCACCGAGCAGTTCGGCCGCAGAGTAGCCGGAGAGGACGCCGCGGCCTCCCGAGTGCAGGTACGCCGCGCACGAGCGCAAGGCCAGGTCCGGCGGCTCGTCGGCCGCGGGCACGTAGGTGTCGGGGAGGATCCGCAGGTAGTTCGGTCCGCGGAGCTGGGCGGGCGTGACGAGACCGGCGCGGACCGCCACAGATCCGCGGAACGCCGCGGGCCACCCCGGCACCGCGACGCGAGACAGCGGAGCGCTCGACACCCGAGCAGCATCATCGGGAACGAGCCGCGGCGGAGGCGTTTCGGCGGAATCCGGTCGTGAGATGAACATCAGCGCTGTCGACACATGATCGAACAGCGCTGGTGTTCATCTCACGGGACCTGCCCGTCCCGCGGGAACGTGCCCAGCGCGCTCAGATCGTAGCCGCCGGGGTAGCTGCGGCAGTTGGGCAGCTGGCGGAAGAACTTCGGCTCCGCGCGCGGCGGCAGGAACCGCACCACCCGACCACGCAGCCACACCGCCCGCCGAGCCACCGCCTGCTCGAACGCCGAGATCCGCGGATAGCCGAACGCGGCGCGCAGCCGGTCGTCCATCAGGCCGTAGGAGAAACGCTTGACCAGCGCAGCGGGCGCGAGGTGGTTGGGCGGGAACGTGGTGAACAGCTCCAGGGTGCTGTCGGCGACCGCCCGCGCGCCGGCGTCGAAGGCGAAGTGCTCCGCCTCGTAGTCGTCGAAATAGGTGGCGAACTCGTGATAGGTGGCCGGGATGTCGGTGATGCCCATGCGCCGGCCGAGCTCGCGGTAGTAGTGGGCGCTTGCGATCTTCTCCTGCTCGGACAGCCGGCGCCAGCCCAGCTCGTCGATCCAGCGGATCGGCACTGTCACGAACGTGGACAGCACGTAGCGCATGTCGGTGTTGGAGATGGTGTAACAGCCGTGCATCTGGTTCATCCGACGGATGGCCGTGCGGCCCTCGGAGCTGGCATAACCGTGCTCGAGGACCGCGTCGAGGAGCAGGCCGGTGTCGTCGTAACGTTTCTGGACACGCTCGGTGAACTCACCGGTCCGCGCGAGCAGCCGCCCGATGCTCGGCACCGCGTAGGTCCGAAACAGCGCGAACGACAGCGACTGGTTGACGTCCCAGGGGAACTCGTGGGTCGCGGTGATCCGGTAGATCTCGAGGAAGTCGGTCTCCGGGTCCAGCTGCTGGATACGCGCCAACCAGTCGAACCGCCCCATGCGCGGAGAGTAGGTCGCTGGCCCGAAAGGGTCAACGCCAGCCGTGAGCGCGGCCCCGGTCGTCGCCGCACGCGGCCCGGCAGGCAGGATCGCGGGGTGCCTATCGCAGCCGCTGTCACCGCCGCTTCCGACCGGCTCGCGGGCGTCGCCCGGACCACCATCCTGGAGCGCAACGCCCGGCTGTCCGCCGCCACCGGCGCGCAGGTGTGGCTCAAGCGCGAGGACCTGCAGATCGGCCGGTCCTACAAGCTCCGCGGCGCCTACAACCTGCTGGCCCAGCTCGACGCCGCCGAGCGCGCCGCGGGTGCGGTGTGCGCCAGCGCGGGCAACCACGGCCAGGGCGTCGCCTACGCATGCGCCCGGCTGGGTATTCGCGGCCGTGTGCACGTACCGAGGACCACGCCACGACAGAAGCGCGACCGGATCACCGCGCTCGGTGGTGCCACGGTCGAGCTCGTGGTCGACGGCGACACCTACGACGAGGCAGCCGCCGCCGCGGCCGAGCACGCCCACCGCACCGGAGCTACCGTCGTCCCCGCCTTCGACGACCTGCGCACCATCGCCGGGCAGGGCACCGTCGGCGTCGAGATCGTCGCGCAGCTCGGACGGGCACCGGACGTCGTCGTGCTCCCCGTCGGTGGCGGTGGGTTGCTCGCGGGCGTCGGCAGCTGGCTGGCCGCACAGCACAGCGGGGTCCGGATTGTCGGGGTGGAGCCGGCAGGTGCGGCAAGCATGGCCGCGGCGCTCGCCGCAGGCGAGCCGGTCGTGCTGTCCGAGCTCGACTCGTTCGTCGACGGCGCCGCGGTCCGTCGGGTCGGTGACGTGACCTTCCCGCTGGTGCGCGACTGCGGCGCCGAGCTCGTGAGGGTGCCCGAGGGTCGGGTGTGCATGGAGATGCTGGACCTCTACCAGGACGACGGCATCATCGCCGAACCGGCGGGGGCCCTGGCCACCGCCGCGATCGGCGACGAGATCGTGATCGAGCCCGGCGCCACGGTCGTCTGCCTGCTGTCGGGTGGCAACAACGACGTGAGCCGCTACGCCGAGACCGTCGAGCGCTCGCTGGTGCACCGTGGTCTCAAGCACTACTTCCTCATCGAGTTCCCGCAGGAGCCCGGTGCGCTGCGCCGGTTCCTCGACGAGGTGCTCGGCCCCGACGACGACATCGTCCTGTTCGAGTACGTCAAGCGCGACAACCGCGAGACCGGCGCCGCGCTCTGCGGTATCGAGCTCGCCGACCGCGACGGGTACGACCCGCTGTGGAAGCGGATGGAGGCCAGCCCGCTGAAGATCCAGCTCGTCGCGCCGGGCAGCACCGCGTACCGCTTCCTCATCTGACGAGCGGTCCTCCGCACGCCGCCAACCGGGTGACCCGTCCGAACCGGGCGTTGGTCATCCTCGAAAGCCAGTTGTGGGCCGGCGGCCGCCGGAGTGAGGGGATCCACGCGGCGGCCGCCAGCGCGCGTCCGAGCAGGGGGCACCCAGCCCGGCGCGCGTCACCGAGCGTAGTTGTATTGTTCCGCTGCCGCTCGATCGCCCATCACTATAGGTGAGCGAGTGTTGACATTCGGCAAGGTTTTCCTCAATGTCTGGCTCAGGGTGACAGCACAGGGGTTTTCCTGTGGCTCGCGGTGAGGCAGGCTCTATCTCCGTGTGCGATGGGACCCCTGCGTGCGGTGGCCCATGGCGAACAGGACTTTGCCCCCATCGGGTCACCTGCGGTGAGACCGGCGGACACCGATCGTGACCGGTGTCGAACACGCAGCCCTCGCGCTACGCCGGCTCGGTATCCGGCTGGTGCTGCTGGTCGGCGTCGTCGGGGTCCTCATCGCACTCGGCATGGTGGCACTCGTCGGGACGAGCGCGCTGATGAGCTCAGCGGGCCGCGGCGGAGCGTGCGGGCCGACGTCGGTCGGGGTGCCGATCGAGGCTGCGGGCGACCCGGCCGTCACCGACGAGCAGCGCGTCAACGCCGCGATCGTCGTGGCCACCGGACGCGAGCTCGCCGTCCCCGAGCGGGGGCTGTGGGTAGCGCTCGCGACAGCGCTGCAGGAGTCGGGCCTGCGCAACCTGGCCTACGGCGACCGCGACTCCGTCGGCCTGTTCCAGCAGCGCCCGTCGCAAGGCTGGGGCAACCCCGCGCAGGTGCGCGATCCACGCTATGCCGCCACGCAGTTCTACCAGCGCCTGATGGCCGTGCCGAACTGGACGGAGATGCCGCTCTGGCAGGCCGCGCAGACCGTGCAGCGTTCGGCTTTCCCACTCGCCTACACGCGGTGGGAACAGCCTGCGGCCGACATCCTCGCCGCCGTCGAGGATCCCGCGGCCCGACCGGCGGCTGCTGGCTCGGGCTGCGTCCCTGCGGTCCCGGGGTCGGTGGCCGCGTTCGGCGGCTCGGGAGCCGGCTGCGTCGAGGACGATCCGACGACCAACGGATGTGTGACGCCAACCACGCTCTACGCCGTCACCCAGGCGGCGTCGGCGTTCGGCGGGTTGCGCAGCGGGTCGGTAATCCAGTCGGCCGGGTGCTCCGCGCAGCGGCCGGCAAACCCCAGCAGTGACCACCCCCTCGGCAAGGGCTGCGACTTCTTCCCCGGTGCGGCCGGCCGCTTCGCCCGGGGAATCGAGATCGACAACGGGTGGCGGGCCGCGGAGTGGTTCCGCATCAACGCCGAGGCGCTCCAGGTCTCCTACATCATCTGGCAGGGCCGGATCTGGATGCCCGGCTCCGAAGACCGAGGCGGCTGGGGGCGTCCGTACACCGGAGGTGGTGTGTACAACCCGAGCGACGCGGTCGGCGGGCACTACGACCACCTGCATGTGAGCTTCCTGCGGTAACCGCCTCGCGGTTCGGCGAACCTCCCCGTAACTGATCACTGAGCGCGCTGCTAGGGTGTGATCATCATGTCGGGGACGGTCGGGTGGGTCGCGACGAGTCGACGGATCAGCCGCACTCCGTTGTTCTTCCTGATCGCCTTGATCCTGGTCGCAGCGCTTCCGGAATGCCCAGGGCCGCATCTGATGCATGCCGGGGAGACAGCTCCGGTGACGATCACAGCGGCGGCGGCAACCGATCACCATTCCGCGGAAGCCTGTCACGACGACGACATCGGCACCGGAACGCCGCTACGGCTACACGTCGCCGCGGTGCACGCGCACCCTCTTGACGATCACGGGTTCGGCATCGCTCCAGCTGGGCACGGTCTCGATCGGTCGCAGACGATGCGCGTCGACGGGTGGTCCCGGACCGTATCGCGGAGCGGATGGGCACTCCTGCTACTGCTGAGCGTCGCGCGGAACTGAGGGGCCTCGCTGGTTCCTGCTGAACCAGTCCTGCCTGGCCCGCTCGCTCCCCACGCCGCGCCGTCGCGGCCCATGAAGGAAGACCACCACGTGTACTCGACGCTTCTGCACCCATCGACGTCCGCAGCCGCCCTCGCCGGCGTGAGCTCCGCGGTAGGCGACACCCCTGTCGTGTTCATCGACGAGCCCTTCGCGTCCGCCGGACGCGGCTTCTGGGCCAAGATCGAGGGAACCAATCCCGGCGGCATCAAGGACCGCCCCGCCCTGCACATGGTGCGCCGCGCCCGGGAGCGCGGCGAGCTCCGTCCCGGTGCCCGCATCGTCGAGTCCACCAGCGGCACGCTCGGGCTGGGCTTGGTGCTGGCCGGTATCGCCTACGGCCATCCCGTCACCCTGGTGACCGATCCCGGCATGGAGCCGCTGATGTACCGCATGCTCCGAGCCCACGGCGCCCAGGTGGACGTCGTGGACCGGCCGTGCCCGCAAGGAGGTTGGCAAGGGGCCCGCCGCCATCGCGTGCGCGACCTGCTGGTGGCCCAGCCCGGCGCCTACTGCCCCGACCAGTACCACAACCCTGACAACGTGACCGCCTACGTGCCGCTCGCCCGCGAGCTG
Source organism: Mycobacteriales bacterium (assembly GCA_038257875.1). Taxonomy (GTDB): domain Bacteria; phylum Actinomycetota; class Actinomycetes; order Mycobacteriales; family Pseudonocardiaceae; genus Pseudonocardia. The sequence continues at coordinate 17,735 of JBBSQN010000095.1, forward strand.
CTCGCCCAGCTCGGCCGGATCGACGTGCTGGTGTGCTCGGTCGGAACCGGCGGACACTCGGCGGGCATCTCGGCCGAGCTGCGGCGCCACCTGCCGGATCTGCGGCTGGTCGGTGTGGACACGATCGGCTCGACGATCTTCGGTCAGCGGGCGCGGCCGCGGCTCATGCGCGGGCTCGGATCGAGCATCTACCCCCGCAACGTCGACTATGCCGCGTTCGACGAGGTGCACTGGGTGTCCCCGGCGGAGGCGGTGTGGGCCTGCCGGGCGCTCGCCGCGTCGAGCTACGCCAGCGGGGGCTGGAGCGTCGGCGCCGTCGGGCTGGTCGCCGGGTGGGTGGCTCGCACGCAGCCGCGTAACACCCGGATTGTCGCGATCTTCCCGGACGGGCCGCAGCGATACTTCGACACGGTCTACAACGACGACTACTGCCGGTCCCACGGGTTGCTCGACCAAGCCCCGGCGCGCGAACCCGACGTGCTCGTCCACCCTGCCGAACACGACGTGGACCGCTGGACGCGGTGCGCCACGGTGCTCGACCCGCTGACCGGCGGGCCGCGTCCGGGCACGGTCGCCTGATGCGCGCGCTCACGCAGTACCGGTCCTTCCCCCGACCGGTGCAGCTGCTCCTGCTCAACCAGCTCACCATCAACATCGGCTTCTACATGCTGGTGCCCTACCTCGCCGCGCACCTGTCCGGGGAGCTGGGCCTCGCGACGTGGCTGGTGGGGCTGGTCCTCGGGGTGCGCAACTTCACCCAGCAGGGAATGTTCCTGCTCGGCGGCAGCCTGGCCGACCGCTACGGCTACAAGCCACTGATCGTCGCCGGCTGCGCGCTGCGGACCCTCGGGTTCGCACTGCTCGGCGTGGTCGACTCGGTCCCGGCGTTGCTCGTGGCCTCGGCCGCGACCGGGTTCGCCGGGGCGCTGTTCAACCCCGCCGTCCGCGCCTATCTCGCCGCGGACGCCGGGGAGCGCCGCGTCGAGGCGTTCGCCCTGTTCAGCGTCTTCTACCAGGCCGGGATCCTGCTGGGCCCGCTCATCGGCCTCGTCCTCACCGGTGTGACGTTCTCCCTCACCTGCGCCGTCGCAGCCGGCGTCTTCGCGGTGCTCACGGTGCTACAGATCCGGGCGTTGCCGCAGCGGACCGCCTCAGCTGACGCCAGCCGCAGCTCGATGCTGGCGCAGTGGCGCGAGGTCGCGTCGAACCGCCCCTTCGTGCTGTTCTCGCTGGCCATGATCGGGTCGTACGTGCTGTCATTCCAGGTCTATCTGGCCCTGCCGTTACAGGCGCACGCCGTCGTCGGCTCTCCGCTCGGGGCGAGCGTCGCGGTCGCGGCGGTCTTCGCGATCTCCGGTTTGGTGACCATTCTCGGTCAGCTCCGGGTCACCGCCTGGTGTCGTCGCCGATGGGGAGCCGGCAGGTCGATGAGCATGGGGCTCGTCGCGCTGGGAGCGGCGTTCGTGCCGCTGCTGGCAGCCGAGGTGGTGCCGGTCGAACCCGCGAGCGACGCCGGGACGGCCGTCGGCGTCGTCGCGCTCCTGCTGGCCGCCGCGGTTCTCGCCCTCGGAACGGCGATCGTGTTCCCGTTCGAGATGAACACGATCGTCTCGCTGTCCGGCGAGCGGCTGGTCGCCACCCACTACGGCCTGTACAACACCGTCTGCGGGGTCGGGATCCTGTTGGGCAACCTCGGCACCGGCTGGGCGCTCGACCTCGCCCGGTCCAACGGCGCCAGCGCGCTGCCGTGGCTGCTGATGATCGGCCTGGGGATCCTCTGCTCCATCGCGTTGCGCTCCCTGCGGACCCGCGGCCTGCTTCCGGACGAGCACGAACCGGCACGGACGGACAGGCGGCTCCACCGAGCGTGAACCGAACCGATGCCGTCGCCCTGCCGTCGCCCTGCGGTCAGCCCTGGGAGAACCCCACCGCTCTTCGATCCGCCCTACCTTCCACACCGCCAGCGCGACGAGCCAGGTCGCGACGAACAGCCTGACGACGGTGAAGCCGACGTACTCCAGGTCGAGCCTGCCGATCCAGGCCAGCACGCCGGACTCGATCCCGAGCCGCTCGACGAACAGCCCGATCAGCACGACGACGCCGATGACTAGCGCGACCACCACAGAAAGCACCGTGACGGTCGGAGGCGTAATGCAATAAATAAACCATGAAGAATAGTACAAAATGGCATCTGTGCTGGTCAGGGCGCCGGAGCCCCCTTCGAAACAAACAACTTATTTCGTGTGCGCCACGAATGCGGAGAGGGGTTGAGAGTAGGTAAACCTCTTGGCGCAGTGCTCTGTAGTAGATGAAGGATTGTGGCCCTTCGGCGTCGCCCCACGACCAACGGCGCATCATGCGTGACGCGTAGGGGCTGCCGGCAAGAACCGGAGAGCTAACCTTCTACGTGGGGATCTGCACTGTGTATGTCTGTTCGGCCCGGTCTCCGCAGGCTACGAAACTACTTGTCTCCAGGGCTTTTTGTTGCCCGTCCCGTGTAACTCGAAGAGTCACTAGAACAGGAATACCGG
>JBBSQN010000096.1:0-20163 GCA_038257875.1 Mycobacteriales bacterium
ATCAACCGCGACCACGACATCATCGCCACAGGCCTGCAGTGGTCGACCTGGCGCCGCCGACACCAGGCCCAGGCCCGCCGAGCCCACGTCCGACGCCATCTCAGCCTGCAGATGCTAATGATCTAGCACTGTAGTACTAGGCACCCACGGCCCTCGGCGCGTGGTGCGGCTGTGCCTCCTTGACCCGCAGGGGCAGGTAGGTGTCCGAGTCGCGGTCGTAGTGCATCAGGTGGGTTCCGTGGAAGAAGCGGCACTCCTGTTGGGTGAGGTAGCAGCCGGTCGCCAGCGCGACGATCGTGGTCATCGTCGCGACGACCACCAGCTCCCGGTCCCGGTGTCGTCTCTTGATGACCACGAGCTCGCGGGCGATCGCCGCACCGAGGCCGGCGACGTCCTCGTCGCTCAGCACCGGGTCGTCCGGAAGGCCGGGATCGAGCGTGATGCGGAACGCGCTCGTGACGCCGAGTCCCGCCCACCGTTTCGGCTCGAGCTCCTGGGCATCCGGGGCGGCGGCGATCCAGACACCGATCCGACCGTTGGGGGTCCAACTACCGAAAGTCAGGCACTCGACGACGACCGGACGTGCAGCGTGATCCAGTTCGATCAGGCTCGACGGGTCCCCGTCGCCGTCAGGTAGCTCGAGGAGTCGCAGCGTGCCCGGCAGCGGCAGCTGGGCGCCGATCGCTATTGCTACGGGCCAGGCCATGGCTGGTGCGAGGGTGTAGCCGGTATCAATCTGATCCGCGTTGACCTGAGCTTCCAGGATGTCGCTGACGTCGCGGCAGACGTCAGCGAGCTCTACAGCGCCCTGCTCGTTCGTCCGCTGGGCGAGGTCGACCCACCGGGTGACCGAACGGAGCACCATCCGCCTCCGTTCCGCCGCCGCGCGACCGGCAGCGCGGAGATCCCGCTCCTGCTCGTCGAGCACCTGGACGTGGAACAGGGTCCCGGTGGCGCGATGAACCGTGCCCCAGTACCGGAGAGCGATCAACAACAGGCCCAGCATCCCAACCAGGACAGCCGAGCGGTACCAGATCACGAGGTCGCCGTCGGCAGGGATCCTCCGGAGCAGGTCCTCGGCCACCAGGCTCACGACCGCGATGACCGCAGTGGCCATCACGACCACGACGAAGTTCGCCCGCACCAGCGGTGCGAGCGGAGAGCGGACCCGTCCACGGCGCTGGGGGTTGCGGTCTTCCATCGGCGTCCTCCTGTGGTTACAGCGACAACGCCGGGCGACCGTCGTCCGAAACGTTCTACACGCGTGAGATGATCCTCGTTACACCGAGCGGAGTGATCGACATCTCGACGTTCGTCAAACCGTACACGGCGCTGCCGCTGACCGAATCGAGCGACTGTTGCTGTCTACACAGATGAGGACCACCATCACCGCCACAAGTGCCAGGTCCGGGTCCGCGTGGACTGAGGTCCGGCGGACCGGCTTGTCAACGAACATCGCACCGTCCCAGGTACGTACAGTATGGACCAAGTGATGGTCGATAGCAGCGGTGAACTCACCGAGGTACGTTTCGCGCTGTGACGGTAAGCTGGTGCAGGCTCCAGCCCTCTGTTCGCAGGCGGCCGGGGGCATGACTCATGAGCTGCTCGACATTGACAGCACCAACAGACAGCAAGGACGCCGAGTAGCCACCACCTCACCCCAGCTCACATGGGTCGGTCTGAGTGGTTCACCGAGGGGTGACAAACGTGAGTGTCCGGTTGGTCGCGTCCAGGGTGACGACTCCGCCGTTGTGTTCGCGGAGCTGGTTCCAGGTAGCGAAACCGGTGAGGATGGCATGCTCCCAGTCGGCTGCTGTTCGTACCCCCACTTCGAAGTGAGCGGTCAAGCTGGTGATCACGTCGAGAAACTGCTGGTCGAGGCGCTGGATGCCGCGCAGGTAATCGTGCCCAGTGGCGTAGGCGAAAGCGAGTGCGGCGATGCCTTCCTCGGTGACGATGGCACGGCCGCCGTCCTCGGCGAGGTCGATCTCCGGCTGGGAGCGGCGCTTGCGGCCGAGGAGCTTGCGCGTCACGGGCGACCAGCCCAGAACGGCCGCATGGGCGAGGTGGAGCACATCGTGGAAGCGGTACCCGTCCTCGACATGCGAGGCGTCGGTGAGGGGGTCGCCACACCAGCGACCCTCCCACTGGATCTGCGCAGTGGGGCGCCCAGCCTGGTCGAGGGCCGTGACGAACTCGAGAGTTGCTGATCGCGGGAGCCGCTCGTGTTCGAGGTAGGCCTCGTCGAGGGGTTCCGTGCGGGTCGGGAGCCAGCGATCGCGGGTCTTCTCCAGGTTCGCACGCGCGATGTCGTCAAGGTCCAGCCTGTGGCTAGTGGCCAGGGCCGCGACGTACCACAGGACGTCGCCGAGCTCTTCGCGGAACTTGGCCTTCCAGGCCAGATGGGCTTCACCGTCTCGCAGCCGTTTCTTGTACTCCGTCGCGACCGAACCGGCCTCGCCGAGCAGCCCGAGTAGGTGCACCGCGACATCGGCGAGCTCGTCGCCAGCTCGCTGCACGGTTCGCGCCGCCTGCCGTTGGTACTCGATGAGCTCCATCTGAGCCTCCTGTCGGGATCATCGACACTGGATGTTGCCAAATCTGACACCTCATGTTGTATCATCAGACAGGAGCTGTCGCCAAGTCCGACAGCGATGGGAGGTGCCAGACATGGATCAGCGGGACGTCGAGGACGTCCTCATCGAGCTGCTCGCCCACGAGCAGCACCGCACTGCGGCGGAGCTGCGCGCACTGTTGGAGGAGCGCGGCGCAGACCTACCGATCAGCTCGCTGCTGACGGTGGAGATCGTTGTCGGCGTACAGGACCGGTTCGGGATTCGACTGCCGACGACCGGAGCCGACCACTACCTGCGGTCGGTGCGTGAGTTCGCGACGACGGTGCGCACACTGGCTCTCGCCGAACCCGACACCGAGAGGACACGCGGAGCATGAGCACCGAGACCGACGACTCTGGTGAGCTCGCAGCCCTTGGCCGACGGCTCCGCGAGGCGCGGGAGTACCTCAACCTGTCTCAGCAGTACGTATCGGACAAGACCGGCATCCCCCGCTCGGCGATCTCCGACATCGAACGCGGGCAGCGCAAGGTGGACAGCCTTGAGCTGAAGAAGTTCTCCAAGCTGTACGTGCACCCTGTGGACTACTTCCTCGGCTCCGAGGAGGGCGACCCCGATATGGACGCTTGGGATCGTACGGTCGTCGAGCTCACCGAGGCAGATCGTGCTGAGGTGCTGCGCTTCGCACAGTTCCTGCGATTCTCCGCCGACGCCGAACGGCGGACTGGCCGACGATGAGCACCTGGCGTTCGGCGCATCAGGTCGCGAACCTCGAACCAGCGCACTAATCCGTCAGCCTCTGAGCCGGAGTAACGATGATGACCATCAACTCAGCAACAATAATCGAGACCACACTCTCGGATGCTTGGCTGAACACTGTGTCCGCCGTGGACGCACTGCCGGGGCGCAGTGCCTTCCACCTCGTGACACGCATCACCCGCCCCAGGGATGAGTTGCCCACCGTACGCGTCGCTGCCGATGAGCTGTCCGAGCAGCTCCGCTACCCGAGCGTCGTCACGGTCGCCAACACGATCTTCCCCGAGGAGCTGGCCGATACCAGCTGCGACCATCATGAACTCGCCGAGCGCTATCGCACCATGTACTCGACGATCCGCCACCTGGCTCTCGCAAACCGACGCGGCACCTACTTCGGCCGCATCGTGGCGTATCCGACGTCCAGCGGCCAAGTACATGACCAGCTCAACGAACTCATTCAGAAGCTCCGGACCGAGATCAAGACCCGTGGTCCGAAGTCCGCCCGGTACGAGCTTGCTCTCGACACTGTGGGTGACGAAAGTCAACCATCAACGACCGTCAATGCTGGAGGTCCTGTTCGGAAAAACGACTGCTCCCTCACGGACGTACCTTGTGCCACCATTAGCCCACTGATTCACGCCCCTGGCCGAGACCGAGCGGCCATGGGGTTTCCATGCCTATCGTTCTGTTCGTTCCAGCTCGACCATGACCAGCTCCACCTGATAGCGCACTACCGCAGACAACACCTCATTGAACGCGGCTACGGTAACTATCTGGGCCTCGGCCGCCTCCTTCGGTATGTCAGCCAAGCCGCTGGTGTCGACATCGGGCAGCTCATGGTGGTCGCCGGCGTAGCGGTCGTTGACGCGGCCCGCTACCGCGTTGCCAGGCTCCTCAGCCAGGCTCGACTGGACCAAACAGTATCAACTACTCCAGCGTCCAGTGACGTGGGCGAACCGGCCTGACCTCACGTGGCGGTGTGCTGCGAGAGAACCTCGACCACGACCGGGTCCAGCACGCCAGCGCACCGCCGCGCGACCCCAATGAGCTCCGCATGTGAGGCAACCCACGCGGAATCTTCCGGCTGAACACCCTCTCCGACATCAGCATCGAGACAATAGGTCACACACGCCACGAGCTCCTCCAACGCAGCAACCGGTACTGCGGCTGCGGCAGGACCAGCGAGCGCCATCGTTCCACCTCGCACTTGATTATCAGGGCAACTTCCCGGAGACAGGCCGTTTCATGGATCGAACCGCCAGCGCCGATACGGTTACGCCATCTCCGTGACCACGTCCATGTTGATGTTCCACTTGGGTGGGAACCAGCCGACCGGAACCCGACCGGGCACCGGTCGGTAGTGCTGTTTGATCCGGTGCCGCCCGCTGTGCCCGGTGATGTCGGGGTGGACCACCCGGGCGTACTTGTCGACCTCGCAGAACAGGTTCTGGCAGTCGACCAGCTGCAACGGCCGACCCCGCAGACCGGGGAAACGCAGCCCGAGCCGGGTGAAGTGCTCCTGCTGGTGATCGGCCATGTACCGGATCACGTCGGCCTCGATGCCGTCCGCGGCCGGGCCGAAACACTTGCGGATCCCGTCGCGGGCGCCGGGTCCGGCCACGACGAACTCCATCTCGTCGTAGTCGAGCACCGCGGAGTAGTTCAGGTCGACGGCGAACTGGTAGGCGAGGAAATCCCCCATCGCCGGATAGCTCCGTAACACGTCGAAGGCTCCGCGCAGGGATCCGGCGTCGATCACCCGCTCAGCCACGCCACTGGTCATCATGAGCTCGAGCAGCCGCAGGTGGTTGGTGTGCTTGCGGGTACCGCCCAGCCGGGGTGGGGGCATCACGTACGCCGCGGAGTACAGCCGCTCACCGCGGGCGAAGGACTCCCCGAGCACCGTGTCGTAGCGCCCGAGGTCGAAGCCCGCCCAGGACGGCTCGCCGAGCTGATCGGTCAGAAGCCGCCAGGTGTCGATCCGGTTGAACAGCTTGAACAGCAGGGTCCGGAACACCACCTCGGCGGGCTCCTGGTCACCGCTGTAGGAGACGCGGCGGATCAGGAACTGGCTGACCCGGTCCGCGGCCCGATAGCAGTTGGTGAACCGGTGCCGGCCCAGCACCGGATCGGTGGTCCACGGCCCCGTCGGCCGCTGCTGCCGCGCCTCGTAGAGCTCCTGCCGCGCCGCCGCGAACGACCAGTACGTGTCGAAGACCACCGACGGCACCAGCCGGCGACCCGCCACCTGGATCTCCCCTACCTCCCGCGTCGCGGTTGCTGACCGGACGCCCAGCCCAGGCAGCTCGAACAACGCGGCATCCCGCTTCGTATCAAGATCAGCAGCATCCTGCGTCAGGGTTCGCAACGGTTCCTCCACAACAACAACTGGGCGAGTCAGCTGGAAGCGACCCGGACGACACACCGCAAGTGTGCCCTACTGTGGCACTCCAGCTCTACAGGACGCGCCGCTGCATCGCCAACAGGTCTGCATGAAGTCCTTGAGGCCCAGGCCAGAGTGGGGTGCCCGCAGGCGACGCGCCGCAGTGCGACGGCAAGTGGTCGATACTTGGCCAGTGAGGCAGCAAGGGACGACACACGAGCCCGGCGAGGGAGGCTCCTGTTCGGTAGCGGAAGCTGCTCGACGGCTGGGCGGGTGTAGCGAGCAGACGGTGCGCAACATGCTCCACGACGGCAGGCTTCAGGGTCGCCGCACTACCAGCGGCCAGCGCGCGAACATCTGGCGCGTCTACGTGGACTCCATCGACGAGTTCCGCCGGAATCACGATGATCCGGGGCGCACCCGAGCAGCAGACGCTCTGTCCGAGCGAGTAACACACATCGAACAACGACTGAGCAGACTCGAACAAGAGCGATCCTCGACTCCCACCACCGGAGCCGAGCAGCTGACGAACCTGCGGTATGCAAACCTAAGACTGATGCAGATCAGCGAAGATTACGAGCGAGTCATGAGCCAGCTACTCGCTGCCGACCAATACAGACAGGATCTGCTGTCGACCCTCGCCAAGATCGCCGCCAACTATCGTGCCGTCGTGCAACAGTTCCACCTACCCGACGTTCCACCGGACATGCTCTAAGCCCGACCGATCTCTCACGCTACGGAACCGTCGCCAGGGCGTTGCTGCGTCTGGCTGATCGTCGGAGAGGGCTACCGGCGGTCGAACTCGCCGGCGTGGACTCCGGCGACGAACGCGTCCCACTCCTGCGCGGCGTAGACGTGCGGGGCGAGCGAGCGGTCCTTGGAGTCGCGGACCGCGACGCCTCCGTCGGGCACGAGGGCCACCTCGACGCAGCCCGACGAGTTATCTCTGTCACCGCCGCTGAAGCTGCTCTTGAGCCAGCGGACACCACTGAGGTCCATCACCTGGTCGCCCTTCCCGGGGCCTACGCCCGATCGAGTGTCTCGCTCACCAGGGCCATCGTGTCAGTGGGGCTGAGCGCAAGCAACCGCAGCTTGTCGAACATCAGCTCGGCCCGCGCCACGTCCTCCTCCTTGTCGTGCTGCGTGGTCCCCATCGCGTGCTGGACGGCCACGACGTCGGGCTCCTCCAGCTCGCCGAAGCTGAGGATCGAGAACGCGCCGTCCATGCTCAGATGCATGCCGACACGGAACGGCAACACCCGCAGGGTCACCGTGTCCAGCTCGGCGGTGATCAGGAGGTGCTCCAGCTGAGGACGCCACACCGCGGGCCCACCGATCGGACGCCGCAGCACGGCCTCGTCCACGATCGCCATCAGCTCCAGTGGCGCCTCAGCCGAGGTGAGCCGGCGTTGCCGGACCATCCGAGCCGCCACGACGTCGTCGAGGTGCGCCTCGGTCCGGCGGCGCGGCGATCCGACGAAGAGCGTCCGGGTGTACTCGGGCGTCTGTAGCAGGCCAGGAACGTAGGCGGGCTCGAACGAGCGTACGGCGCTCGCCTCGGTCTCCACCGCGACGTAGCTGTCGTCACTGAGCCCGTACTCCCGCCACCCTCCCTTTCCGCGGGCCGCCCGCGTGAGGTCCTGGATGTACGCCGCCTCGTCGCCGCCGAGGTCGTAGACATCGAGCACGCCGCGCACGCTGTGGATGTCGACACCCTGCAGGGCGTTCTCGATCCGGCTCAGCTTGCTCGGCGACCACTCCAGCGTGGCCGCCGCCGTCTCCAGCGAGTACCCGGCCGACTGGCGCAGCGCCTGCAGCCTGCGCGCCAGCTGTCGCCGCCGGATCAACGATCAACGATCCACCCATGTCCCGTCCGTTCTCCGTATGCCCGATCGAACACCGATCATCGCAGACAGCACACCGGAACGAGGCCGCAGATCTCCAGGCGGATCGCCGGACCGTCGAGGTCCGGCACTATCCTCCGGCCCATGCTCATCGGGGCCCATGTGCGCGACGACGATCCGGTCGCGGCGGCCGCCGAACGGGGGGCCGAGATCGTCCAGTTCTTCCTGGCCGATCCGCAGAGCTGGCGCAAGCCCGCCGCGCATCCGCAGTCCGAGCAGCTGCGAGACGGCAAGGTCACCGTGGTGGTGCACGCGCCGTACGTGGTCAACCTGGCGTCGATGAACAACCGCATCCGCATCCCGTCACGCAAGCTGGTGGTACAGCACGCGCAGGCGGCCGCGGAGGTCGGCGCGATCGGGCTGGTGGTGCACGGCGGCCACGTCACGCAGGGGGAGGACCCTGCCGCGGGGGTGGCCAACTGGCGCAAGTTCGTCGAACGGCAGGCCGATGACGGCGGGTTCGCCGTGCCGGTGCTCATCGAGAACACCGCCGGTGGCGACAACGCGATGGCGCGGCGGTTCGACGCGCTGGCCCGGCTCTGGGACGCCGTCGGAGAGTTCGACGTCGGTTTCTGCCTCGACACCTGCCACGCGTTCGCCGCGGGCGAGGACCTCGTCGACGTCGTGGACCGCGCGAAGGCCATCACCGGCCGGATCGATCTGGTGCACCTCAACGACTCGCGCGACAAGTTCGGCTCCGCGCGCGACCGGCACGCCAACATCGGTGTCGGCACCATCGCACCCGACATGCTCGCCGCGGTGTGCGTCGCCGCCGCAGCGCCGGTCGTCGTCGAGACACCGGAGTCGGGCCAGGCCGCGGACATCGCGTTCCTGCGCGAGCGGCTAGGTTCGTGACCTCATCACCCGCCGCTTCTGGGGTCACACCGTGACCAGCACCGCCGTGGAGACCGTGCGCAGCGACCGGTCGGATCCCTCACCCTCACCCCCACCCCCACCCCCACCCGCCCCGTCGACGGGCCGAGTCGTGGCGGCCGCGCTCGTGCTGCTCACCGGCGTCATGTTGCTGCTCGGCTACGCCAACAAGGCGCGCTGCATCGGCCCGGAGTTCGACGCGGCGGGACGCAGCACGCCCGACTACGCGCAGCGGAGCAATCGCGAGGTCTGCTACTCCGACATCCAGCACCTCTGGCTGGGCCGCGAGATCGACCAGCACGTCTTTCCGTACCTGACGGGGTCGATCACGCCGGAGGGCGAGCTCGACGGCGGCACCGTGGAGTACCCGGTGCTCACCGGCCTGCTTATCTGGGCGGGCGCGCTCCTCGCCCACGACGACGGCGAGTTCCTGCTCGGATCCGCGCTGCTGATGGCCCCGTTCGGACTGCTCACCGGCTGGCTGCTCGGCCGGCTCGCCCGGTGGCGAGCCCTGGTGTGGGCACTCGGCCCGCCGCTGGTGCTCTACGCGTTCCATAACTGGGACCTGCCGGTGGTGGCCTGCGCGGTCGGCGCCGTGTATGTGGTGCACGGGTGGCGCACCGACCGCCGGTTGGCCGACCGAGCCGCGGTGGCGGCGGTGCTGCTCGGGCTCGGCTTCGCGTTCAAGCTGTATCCGGGGGCCTTCGTGCTTCCGCTCGCGCTGTACGTGCTCACCACGTCGGCGCCGGGGGAGCTAGACTGGCGCGGTGCCCTGCGCGTGCCAGCGGTCGCGGCCAGCACCGCGGTGCTGGTGAACCTGCCGTTCGCGATCGCCGGCTACGAGGGCTGGCGGGCGTCGTTCATGTTCCAGCAGCTCCGCAAGGTGGACCTGACCACCAACTCCATCTGGTACTGGGGGTTCCGGCCGCAGTCCGATCCGTCCAACGTCGCGTTCCAGTCCACGGTGAACTGGCTCTCACCCGCGCTGATACTGCTGTCCTTCGCCGTCGCCGCGGTCGTGGGCTGGCGACGCTGGCAACGCGACGGCGGCTACCCGTGGATCGGGGTCAGCGCGGCCATGCTGTGCGGGTTCCTGCTGCTGCACAAGGTGCACTCGCCGCAGTACACGCTCTGGCTGCTGCCGTTCTTCGTGCTCGTGCGGGTGCCGTGGCGGTGGATCGCCGGCTATCTGGTCGCCGACCTCGTCATGGGCATCGCCATCTTCCGCTGGCTCTACGCGCTCACCGCCGGGGTCGGTGTCGGCATCCACGAGGGCTTCGCCGCACAGGCCGTCGCGATCGGGGTATGGGGGCGGGCGGCCCTGCTCGTCGTGCTGTTCGTGGTGTTCCTCCGGGTGCCCGACACGCTCGCGGCGACAGCCGTGCAGCGGCTTTCCCCGACGGCCGAACGTCACCGCCCATGACGGGTACGTCAGCGATATATCGACACCGGACAGGTCGTCGACGATCAGCTTTCCGGACGACGGTAGGATTCCTCGGATGGCGCACTGCGCGGCGTCAGCTCCTGGATCGGTATGTGATGCTCCGCGGCGACGGACGCGATCCGCCACGACTCCATGCCCGTGACCGACAACCCACCGCCGATCTCGGCGAGCACTGTCGCACCCATACCGGTAAGCACCCTGGTCAACCCGCTGCGGCGGGGCGAGCGCACGAACACGTCACCCTGGAACCGTTCGGTCAGCTCCCGCATGGAGGTCTCCGCGATGTCCTTGCTCAGTTCGCGTATCTCGCTCATGCGAGCCATGCTGCCTCGCGCGGGAAGGGCGCACATCGGAGCAGGGTCCGGGGTTCGAGATCGGACCCAGGTCCGATCCGCTGATCGGGGGACTGCGGATACGGTGGCCGAGGTGACGGCCGAACCCGCAGGAGGCGACTGCGGCGTGTTGCCACCGTGGTTTCGACAGCGCTTGTGGCAGCTCGGCGTGATCGACCTGCTGCCAGCGGTGTGGATCACCTTGCTCGCCGTCTTCGGGACCCTCGACACCGGGCTCGGGTTCTCCGGCGGGACGGTCGTGGTGATATGGCTGGTGGCACTGGTGGGCGGCGTTCCCCTTGCGGTCCGCAGGCGCAGGCCCGTCCCGGTGCTCGGCGTCGTTCTCGCCTGGTCGGTCGTCGCCGTTGTGCTGGGCATGTCGGTCACGGCAACCGTGCTGGCCGTCGCGTTCGCGCTCTACTCGGTCGCGCTGTCGGTGGGACCGCGGGGCTCGGCCATTGCGCTCGTCGCAGCGCTACTGGGTGTCACGCTGGCGACAACGCTGACCGCGACCATGCTGGGCACCCACTTCCTCGTCGTCAACCCGAGCGCCGAGCTGTTCGCTGCCGACCTGCTTTCCGCGCTGAGCTTCTCGTGGTTCGGTATCGGCGCAGGTTGGACGCTCGGCCGCAGCGTCCGGGCGGGCCACGAGTACGCCAGCCAACTCGCCGAACACCGTGCGCAGAAGGCCGTCTCCGGGGAGCGCCTGCGGATCGCCAGGGAGATGCATGACGTGGTGGGGCACAGCATGAGCGTGATCGTGATGAAAGCCGCAGTAGCCAACCACGTGTACGACGCGCGTCCGGAGGAGAGCCGGGAAGCGCTCGGCGTCATCGAGTCCGTCAGCCGTGCGGCACTCGCCGACATCCAGCGCGTGCTCGGCTCGTTGCGCTCGGCGGGGGAGACCGACCTGGCGCCCAGCCCCGGCCTCGACGAGCTTCCTGCACTGGTCGAGAACGCCCAACTCGCCGACGTAGCGGTCCAGCTCAACTGCGGGACCGTCCCAGCACTGCCCGCGGCGGTCCAGCTCTCGGCATACCGCATCGTGCAGGAGGCGCTGACCAACGTCATCAAGCATGCAACGAGTCCAGCCCGCTGCACCGTCCGCATCACCGCCGAGCCGGGCGAGCTGCACCTGGCGGTGATCGACGACGGCGTACCGTGTCGCCCGGTCGGCGAGCCCGGACACGGCTTGATCGGCATGCGCGAGCGAGCCGCCCTGCACCACGGAACCCTGATGGCGGGTCGCCAACCCGATGGCGGGTTCGCCGTACATGCCCGCCTGCCCTACAAGACCTCGGGGTCCGCATGACTGACGCCCAGGTCCGGGTGCTGATCGCTGACGATCACGCGCTGCTGCGAGGCAGCCTGCGAGTACTCATCGAGACCGAGCCGGACCTGGTCGTCGTCGGCGAAGCGGGTACCGGAACAGAAGCCATCGACCTGGTCCAGACCCAGAGCCCCGACGTGGTGCTGATGGATGTGCGCATGCCGGGCATGGACGGCATCGAGGCCACCAGGAGAATCACCGCATGCGAGCACACCCCGAGAGTCCTGGTGCTCACCACGTTTGATCTGGACGAGTACGTGTACGCCGCGCTGCGGGCCGGGGCCAGCGGCTTCCTGCTCAAGGACACACCCCCGGCTCAGCTGTTGGACGCCGTACGGGTAGTCGCCTCCGGCGAGGCGTTGCTCGCACCCGCCGTCACCCGGCGGCTGATCACCGAGTTCGTCCGACACCCGGAGCCGGCCCGACGTCCGGCCCGCACGCTGGTCGGCATCACCGACCGGGAGCGCGAGGTACTCACCCTCATCGCACGCGGACTATGTAACAGCGAGATCGAACACCATCTGCACTTGAGCCGAGGGACCGTCAAGACACACATCGGCCGGCTGCTCGCCAAGCTCGATGCCCGAGACCGGGCACAACTCGTGATCGTGGGATACGAGACCGGCCTGGTCGAAGCCACGTCGACACACCAGTAGACCGGCGCGGCCGGCACGCGGCGATTCTTGATCCTAGAAGTTGAACAACACACCGCCAGTCGCACGGACGCCAACGCACCTGTTGGAGAACTCCTGCTTGAAGCTCCGCGGTTCACCGTTCCAGGTACCTGAGGCAGCCACGATCACCGGGTTGAACTCCAATGTGCACGGTCCCGGGTCATCGGGGATGGCCTCGACCCGACCGTCGGCCTGGCCCAACTGCTCGCAGGCGACGGCCTGGTTGGGGTGCGAACCACCATCCGGCGAACAGGTCAGTGTCGCGCTGGCGATGCGCTCGCCGCTGACCGCCGAGGTGATGGACAAGTTGAACGAACCCTGTGGTTCCGTACCGTAGCCCGTACCTGTTTGCTCCTCGGTCATGAGGATCTCCCATCCTATGAGGACCATGAGAACCCGTGGGTAAGCTCCAGGCTCGACCGCTACGAAGCGAGTCGCAACCCCCTGATGGGTCACATCTTTTTCGTAACTGCGGTACTGCGATCTTCGAATGTCATTACCGATGGTGCGGTGGACGTGCCGACCGGCGCCGCAGGTCGGTGATGCGGTGACAGCGGGGGCCAGTCCGGGTCGTCCCGATCCGGGTCCTGCGGGCCCACGACGCGGACCGGGTCGGTGGCCGGGACCAGCACCGAGCGGACCACGAGCACGCACAGCAGCACGACCATCGCGTCCCGGAGCACCACCGTGGCGAGGAACCAGTCCGGCGGCAACCCTTTCGACTCGGGCGTCAGGAAGTAGAACATCCGCGGCACCCACACCAGCGCGTCGATGAGCATCCAGGCCAGCAGCAGCCGCCAGCGCGGGAGCGCGAGCACCGCCAGCGGCACCAACCACAGCGAGTACTGCGGGCTCCACACCTTGTTGACCAGCAAGAACGTCGCCAGTAGCAGGAACGCCAGCGACGCGACGCGCGGAGGCTGCGGCGCCCGCCACGCCAGGACGGCCACCCCGACACAGCACACCGCGAACAGCGCGGCGCTCACCACGTTGAGCACAGCGGGCGACTGGCCGTCGGTCAGCTGCCCGTCGAAGCCGGCCCACCCGCTGAAGTAGCTGACGACGAAGTAGAGCGAGTCGGGGTCGGCCGGGCGCGTCTGGTTGAGCGTGAAGAACTCCGACCAGCCCGTGGTGAAGGCCAGCGCGACCGGCGCGTTGAGCACGATCCAGACGGCCCCGGCGGCCCCGACCACGCGGGCAGCAGTGCCGGTGGCACGCCGGCGCAGCGCGACCAGCACCACCGGGAGGAGTAATAGCAAGGGATAGAACTTGATCGCGCCGCCGATCCCGAGCAACACCCCGGCCAGCAGCGGGCGCCGCCGGGCGAGCGCCAGCATGCCGACGGTGGCACAGGCGACAGCGAGGGTGTCGAAGTTGGTGAAGGCGTGCACGAGGACCAGTGGCGACAGCGCCACCAGCGCCGCGTCCCACGGTCGCGCCGGGCGCAGCGCGCGCACCGCCCACACGACCGCGAGCCAGGCCAGTGCCAGCCACACCGCGGAGATGTCGAAGTACACGACGACGGGCAGCGCCGAGGGCAGCACCGGCACCCGCTCGACCAGCCACAACCAGCCGTCGGCGAGCCGGGCGTTGGCGTACTGGAAGAAGCCGGTGAGCACCGGGTACTCCATGTACCGGAGCTGCTCGCCTTCGGTGCCCGCACCATCGATCCACGGATCGCGATAGGGCAGCGCCCCACTGTCGAGGCCCTCGATGCCGTAGAGCGGGACGGTGTCGGAGTAGCACATCGCGACGTACTGACGGCCGTTGCGCCAGTCCAGGGCGAGCCCGCCGTCGTCGGTGGCGTACTGCTGCAGGCACGGCGCCTTGCCCAGCCAGCTCATGGCGAGGACAGCAACCGCGACGAGCAACACCACCCGCAGCGGGGTCCAGAACGGGCTGCGACCCACCAGGGCATGTCGGCCGAGGGGACCGCCGACCATCCGGCTCGCGGTCGCCGCGAGCGGTTCGGTCCACGTCGGGACCACGCGTGCGGGTGGATCGGGCGGCCCGACCACCTGACGGACCCCGCTCACCCCACCGGACCGCGGCCCGGACCCGGGCTGGCGGCTGGGGTGCCACTGTCGCGGCCGCTGGGCCGGTCGACGCGACCTGGGAACGGGGCACTCGACTCCCTGCTTGAGGGGTCTCCACCGCCGAAGCCCCCCCGCCCGCCGCCGGGGGCACTCGAGCTCGGCGCGGACCCGCTCTGCGGCGTACTGAACGGCGCGGGCGTGCCGGAGACGTCGGGCGCCGTGCTGAGCTCGGCGACAGGTGGCTTGCCCAGGGGCTCGAACGGCGAGAACTGCTCCTTCGGCGTGCCGCGCACGGCGGCGTTCATGTACTTCTGCCAGATCGATCCCGGCAGCATCCGCCCGAAGATCGGCTGGCCCGCCGAGTTCTGGATCGGATCGCTGATGTCGCTGCCCACCCAGACCGCAGTGGACACCGATGGCGTGTAGCCGACCGTCCAGGCGTCCTTGTTCTGGTCGTCGAGCGTGGGGTGCTGCACCGTCCCGGTCTTCGCGGCGACGGGACGGCCGTCCGACAGCGCGATGCTCGACGAGGCGGCGACGTCGAGCATCGACTCCGTGACGTTGCGCGCCACCTTCTGCGGGATCGCCTGCTGCTCGTTCGCCTGCTCGTTCGCCTGCTCGGTGCGGTCATAGAGCACCCGGCCGTCGGTCGCGACGACCTTCGCCACGATATGGGGCGCGCGCCGCACGCCGTCGGCGGCGAATGTCCCGAAGGCCGACGCCATGTCGATCGGGTGGACCTCCTGGTCACCCAGCGCGATACCACCGCGCTCATCCGGGAGCAGGTCGTCCGGGATCCCGGCCCGGTGCGCGGCGTCGATGACGTTGCGCGTGCCGACGTCGAGCGCCAGTCGGTAGAAGATCGTGTTGATCGACTTCGTCATGGCGGTCTGCACGGTGCACTGGTCGCAGTCGAAGCCCTCGGAGTTGCTCACCGTGACCCCACCCTCGAACTCCTGGGGCGAGGACCCGCCGTAGGAGGAGCCGAGGCCGACCCCGCCGGAACCCTGCAGGGCAGCCGCCAGCACGAACGGTTTGAACGCCGATCCAGGCTGGCGCAGGGCCTGCGCGTAGTCCGTACCCAGGCCGTTGGCACCGCCGTAGTAGGCGAGGATCGCCCCGGTCTTCGGGTCGACCGACACCAGTGCCGTACGCAGGTTGTCCGGCTGGCCCTTCATGATCGTGGTGACGGCGTCGACGGCTGCCTTCTGGCGCTTCGGGTCGATGGTGGTGGTGACGGTGAGACCCTCTGTGTTGATCTGTTCCTCGGTGATGCCCAGCGCCCCCAGCTCGTCGCGGGCCTTGTCGTAGACGTGGTAGCGGTCGTCGTCGGGAACCCCGCCCTCCGCCGGAGGCTCGGGCAGCCAGTTGTCGGGGAACGTCAGCTGCGCGCGCTCATCTGGGGTGAGCCACCGCTGCTCGACCATGCCGTCGAGCACGACGTTCCACCGCTCCCGGGAGCTCTCCGGGTTCGTCGCCGGGTCCCGGTTGGCGGGCGACTGGATGATGCCGGCCAACATCGCGCCCTCGGACACCGTCAGGTCCTCGACGTTCTTGTCGAAGTAGGCCTTGGCCGCAGCCTGGATGCCGTACGCGCCGCGGCCGAAGTAGATGGTGTTCAGGTAGTTCTCGAGGATGGTGTCCTTGTCCTGCTGGCGGGAGATCTTCACCGCGAGGATGACCTCCTTGTACTTGCGCCAGAGGCTGAACTCGTCCTGACCGGTCGACACCTTCACATACTGCTGGGTGATCGTGGAACCGCCGCCGACACCGCCGGTCAGCTGCTTGTACGCCGCACGGCCGATGCCGATGGGGTCGAAGCCCGCGTTGGAGTAGAAGGAACGGTCCTCGGCCGCGAGCACCGCCCGCCGGACGTACTCGGGCACTCTGTCCAAGGTGATCTTGACCCGGTTGACGTTCTCGGGACGCACGATGGCCAGCGGCGCTCCGTCGGCGAGCGTGAACGTGGCCACCTGGGTGATCTCGGTGTCGCTGGAGGTCGGCGCGTCGAACAGCACCCAGCCGATCGCGAACGCCAGCAGCGGGCCGAGCACGGCCAGGCCCAGCACTGCGTAGAGCGTGCGACGCACCCGGCGCCACGCCAGCGACCGCTGTGGCGGTGTAGTCGGGGCGCCACCTGGGGCACCCGTGCGCGCCGCGGGCCGCTCGGCGACCGTGACGGCGCTGGCTCTAGCTCTGGCCACCGAGGTGGCGCCGGTCGCGTCGTGGGTGAACAGGCTCGGCTCACCGGCGGTGACCGGGGCATCTGGCCTGGCCTGCGGTGCGCCCCGAGGAGGGTCGGGATAGCGCTGCGGTGCGACATGCCGGCCCGGCGGCGGGGCCTGCTCATGGCCGGGCCCCGGGTGCGGTCGCCGTCCTGGTTCAGGCCGGCTCGAACCGGGACGAGGCGCGGGCTCGGTTCGCGGCTCGCCGGACACCGCTGCACGGCGCCCCGGGCCGGGGGGAGGGGAGGCACCGGGCGCGTGCCGACCAGGCGGGGGCCGCTGGGGGAACGCGTCGAACCGGCGGTCGCGCTGATCACTCACCGCTGCTCCGGGGGTGCGGTCGCTGGGGACGGATCACTCGGCAGCGGTCCTGCGTCGATCCGATCGGCGCCGGCTGTCGTCGGGGACATCGCCGGTACCCATGACGTAGGAGAGCACCAGATGGTTCCAGCTGCAGGTGCGGCAGACCTCCACCACGTACACGGAGAAGTCCACGTGCTGGTTCGCGAGCTGCTCGATCTCCTCGGGTTTGCGGGCCGAGCCTGCCGCATGCTTCAGCGCGTCACCGAAGATCCATGAGACCTGGGTGAGCCGTTCCTTGCGGCAGACCGGACAGGTCTGGTCACTGGGCTCACCGTGGAAGCGGGCCGCTCGGAGCAGATACGGGCTGGCGTCGCAGACGTCGGCCACCCCGACCCGACCGGAGTGGACCTCGGCGAGCAGCGCACGGCGCCGCAACGCGTAGTCGACCACCTGTCGTTGGGTGCGCACCCGGTCAGGGTACGCGGGGGATCCCGACGGCACCCCGGAACGCCTCCGTTGGCTCCCCATGAAGCGGGTGGCGTGTGACTCGACACAGCGCATAGATGTATCGTCTCGATATAGTGGGACATGATTGATGATGGACAACAGGGACGGAGGGAGGTCAGCAGTGCTGGAGCTGGCGATCCTCGGCCTGCTCCACGAGGCACCGGTGCACGGCTACGAGCTGCGCAAACGGCTCGGGCTGCGGCTCGGCGGGTTCCGGGCGTTCTCCTACGGGTCGCTCTACCCCGCGCTCCGCAGGCTCACCCGCGCCGGTTTGATCGTCGAGGACCTGCAGCAGCAGGACCCCGAGCCGACCACCTGGCCCCGGCGGAGCAGGCGCGTCTACCGGATCACCGCCGAGGGCAAGGAACGCCTCGCCGAATTGCTGTCGGAGTCGAGTCCCCAAGCCTGGGACGACGAGAGCTTCGGCGTCCATCTCGCCTTCTTCTCCCGCACCCCCGCCGAGGCCAGGATGCGCATCCTGGAGGGCCGCAGGCGGTGCGTGGAGGAGCGCCGCGAAGGTCTCCGGGCGGCGCTGGGCCGGGCCGGTGAACAGATCGACCGCTATACCCAACAGCTGCACCAGCTCGGGCTCGACGCCTGCGAGCGCGAGGTGCGGTGGCTCAACGAACTGATCGCGAACGAACGGGCCGAGCAACGCGAGCCCCCCGGCGACTGAAGCCGGTCATCACACACCGTGAGCACACCTAAGCAAGAGGAGGAGCCGGCCATGAGTCAGGTCCGTGTCGCCGTCGTCGGCGTCGGGAACTGCGCTGCGTCGCTGGTACAGGGCGTGCACTACTACGCGGACGCCGACCCGGCCACGCGCGTCCCCGGGCTGATGCACGTCGACTTCGGTGGCTATCACGTCCGGGACGTCGAGTTCGTCGCCGCCTTCGACGTGGACGCCAAGAAGGTCGGCCGGGATCTCTCCGAGGCCATCGGCGCCAGCGCGAACAACACCATCAAGATCGCCGACGTGCCACCCCTGAACGTGCCGGTGCTGCGCGGCCACACCCTCGACGGGTTGGGCCGGTTCTACCGCGAGACGATCACCGAGGCCGACGAGGAGCCGGTGGACGTCGCGCAGGCGCTGCGCGACACCCGGGCCGACGTGCTCGTGTCCTACCTGCCCGTGGGCAGCGAGGCGGCCGACCGCTTCTACGCCCAGGCCGCGCTCGACGCCGGCGTGGCGCTCGTGAACGCACTGCCGGTGTTCATCGCCTCCGACCCGGTGTGGGCGGAGCGGTTCCGCGTCGCCAACGTGCCGATCATCGGCGACGACATCAAGAGCCAGGTCGGCGCCACGATCACCCACCGGGTGCTGGCCCGGCTGTTCGAGGACCGCGGCGTGCAGCTCGACCGCACGATGCAGCTCAACGTGGGCGGGAACATGGACTTCCTGAACATGAAGGAGCTGGAGCGGCTGGAGTCGAAGAAGGTCTCCAAGACCCAGTCCGTCACCTCCCAGGTGGACCGCGACCTGGGCAAGGACAACGTGCACATCGGGCCGTCGGACTACGTCGCCTGGCTCGACGACCGCAAGTGGGCCTACGTGCGCCTGGAGGGGCGCGCGTTCGGCGACGTGCCGCTGAACCTGGAGTACAAGCTCGAGGTCTGGGACTCGCCCAACTCAGCCGGCATCATCATCGACGCCGTCCGCGCGGCGAAGATCGCCAAGGACCGCGGCATCGGCGGTCCGATCCTGTCGGCGTCGAGTTACTTCATGAAGTCCCCACCCGAGCAGTACAGCGACGACCAGGCCCGGCTGGCCGTCGAGGAGTTCATCCGCGGCGAACGGGAGCGCTGAGCGGGCGTGACCGAGCCTGACAGCCGCCCGCTCGCCCTGGTCACCGGGGCCTCGCGGGGTATCGGCGCCGCCGTGTCCCGAGCGCTCGCACCCGGGCACGACCTGCTCCTGGGCGGGCGAGACACGGCGGCGTTGGAGTCCCTCGCCGCCGACTTGCCCGGTTCCCGACCCTGGCCCGTCGACGTCACTGACGACCGGGCGGTCGCCGAGGCGACCGGCGGCATCGAGCGGCTCGACGTGCTCGTGCACTGCGCGGGCGTCGGCATCCTCGGTGCCGTCGCCGACACCACCGCGGCGACGTGGCGCCGGCAGTTCGAGGTGAACGTGGTGGCGGTGGCCGAGCTGACGCGGCTGCTGCTGCCCGCGCTGCGGGCCGCCCGCGGCCACGTCGTGCTGCTCAACTCCGGGGCCGGACGCGCCGCCCGGCCGGAGTGGGCGTCCTACGCCGCGAGCAAGTTCGCCCTGCGGGCGTTCGCCGACGCGCTGGGCGCGGAGGAGGCCGGCAACGGGGTGCGGGTCACGTCGGTGTACCCCGGCCGCGTCGACACCGACATGCAGCGCGAGGTGGTGGCGTACGAAGGTGGGGAGTACCGCGCGGAGTCGTTCCTGCGCCCCGAGTCGGTGGCCGGCGCCGTCCTACTCGCCGTCACCGCGCCCGACGACGCCACCCTCACCGAGCTCGTGCTGCGCTCGGCAGGCACCTGACAGCAGGCCCTCGACACAGCCGAGCTCGCGCCGCCAGAGTTGCCTTCAGCGTCCATGCTGCTGACCGAGGCTGGTCACCCGCGTGTGAATGTCGTACTGACGGACGCCAATTTCGCACCAGGGTACGCACCCCATATGACCGGAGCATTGTTACGATCGAGCTTGGGACCCAGCCTCAGACCTCCGGAATCCGTGTCAAGATCACAGTTGAGATGACCGGCTGTCTGATGTGATCGGGCAGCGATCACTCGGGATGTCGAGAGATGGCGTTGAACTGGCATTATGCCCCGTCGGACAGCAGACCAGGCGCA
>JBBSQN010000097.1:0-20113 GCA_038257875.1 Mycobacteriales bacterium
ACCCCCACCCGGAGCGTGGAACCCGGCGCCCCGACGCGACAGTCGGACCCCGACCCTGCCCACAAACAGGAAACCATGATCAAAATTATAGGGCTGTAGTTCAGGGACAGATCCGCCAACCCCGTGAAAAATCTAGGCCGGGCACTGGCCGACTACGACTTCGCCACGGTCCTACGGTCGGTGCGACGGACCACCGACTACAGCCAGGAGCGGTTGGGGGAACTGGTCGGCCTGTCCCAGTCGCGGATCTCGCTGATCGAACGCAGGACCCACCGGCTCCGCGACATCGCGATCGTCTCCCGCATCGCCTCCCACCTGGGCATCCCACCCGATCTGCTCGGATTCACCATCGGCACGTCTACCGTGGAGACGACCGGCCACAGCGACGACCAGGAGGTGGACTGGGTGTTTCGACGGGACTTCATCACAGTCGTCTCCGGAACCACCCTGGGCCTCGGTACGGCGCCGCTGGACCTGGACCGCCTCGCCGCGCTGTTGCCCCACACCGGCGTCGAGCCGCCCGGTCGAATCGGCGCGGCGGACGTGGCGGCCATTGAGCAGGTGACCGCGGCGTTGCGATCCTGCGACTTCAGTCGGGGCGGCGGGCTGTTCCGTGACGCCGCGGTGGCCCAGCTTCGTTCCGTACTCACCCTGCGCAACCAGGAATGCGCTTCACCGGTGCGGGCCAGGCTGCTGGTCGCGGCCGCCGACCTGGGGTTACTCGGAGGCTGGATGAATTACGACTCCGAGCTGCACGCCGATGCCCGCAGGCTCTGGGTCCTCGCCCTGGAGCTGGCACGTCAAGCCGAGCACCCCGCCGCCGTCGACCTCACAGTGGACCTGCTATTGCGCATGACCCACCAAGCGCTACACCTGCATCGCGTGGAAGAAGCTGAGCGGCTGGTGCAACTCGGCCACGCTGCCGTCGTCAGCGGTACCCACCCGGTCTCGACCTACACCGCCAACTCCCTGGCCACCAACCAGGCGTGGTGTCACGCCGCGCGCGGCGACGCCGCCGCCTGCGACCGGGCACTGGACCGGTCCGTCGAGCTGCTCGACACCCCCGAGACGACCGCCACCGCACCCTGGTCCGCCCACGTCGGCTCCGCCGAGCTGGCCGCTCGGCAGGGACACGCCTACTTCACCCTCGCCATGGCCAGCGGGAACCTTCAACACGCGGCCCGAGCAGTGCCGCTGCTACAGGAGGCGGTACGGGACTACGGACCAAACTACGCCCGCGCCCGCGCGATCCAGCTACCCGGTCTCGCCGGTGCACACGCCCTCATCGGCGACCTGAACGCCGCCGCTCACGTCGGCGGGCAAGCGGTCACCGAGATCACCGCCCTGTCCTCCCGGCGCGCCCTGGGCCGGCTGCGCACCCTCGACACCGTCGTAGGAGAACACGGCACCGAAGCACCAGCCGCCGAGCTGCGCGAGCAGATCCGCAGCGCACTGACTCCGACACGACCGTGACCACACGGCCTGAGGAACACCGTTGGCACGCTGCCCGACGACCACGAGGGCATGCGGCCCACGCCGCAGGCTTCCTGGCACCTCAGCCCGGGTTCAGCGTGCGGTAATAGGGACATGGAAGGGCGTTGGGTCGAGGTCGGCGACGGGGTGTTCGCGCGGCGGTATCGGGAGCTGGATCTCACCATCGGGTTGGTGCTCGGCGGTGAGCGTGCGCTCGTGGTCGACACCCGCGGCGACGAGCGGCAGGGCGCCGAGCTGGCCACGGCCGTCCACGTCGTCACCGCGCTGCCGGTGAGCGTCGCCATCACCCATGCCCACTTCGATCACTGCTTCGGCACCGCGGCGTTCCTGCCCTGCCCGGTGCACGCCCTCCCCCGGTGCCGTGCGGTCCTCGCCGCGACAGTGGCCGAGCAGCGCGAGGCCTGGTCGGCCACCTACCGGCAGCGGGGCGACCATCGCACCGCCGACGCGATCGAGTCCACCGACCCGCCGCTGCCCGATGCCGCCGCGCCCGCGACGATCGACCTCGGCGGACGGACCGTCGAGCTCCTCCACCTCGGCCGCGGCCACACCGACCACGACCTGCTCGTCCACGTCGCCGACGCCAGAGTCGTGTTCGCGGGCGATCTCGTCGAGCAGGGCGCCCCACCGCAGCTGGGCGACGACGCCGTCGTCCCCGACTGGCCCGGCACGCTGATGGCCCTGCTCGCGCTCGGTCCGAGCACGGTCGTTCCCGGCCATGGTGACCCGGTCGACACCGGGTTCGTCGCAACGCAGCGGGACCGGCTCGCCGAGGTCGCGGCCCTGTATGCCGCTGTTGCTACCGGCGAGCTGGACACGGTGCAGGCACAGCGCAGATCGCCGTACCCGGACGTACCCTGGCCGAAATGTGAACCGTCGACTCGCGGGAAGTGAGGGTCGGGTGCCGTGACGTTCAGCGCGGAGCTGCGCGACCAGGTGGCGACGACGTGGGAGGCGGCGGTCGGTCACCGGTTCGTCGACGAACTCTGGCGCGGCGAGGTCGCTCCCCCGGTGCTCACCACCTACCTCGTACAGGACCATCAGTTCTACGACGCGTTCGTGGCGCTCCTGGGCGCGACCGTCGCCGCCGCCGACCGGGTCGAGCCGCGGGTCGTGCACGCCCGACAGCTCGGACTGATCGCCGGGCCGGAGAACGACTTCTTCGCCCGCTCGCTGGACGCCCTCGACGTCGGGCTCGCCGACCGCACCCATCCCGAGCTGCGCGAGCCGACGCGCGGGTTCCTCGACCTCATGGACACGGCCCGGCGCAGCGCGGACTACGCCACCTGCCTCACCGTGCTGCTCGTCGCCGAATGGCTCTACCTCGACTGGGCCACCCGCCCCGGGGCCGACGTGCCCGACGACCCGATCCAGCGGGAATGGATCGAGCTGCACCGGGGTCCTGAGTTCGAGGGGTGGGTGGAGTTCCTGCGCGCCGAGTTCGACCGGGTCACCGCCACCCTCGATGATGCGGCCCGGGCCCAGGTGCGCGTCGCGTTCACCCGCGCCGTCGACCTGGAGCTGGCGTTCTTCGATGCGGCGTACGAGACCTGAGCTGCAGCGACTGCGTGGCCAAGTGACCTGGTCACGTAGGCTCACCATCATGGCCATCCAGGTGAACGTGCAGGAGGCGACGACTCGCCTCTCGCAGATCCTGGTGCAGGTCGAGAGCGGCGAGGAAGTCGTCATCGCCAGGGACGGTGCGCCCGTCGCCCGCCTCGTTCCTATGGGAATGCCGCCGCGGCCGGTGGGCTTCGTTGTCGAATCGGTGACGGACACGTTCTTCGAACCACTTCCCGACGACGAGCTGGAGCGGTGGAGTTGACCATCGGCTCCTGCTCGGTACCCACGGATTCCCGCCGCCACGCTCGACCAGATCCGCGACGCCGACACGTGTCCGCAGCCAGTGCATGGGAGATCGGCACGAAGTTCCGCCTGGGCAAGCTCGACGAGGCACGGGCCGTCGTCTACGGCTACGGCGGCCATCTCGCGCTGCTGCGAGCACAGGAACTGTCCATCAGCGCCCACCATGCGCTGACCGCGGGCACGCTGACGTGGGAGCATCGCGATCCCTTCGACCGCGTGATCGCGGCTCAGTGCATGATCGAGTCGGTCCAGCTCGTCACCGCCGATCATGCCCTGGCGGCGTTCCCGGAGCTTCGTGATCGGCAGTTCGGGACCGTGAGGCGTGCGACGCACGGTCGCGAGGCCCAAACCGTCGATCATGCCCGTCCACGCCACCCGCCACCGGAGGCAGAACTCCCCGGGGTAACCCCGTCGCACCATGCCCGTAACACACGCGACCTAACGTCGGCGCCGTGAGCGACCTGCCCCGGCTCGGCGCGGAGGAGGAGTTCCACGTCGTCGACCTGGAAACGCGTCGTTCCACCCCCGAGGTCGACGCGCTGCTGGCACGGCTCGACGGTGCCGAGTTTGCGCCGGAGCTGCAACGCTGCTTGGTCGAGACGAACACGCCGGTCTGCGACACGCTCGACGAGCTGAGGTCGCATCTGCAGCGGCTGCGCGCGACGCTGGAGGGCGTGGCCGAGCCGCTCGGGCTCGGCGTCGTCGCGGCAGGTACCACCCCGCTGGCCGACCTGACCGGCAACGACATCTCCACGGGCGACCGCTACGAGCGGATGCAGCGCGAGTACCAGCTGCTGGTGCGCGAGCAGCACATCTGTAGCACGCAGGTACACGTCGACGTACCCGACCGCGACGTCGCGGTGCAGGTCACCCGCCGGGTCGCGCCCTACCTCCCGACGCTGCTCGCGATCTCGGCCAGTTCTCCGTACTGGCACGGCCACGACTCGGGCTACGCGAGCTACCGCAGCATGGTGTGGTCGCGCTGGCCCACCGCGGGCCCGCCCGGCCAGGTCGAGACCGCCGCCGACTACGACACGATGGTCGGCGAGCTCATCGCGTCGGGCACGATCAGCGATCCCGGGATGGTCTACTTCGACGTCCGCCCCAGCGCCCACCTGCCCACCGTCGAGCTGCGGGTGTGCGACGCCTGCCCGCAGGTCGAGGACGTGGTGCTCATCGCGGGGCTGTTCCGCGCGCTGGTCGCCAAGGCCAGCGCGGACCTCGACGCCGGGCTGCCGCTGCCCGCCTCCCGCCACGAGCTGCTGCGCGCGGCGACCTGGCGGGCGGCACGTTCCGGATTGGAGGGCGACCTCGTCGACATGGTCGGACCGGCGCTGGTATCCCCGCAGCTGCTGGTCGGCCGGCTCGTCAACCAGCTCCGCCCGCAGCTGGAGGAGCTCGGCGACTGGGATCAGGTGCTCGAGCTGTCGCGCGCGACGCTCGCGCGAGGCAGCGCTGCCGCCGTCCAGCGCCGCGCCTTCGGCCGCCGCGGCGAGCTCACCGATGTCGTCGACGCGCTGCTCGCGCACACCCAGGGCCGCACGCCGACCGACGAGCTGCCCGCCACCGTCCCGGCCACGCCCGAGCTGCTCGCCGCCTACCACCGCGCCACCTCCAACGGTCGCGTCGCCTGCACCGACACAGCGTTCGACGAGGCCGTCGGCGCGGGCGGCACCGTCCTTCCGCACTACGGCTGGATGTTCCGGGTCCTGGACCGGCTCGGTCCGCACGGCATGACAGCCGCGGAGTCGGCGCTGCGTACCGAGCAGCACGTCCGCGGCGTGACGTTCCGGATCGGCGACGGCGAGCCCGACCGGCTCTTCCCGCTGGACCTGGTGCCGCGGATCGTCACCGCCACGGACTGGTCCGGGCTCACCACCGGGCTCACCCAGCGGGTGCGGGCACTGGAGGCGTTCGTCCGCGACGTCTACGGCGAGCGGCGCATCGTCGCCGACGGCGTCGTCCCGGCCCAGGTCGTGGACGGTGCTCCCGGCTGGAGCAGGCTCGGTACGCTCGTCCCGGCCGACATCGTGCGCATCGCGGTGGCCGGTATCGATCTGGTGCGCGACCGCGCGGATCACTGGCTCGTGCTCGAGGACAACCTGCGGGTCCCGTCCGGCATCGGCTACTCGCTGATGAGCAGGCGGCTGGTCCGCAGCGTCCTGCCCGATCTCGAGCCGCCAGCGGGTGTCGTCGGGCTGGAGACCGTGCCGGAGCAGCTGCGCTCGGTGCTGCTCTCGGCCACCGAACCGGACGCTCCCGGTCACGACGAGATCGCGCTGCTCTCGGCAGGGCCGTACGACTCGGCGTTCTTCGAGCACCGGCTCCTCGCCGAGTGGATGGACGTCCCGCTGGTCACACCCCGGGAGCTACAAGTCACCGAGGACGGCGTGTACCTCGTGGGCACCGGGGCCCGGCGGCGGCTCTCGGCGCTCTACCGACGCTTGGACGAGCGGACACTGCTCACTGCGAAGGGCGCCGACCAGCGCCCGATCGGCCGGACCCTGTGCAACGCGGTCGCGAAGGGCCGGGTGGCACTGCTCAACGCGATGGGCAACGGCGTCGCCGACGACAAGCTGGTCTACGCCTACGTGCCCGAGATGATCTCCTACTATCTCGGCGAGGACGCCCTGCTCGACAACGTCGCGACCTACCCGTGCCTCGACCCGCAACGCCGCGCCGAGGTGCTCGACCGACTCGACGAACTCGTGCTCAAGCCCGTGGACGGCTACGGGGGGCAGGGCATCGTGATCGGCCCGCACGCCGGGCGCGCCGAGCTCGCGGAGCTGGCCGACGCGAT
This sequence comes from Mycobacteriales bacterium, assembly GCA_038257875.1. GTDB lineage: Bacteria > Actinomycetota > Actinomycetes > Mycobacteriales > Pseudonocardiaceae > Pseudonocardia. Next base: position 6,161 of record JBBSQN010000097.1, read on the forward strand.
CGCGGCGAACCCGGCCGGGTGGGTGGCGCAAGATCTGGTGATGCTCTCCACCCACCCGACCTTCGCCGACGGCACGCTGGCGCCGCGCGCGGTGGACCTGCGGGTGTTCGTGCTGCAGTCCCGCCGGGGTGCGGGGACACACGTGGAGGTGGCACCCGCAGCCCTGAGCCGGGTAGCGCCCGCGGGAAGCCTCATCGTCAACTCCGCCCGCGGTGGCGGGGCCAAGGACACCTGGGTGCTGAAGTAACTCACCACCTATCCCGTACAAGTTGTACGCCTTGTGCGATTTTGCCCGGTCGCCGCAGAATCCGTACGCTGACGAGGTGGCCGATACCGATTCGCTCAACATCTCCGAGGCACGCGACCAGCTCGCGTCGATCGTCGATCGCGTGCGGGCCGAGCATCGGCCGGTCTGGCTCGCACGTCGCGGACGGCGCGTGGCGGCCGTGGTCGATGCCGACGACCTCGACCGGCTCCTTGAGCTGGCCGAAGACATGATCGACATCAGGGCAGCCGAGGAAGCGCGACGCGAGATGGCGGCCACCAGCGAGACGCCGATTCCCTGGGAAGAGGTCAAGGCCGACCTCGGCCTGACGTGACCTTCCGCATCACCCTGGCACCTCCTGCAGCGCGGCAGTTGCGCACGCTCGACCCGCAGGCCCGTCGACGCATCCAGGCCGCGCTCACGCTGCTCGCCGGAAACCCCCGGCCTCCGAACGCGACACAGCTGGTAGGCGGGGCAGGCGAGTGGCGCGTCCGTACCGGCGATTACCGCATCGGCTACGACATCGATGACGACGTACTCGTCGTGCTGGTACTGGCCGTCGGACGCCAGCGGGAGATCTACCGCCAGCGGTAGGCGTGACCCTGCCGGCACCACAGGTCACGAGCTGGAAACGTCGCGCGGGTTGCGCGGGCGGGCCGTCGCGTCGTCCACTCATCCTGCGGCGCCGGGACATCTCGGCGGGACGACGATCGGGGACGTGCCCATGTGCGGTATCGCCGGAGAGATCCGGTTCGACGGTGTCGGACCGGACGTGGAGGCCGTCGCCCGCATCACGGCGGCGATGCAGCGCCGAGGCCCGGACGGCTCCGGGGTGCACGCCGCTGGCGCGATCGCGCTGGGCCATCGCCGCCTGAAGATCATCGACCTCTCCGAGCGCGGGGCGCAGCCGATGGTGAACCCCGAGCTGGGGCTCGCCGCGGTGTTCAACGGCTGCATCTACAACTACCGCGAGCTGCGCGTCGAGCTGGAGGGGCTGGGCTACCGTTTCTTCTCCGACTCCGACACCGAGGTGCTGCTCACGGCGTTCCACCGGTGGGGCGCCGGATGCGTCGAGCACTTCCTCGGGATGTTCGCCTTCGCCGTCGCCGAGCGCGACACCGGCATCCTGACGCTGGGCCGCGACCGGCTCGGGATCAAGCCGCTCTACCTCGCCGAGTCGCCCGGACGGCTGCGGTTCGCCTCCACGCTGCCCGCACTGCTGGCCGGCGGCGGCGTCGACACCTCGATCGACCCGGTCGCCCTGCACCACTACATGACGTTCCACTCGGTCGTGCCGGCGCCCGCCACGATCCTCGCCGGGGTGCGCAAGCTCCCGCCCGCCACGGTGCGCACCGTGGCCCCGGACGGCACGTCGAGCGAGCACGTCTACTGGCGGCCGCAGCACACCCGGCGACCCGAACACGCCACGATGACCGCGCAGGACTGGCGCGACGCCGTGCTGGAGGCGCTGCAGGTGGCGGTGCGCCGCCGGATGGTGTCCGACGTCCCGGTCGGGGTGTTGCTCTCGGGTGGGCTCGACTCCTCGCTCGTCGTCGCGCTGCTCGCGGCGCAGGGCCAGACCGGGCTCAAGACGTTCAGCGTCGGGTTCCACGCCGCCGCCGGCGAGTCCGGCGACGAGTTCGCGTACTCCGACCTGGTCGCGGAGCACTTCGCCACCGACCACCAGCAGATCCTCGTGGACCCGGCCCGGATGCTGCCCGCCGTCGACCACACGATCGCGGCGATGGCCGAGCCGATGGTCAGCCACGACTGCGTCGCGTTCCACCTGCTGTCCGAGCAGGTCGCGACGTCGGTCACGGTCGTGCAGTCCGGGCAGGGCGCCGACGAGGTGTTCGCCGGCTACAGCTGGTATCCGCCGCTGGCCGGCGTGCCCCGCGAACGCGGCGTCGCAGCCTACGCGGCGGCGTTCACCGACCGTCCGCACGCCGATCTCGCCGACATCCTGGAACCGGAGTGGCTGGGAGACCACGACCCCAGCCGCGCGTTCGTCGCCGAGCACTTCGGTGCCCCCGGGGCCGACGAGACGCTCGACGCGGCGCTGCGCCTGGACTCCACGGTCATGCTGGTCGAGGACCCGGTCAAACGTGTCGACAACATGACGATGGCGTGGGGCCTGGAAGCGCGCGTCCCGTTCCTGGACCATGAGCTGGTGGACCTCGCCGCCGCCTGCCCGCCCGAACTCAAGCTCGCCCACGGCGGCAAGGGAGTGCTGAAACAAGCGGCGCGCGGAGTGGTGCCCGACACCATCATCGACCGGCCGAAAGGGTATTTCCCGGTGCCGGCGATCCGTCATCTGGAGGGGGCGTTTCTGGACCGGGTGCGCGAGGCCGTCACCGACCCGGTCGCGAAGGCCCGGGGACTGATCCGCCGGGACTGGCTGGATGCGATGCTAGCCGACCCGAACACGGAACGGACGAACCTGGGCTCCAACGCGCTATGGCAGGTGGCGTTGCTGGAGATGTGGCTGCAGGACAGGGGGATCGCCAGTGGCTGACCTCACCGAGCGTCGCCTCGCGCGGCTGGGAAGCCGTGCCGATGCGCACTCCGCCGCCATGCTCTCCGCCACCCTGTTCGCGGCGGCGTACTCCGACCCGGTGCCCTCCCCCGACGGTGCTTGGCTGGCCTGGATCTCCGATCGCGACGGTCGCCCGCGCGCCTGGGTCGCACCGCTGCCGCCGATTGGTGAGCCGGTCATCGAACCGGAGCAGCCGCTGCTCGCCGACGCGGACGTGGAGGCGCTGAGCTGGTCACCCGACGGTGCCTGGCTGGCCTGCCAGCTCGCCCCCGGCGGCGGTGAACGCACCGGCGTGCGGCTGGTGAGCCCGGACGGCACGGAGCTCCGTGACCTCGCCCCTGGCGCGGCGGCCGGCACGCTCGGTGCGTGGTCCCCCAGCGGCCGCCAGCTCGGACTGACGGTCTTCGCTGAGGGCACGGGCGACGGGCAGGCGTGCCTGGTCGACCTCCGCGACGGTACGTCGACGGTGCTGGCCGCGGGCCCCGCGGCGCGGGTCTGCACCGTGAGCGGCGACGGCAGGCGCGCGGTGGTCCGGCTGGGCCGGCGCGGTGCCCGCTGCCTGGAACTGATCGACCTGCGGACCGGGCGGCGCACCGAGCTGCTCCCCGGCGGCGACGCGACGGTGGCCGACGCCCGGTTCGGCGTCACCGGCCGGCAGCTCTACGTGCACACCGACGCCGGCCGCGAGCGGCCCGCACTGCTGGCGGTGACCCTGCGCGGCGCAGCCGTCTCCGCCGTGTACCCGATCGCCGAGCGACCCGACGACGACCTCGACCTGGTCACGCTGGACCCGAGCGGGGCCCGCGCCGCACTGGTCTGGAACGTCGACGGCCGCAGCGAGACCGAGCTGCTCGACCTGCGCTCCGGGATGCTCGAGCCCCTCGTCCCGGCGCCTGGTGAGGTCACCACCGGGGCCGCGTTCACCCGGGACGGGCACGCGCTGCTCGTCGCGAGCGAGGGCCCGACCGTCACCCCGCAGCTGAGCCGGATCGAACTGGACCGCTACTCCGACGCCACGCCGCTGCTGCCCGCCGACCCGGACGCCGACGAGGCACTGGTGGCCCCGACGCTGCACGAGTTCCCGGCCGAGGACAACCTCCGGCTGTGGGGCTGGCTGTTCCGGCCGCGCGGTGCGCTCGGCCCGCTCCCCACCCTGCTGTGGCTGCACGGCGGGCCGGAGGCGCAGGAACGTCCGACGTTCCAGCCGCTGTTCCAGGCGCTGCTCGCCGAGGGCGTCGCGGTGTTCGCCCCGAACGTGCGCGGGTCGGGCGGCTACGGACGCGCCTTCGCCGCCGCCGACGACCACGAGCGCCGCTTCGCCGCGATCACCGACGTGCGCGCTGCCGCCGACTTCCTGGTGTCCTCGGGCCTCACCGACCCGAGTCGCATCGGGGTGTCCGGACGGTCCTACGGCGGCTACCTGACCCTCACCGCACTGGCGTGGTTCCCGGAGCTGTTCGCGGTGGGCGTGGACGTCTGCGGGATATCGGACTTCGCCACGTTCTTCACCCACACCGAGCCGTGGATCGCCGCGGCCGCCACCACCAAGTACGGCGACCCCGACACCGACGCCCCGCTGCTGCGCGAGCTCTCCCCGATCCACCGTGTTCACCGGATCACCGCACCGCTGCTGGTGGTACACGGCGAGCACGACACGAACGTGCCGATCATCGAGGCCCAGCAGGTGGTGGACGCCCTGCGGGAGCGGGGCGCGTCGCCGGCGTTTCTGCTGTTGTCCGACGAGGGGCACGAGGTCCACGGCGTCGACAACCGTGCGGTGTTCGTGCGCGAGGTCGTGCGGTGGGTGGCCGCGCACCTGGTGGAGATCGGCGAACGAACGGCCTAGACCAGGCCGCTTTCGTAAGCGGCCACCATGTCGAAGCAACCCGAGCTGCGGAGTTTTGCAGTGGCGTGTCGCTACGGTCAGGTCGAACGGGGTAGCCCGGCCGTGTCCAGCGCGCGGATGTGTTTGGTCAGAGCGCCGAGCGCCGAGAACCAGCCGTCGGCGAGCTCACGCACGTCGTCCTCGGGTAGCACCGCCTCGGGCCACGACCAGGTGGCCACCAGCTCCGGCCCGGTCTCCCCGTCGCGGGTGAGGACATCGATCTCCACTACATACCTGACCGGCATCTCGTCATCGGCCGCGGCGGACAGCACTCGGCCCACTACCGAGAAGCTGTTCGAGTCCAGGTTCTGCGCCGATGCGGTGGTAAACCGTCCGAGGTAGTTGAACTCGATCTGCGGCTGGCGCAGCGGCGCGAGCTGCTCCCGGGTGCGGGAGTTGACGTAGCGCAGCAGGCCGAACCCGATTCCGTTGTCGGGCAGCGCCCGCAGCTGCTCCTTGATCTGTCGCACCGCATGCCCGGCCGCCGGTCCGCCGCGCAGCGCCTCAGCCCGGTCGATTGGTCCCGGGTCGAGCCGCACGGGAAACGTGCTGGTGAACCAGCCGACGGTCCGTGAGATGTCGAGCTCTCCCGACGCTTGAAGGGCGGAGTCCTCGCGGCCGTGACCCTCCAGAGTGATGAGCACAGCCTCCCCACCAGCACGACCGCGCCGCTCCCGCCAGTCACCCACGGCCAGCCCCAGCGCCGTGAGCAGGATGTCGTTGATCCCGGCGTGGAATGCTGCGGGCACCTCGGTGAGTAGCGGCGTGGTGCCCTCCGGCGGCAGCACGACGGTGAGGTGGCCAGTGGTGGCCGCGGTGTCGCGCCCGTGGACGATCGGCACCGGCGAAAGCGGTGGGTCGGCGGGCTCCAACACCTGGCGCCACAACGAGAGTTCGGCACATCGACCGGGCCGATGCGCTTCCTCTGAAAGTACCCGTGCCCAGCCTCGGAACGACGTGGCCACCGGCTCCAGCTCGACGGGCCTGCCGGCCACGACGGCGTTCCACGCCACAGCCAGATCCGGGACCAGGATTCGCCAGGAGACGCCATCGATGACGAGGTGGTGTATGACACACAGTAATCGACCAGCGCGCTCGGGTCCGGCATCGAACCACACCGCCTGCACCATGACCCCGGCGTCTGGGTCAAGTCGGGACATCGCCATCATGAGGTGCTCATTGATGAGCACCTCCAGTGCTTCGGGGTCAAGTCCTTTCGCATCCGCGCGGGTCAGGCATCCGTCCGCGCGGAGCGCACCGGGTGGAGGCACGTCCAGCTCCCAGCCTTCGGCCGAGCGCAGCAACCGCGCACGCAGCATAGCGTGATGATCGAGTACAGCCTGTAGCGTAGCGACGAGCCGCTCCAGACTCGCCTCCGCGGGGACCTGCATGAGCATCGACTGGTTGTATGCGTCGATAACGTCACCGTGCTCATACAACCACCCGAAAACAGGGGTGCTCACCACGCGGCCGAGCTCGTGGTCGGGGTCCTCCGGCTCGGTGCTGCCAACGGAGCGTGCCACCCGCGCCAGCCGGGCGACGGTGCGGTGCCCGAACACCGCCCGCGGGGTGAGCGCAAGCCCCTCTCGGCGAGCCCTGTTGACCAGCACGATCGAAGAGATACTGTCCCCGCCGAGGTTGAAGAAGTCATCGGTGACGCCCGCCTGCTCAATCCGCAGCACCTCGCAGACCAGCCGCAGGAGCAGCTCTTCGACCGCCGTACGCGGCTTGACGCCGCCCTCGCCGCGCGTCGGCGCTGGCAGCGCTGCCCGGTCGAGTTTCCCGTTCGGGGTCCTCGGTAACTCCGGCAATGACACGAAAGCCACAGGAATCATGTACTCGGGCAGCTCGGTGGCCAGGTACTGGCGCCACCGCTCGGGGTCAGCGGTCATGCCGGAGACAGGGACGACATAGCCGACGAGCCGCATCGGGGTGTTCGGCTCCGTACGCGCGGAGCTCTCGTCCGATCGAGCCGGGTCGGGGCCAGCCACGACTGCAGCCGCTACGACGCCCGGGTGGCGCAGCAACATGCTCTCCACCTCGCCCGGTTCCACCCGGAACCCGCGGATCTGCACTTGGTCGTCGGAGCGGCCGAGGAACTCCAGCTCACCTTCAGCCGACCAGCGCGCGAGGTCGCCGGTGCGATACATCCGCGAGCCGGGCGGCCCGAACGGATCGGCGACGAACCGCTCGGCAGTCAGCTCAGGACGTCCGACGTAACCACGGACCAGACCATCGCCACCAATGTAGAGTTCACCGGTCATCCCGGGCGGCTGTGGAAGCAGACCGGAGCCCAGTACATAGACTCGCGCACCCGGATCCGGTCGCCCGATCGGCACCCGCGCAGCTCTGGAGGAGCGCGCGTCGATGCCGCTGCGGCCCCGCACGGTGGACGGTGCGATCCACAACGTCTGGTTCACCGTCGACTCCGTGACGCCGTACGCGACGACGAACTGCACCCGGTCCGACCATCGGTGGACCAGTTCCGCTGGGACCATCTCGGAGCCGACGAGCAGGGTGAGCCGCTCCGGCAACAGGGCGTCCGGGGGCACGACGGCCAGCAGCGACGGCGGGATCGCGAGCACCGAGAGCCGCTCGTGGTGAACGAAGGTGAGCAGCGCATCGAGGTCGGTGCGGTGCTCGGCTGGCACCACGACGAGACAGCCGCCCGACAGCAGCGCCATGGCGAGCTCCCACACCGCGACGTCGAAGCTCAGCGCGGCGAACTGCCCGACCGAACTGCCCGGGCCGACGCCGAGACGTTCTTGTGCAGTGGCGACAAGACTCGCGATGCCGGTGTGGCTCACGACGACGCCCTTCGGCCTGCCTGTCGAACCGGAGGTATAGACGACATACGCGGCGCGTCCGAGGTCGTCTGCACCGAGCTCAGGATCGCAGTCGGCGCCGGTGTCGTCCCCTAGCCGAACCTCCCCATCGCTCGAGTCAGGCCCATCGAGCACGAGGTGAGCAAGGGGGACCTCTGCCGGAAGCCGTGCAGCACCCGCCGCGGTGGTGAGCACCAGGGCCGGAACGGCGTCGGCGAGTACGTATGCCAGCCGGTCAGTCGGGTGGTCGAGGTCCAGCGGGAGACAGGCGCCGCCCGCCTTCTGCACGGCAAGGAACGCGACGACCGCCTCCACAGACCGGGGCAGCGCGATCGCCACCACCCGCTCCGGGCCAACGCCTCGGGCACGCAGGACGTGGGGCAAGCCTGCGTGCCCGCAGGTCCAGCTCCGCGTAGCTGAGCTCCGCACCCCCCGCGCGCACGGCAGGGGCATCGGGGGTCCGGGCGACCTGCGCGGCGAACAGTTCCGGCAGGCTCAGCGCGGGAACAGGCGGCTTGGCAGTGCCGAGGGCGAGCACATGGCGCACATCCTCGGCGGAGGCGAGGTCAACCCGGCCAACCGGGCGCGCCATATCTGCGGCGACGGTGACAAGCACCCGCTCCAGGTAGCCAGCCAGGACCGCGGCCTCGGCGGAGGTGACCGTGTCGGTGCGGTGGTGCAGCGCAAGCCGGAGCCGCTCACCCAGCGTCGCGACGACGGTCAACGGGTAGTGCGTGGCGTCATGAGCCTCGACTCCAGTGATCCACACGCCTGCGAAGTCGGCGCCGTCCATGTCGCAAGGCTGGTTCTCGACCACGACGAGGGTGTCGAACAGCTTCGTCAAACCGGTCCGGCGCTGGATGTCGGCAAGCCCGACGTGCTGGCTGCCGAGCAGGGCGGACTGCTCGTCCTGTAGCCGACGCAGGGCACCGTGCAGCGACTCGTCGGGGGACAACCGGACCCGCACCGGCACGGTGTTGATGAGCAGTCCGATCATGTTCTCCACGCCGGGTATCTCCGCCGGTCGTCCGGCGACCGTCGTACCGAACACGACGTCGGCGCTGCCGGTCGCGGCGGCGAGCACCAGCGCCCACGCCAGCTGAAGCACCGTGTTGAGGGTGCAGCCATGAAGGCGAGCGGCAGTCCCGAGATCGGCGCTCAGCTCGGTCGGCAGCTCCACGACGTGCTCGACCACCGACCCGTCCACAAGGTCGCCCCCCGGGTGCAGATCACCAGCGAGCAGTGTGGGACAGCTCAGCCCCTCGAGTGCGCTGTCCCACGCGGCGTGCGCGGCGGCGCGATCCTGTTTGAGCAGCCAGGCGAGGTAGTCGCGGTACGGGGTCGGCGGTGGTAACGCCGTGTCATCACCACGGCTGGCGTAGAGCATGAGCAGCTCCCGCACGAGCACCGGTGTGGACCAACCATCGAGCAGGATGTGGTGACTGGTGAAGATCAGCCGATAATCATGCTTGCCGAGGCGGACCAGCACCAGCCGCAGCGCAGGCGGACGAGTGAGGTCGAACCGCTCCACGCGCTCAGAGTTGACGAGATCGGCCAGCCGGGCCTCCCGCTCACCCACGACGAGGTCGGAGAGATCGAGCTCGCGCCAGGGCAGCTCGACGGTCCGCGGCAACAGCTGAGCGGGGCGGCCAGTGCGGCTGAAGCGGAACCCTGCTCGCAGGTTCGCATGCCGTTCGAGCAGGGCCCGGCCGGCCGCACGGAACCCGGCGGCCTCGACGGGACCCGCCAAGGCAAGCACGAGCTGCACAGCGTAGACGTCCGGTGGGGCTTTCGCACCGTCGCCGAACTGCTCCCCGTCGAACTGGGCATGAAACAGCAGCCCCTCCTGCAGCGGGGACAACGGCAGCAGGTCTTCGAGCCCACCGCGTCCCATCAGACTCGCACCCCGCCTGGTAGGTCATCCTCGGTACGGGGCCACACGAACAGCGTCGCGGTCTTGTGCGCGAACCGGGCGGGCCCACACGCACGGAACCCGGCGCGGCTGAACGCGTCGACCGCGGCGACGTTCGTCTCGTCCGGTTCGGCGACGACCCGGGTGCACGCCGGCTCGACCGCGAGCAGCCCGTCGGCGACGAGCCGTAACAGCGCCGTACCCAGCCCGCGTCCGCACCGATCCCGGTTGCCGATCGCGATGTGCACGCCGAGGTCGTGCGGTCGCACGGCATAATGCACAGCCAGCCGGTCGCGGACTGCACGGTAGATCTCCACATAGGCGAACGGCTCACCGTCCAGCGTTACCAAGCAGGGCCGGGAGCACTCCCCGGCGAGCTGGCCGGCCAGCTCGGTGGCCCAGCGCTGCACGGACCAGGCCTGGTTCCAGTACGCGGCCACATGCGGCGCGGCCATCCAGGAGTGCACGCGCGCGAGGTCGTCGCCCCACGGCCACGCGAACCGGATCGACCAGGTGTTCTGAAGCAACGGCAGGGGCGGCGGACCGACGTCCACCACGGCTGGAGCCGAGATCGGTAGCACGTGCAACCCTCCATTTCATGCAGAACGCGGCCGGCATCTGACGGATCGCTCGCTCACGAGAGTTCCCATTCGGATTCGAACTCGTCGATCTCCTCCTGACTCAGCGAGACTAAGGCCAGGTCAGATGGGGTGTGACCACCCGAGCTGGGCCGGGCGGTATGGGTCACCAGAGCGTCCAACGCGACGAACCATCCTTCGGCCAGTCCGCGCACCGTGTCGTCGTCCAGAAGAGCATCCGGCCACGCCCAGGTGGCAGTGAGCTCCGGACCGCCGACGAGATCCTGGGTGAACGCGTTGATCTCCACGGAGTACGGCGCCACCGGCATCGCCGTGTCGATACCGCCCTCCAACACTCCCGCACCAGGCAGCGCTGTCCAGGCGGACTCCGCCGCATCAGCGGTGAACCGGCCCAGGTAGTTGAAACTGATCTGCGGGGTAGAGAGTCTCGCCAGAACCGGACCGGTCTCCGGGTTGAGGTGGCGCAGCAGTCCATAGCCCACCCCATGATCAGGCAGCGTTCGCAGCTGCTCCTTGATCCGTTTCAGGGCCTGCCCGGCGGCGGCCTGTCCACCCAGGGCCTGCGCCACGTCGATCGGCCCGGGATCCAGCCGCACCGGGAAGATGCTGGTGAACCATCCCAGCGTCCGGGAGAGATCGACGTTCTCGCCGACCTGCTCCTCCCGACCATGGCCTTCCAGCGCGAGCAGCACCGACGAGGAGGTGTCCAGACCTCGACGCCCCCGCCAGTCGATCACGGCCAGCACCAGTGCGGTGAGCAGCACGTCGTTGATACCGGCGTGGAAGGCCGCGGGTACGGCGGTCAACAGTGGCGTGGTGCGCTCCGTCGGCAGGCTCACGGTCAGGCGCCGGACCGTCGCGAGGTCCCGGACCGGATCCAGCGGCCGGTGGGTCAGCAGCGGGTCCGACCCGCTGAGCATCCCGGTCCACAGCGGCAGCTCCGCCAGCCGCTTCGGGCTCCGGGCGTCGTCGTCCACGAGCCGGGCCCAGCGGCGTAACGACGTCCCTGCAGGCTCGAGCTCCGGACGCCGCCCGGCAGCGACGGCCTTCCATGCTGCGGCGAGATCGGGCAACAGGATCCGCCAGGACACCCCGTCGATGACCCAGTGGTGGATCACGAAGAGCAACCGCCCCGGCCGGTCCGGACCGGCGTCGAACCAGACGACCTGGGCCATCACACCGGACTCGGGGTCGAGCAGCTCCGCGACCTGATCGTTCTCGGTCACGACGAGGGCGGCGAGCTCCGCTCCGTCGAGGTCGGCGACGTCGCGGCGGTGGATCCAGCCCGCGGCCGACCCCTCCGCCGCGACGTGCAGCGCCCCGGGCACGTCGCCGCACGCCCGGACGATCCACGACCGCAACACGTCGTGGCGGGCGACGACGGCGTCCAGCACCGCGGACAGCTGCTCCCCGGTCATCCCGACCGGTGTCGCGATCAGCAGCGACTGGCTGAACGCGCGGGTTGGACCGCCGCACTCGTCGAGCCAGCGCATGATGGGCGTCAGCGCCAGCTCGCCGACCCCCAGGGACGGGTCCTCGATCACGGCCTCGCTCAGCGCGCTGGCGACCTGCGCCAGCTCGGCGACGGTGCGACGCTCGAAGACCTGGCGGGGGCTCAGCACGAGCCCGGCGGCGCGGGCCCGGATGACGAGGTGGATCGAGACGATGCTGTCGCCGCCGAGGGCGAAGAAGTCGTCGTCGATGCCGACTCCGCTGACCCCGAGCACCTCGGAGTACAGCGCGCAGAGCAGCTCCTCACGTGAGCTGCGCGGGCGGGTCCCACTGACGAGGGCACCGAAGTCGGGCGCCGGCAGCGCGGCCCGGTCGAGCTTGCCGTTGGGCAGTACCGGCAGCTCGTCGAGCACCACGAACGCGGCCGGCACGAGATGGTGCGGCAGCCGCTCCTGGACGTGCACGCGCAGCGCGGTGAGCAGGGCCGCGGTGTCGCGGAACCGGGCGGGCACGGTGGCCAGCCGGGCGAGATCGGCGCGGTGGTCGCTGATCGGAGCGGCGGCCACCACGTAGGCGACGAGCCGACGCTCCCCCACCTTGTCCTCCCGGGCCTGCACGCTGACCTGCGCCACCGCGTCGTGGTCCAGCAACACGGACTCGACCTCGCCCGGCTCGATCCGGTAGCCCCGGATCTTGACCTGATCATCGACGCGCCCGCGGAAGTCCAGCACGCCGTCCGCGTCGCGGCGCACGACGTCGCCGGTGCGGTAGAGCCGCTCTCCCGACGCGCCGAACGGGTCGGCGACGAACCGCGCGGCGGTGAGGTCCGGCCAGCCGAGGTAACCGCGAGCCACCCCGGGGCCACCGAGATAGAGCTCGCCTTCCGGCGCCGGGACGAGCCGGTCGTCCAGCACATGGGCGGTGGTCCTCGGGTCCGGGATCCCGATCGGCACCGACGAGCCGCGCAGCAGATCGGGGTGGCTCTCGCCGAGCGTGGAGTTCACGGTGACTTCGGTGGGTCCGTACGCGTTGAACATCCGACGACCGCGCCCCCACCGCGCGACGAGCTCCGGGGAGACCCGCTCGGTCCCGGCGAGCAGAACGGCAGGCGGTAAGGTGATCTCCGGTGGCATCGCGGCGAGCAGCGCGGGCGGCAGGGCCATGAACGTCACGCCCTGGCTGTGGGCGTACTGGGCAAGTTCCGGCCCCGGCACCCGGCGCTCGTCCGGGACGACGACGAGCCGACCACCGGAGAGCAGCGCGAGGCACAGCTCCCAGAAGGCGACGTCGAAGCTGGGCGAGGCGAACTGCAGGATCCGGCTGTGGTGGTCGATGCCGAAGCGCTCGGTCTGGGTCGCGACGAGCTTGGCCACCCCGGTGTGGGTCAGCACCACCGCCTTGGGTCGGCCGGTGGTGCCGGAGGTGTAGATGACATAGGCGGCGTTGCGCACGTCGAGCAGCGGCGCCGGGTCGGTCCCGGGCTGAGCGGCAAGCGTCCTGGCGGTGTCGGGCTCATCGAGCACCACCGGCGCAGGGTGGTCGGCGGGCAGCGCGGCGAGCAGCGTGCGGGTCGTCACCACGGCGCACGGCGCGGCGTCGTCGAGCATGTACGCAATGCGTTCGGTGGGGTAGTCCAGGTCGAGTGGCAGGTAAGCCGCGCCCGCCTTGAGCACCGCCACCTGTCCCACGACCATCGCCAGTGACCGTGGCAGGGCAAGGGCCACCAGCTGCTCCGGCCCGGCGCCGAGTGCGGTGAGCACGTGCGCCAGCCGGTTGGCCTGCTCGTCCAGTTCGCGGTAGCTCAGCCGATCCGCCTCCAGCACGACCGCGGTCGCGTCGGGCTCCCTGCGTACCTGCTCGGCGAACAGTGCTGGCCAGGTCGGCGCGGCGACGCGGGTCCGGGCCGGGTGGGATGTGGTCGTCACCATGGACTCCATGCGCAGGAAACGGGGGGCTACGCGGTGGCGCGGTACTGCTCGTCGGCCTCCCGAGCGCCCGTTACGACGGAAACGATGTTCAGGTCAGCTTCTACAGAAGGTAGGCTAACCATAAATCGCCGGTCCAGGCGCCGCAGAACGAGTGACCCCGGGCACCGTCAGAGCCTGTTGGTAAACGTCTTCAGGCGGCTGGTCTGTCCGGTCTCGGTGGGGTGGGCGTGGGGGACGGGCGCCGCTCCACCCGAGATGTCGGTTCCACCATCAGCGGGTGGCATCACGGACCTGGGGTGTGGTCGGTGCGTGTGACCACGTTGACCCTCAACCGCCTTACCCCGATCACCCAGACCACCTGGGTCCGCTGTGGTTCACCGACAGACTCTCTCGGAAAAATCTTGAAAATGTTCGCGGGGGTGGTGGTCGGAGGGGCCGGTACTGTCGGTGGTGGCGGGGATGATCCTGGTGTGACCGACAGCCCGCTGACCGCCGCGCACACCGCCATGGCGGCAGGGCTGGACGCGCTGTCCGCGGCCGTGGGCCCGGGG
>JBBSQN010000098.1:0-20014 GCA_038257875.1 Mycobacteriales bacterium
CCGGTGCCATCGGCGGCGCCAGACGCCTGCGGATACCCCTGCCCCACCTGTCAACCTCAGCTACTTTCGGGAACTCACAGGTGACGAAGTTAGCACGTCAACCGTGGTATCCCCCTTCGACTTCCGGAGGTCTGAGCCTGGGTCGATAGTCGCGGAGTCGACGACACCGCCGTTGAGGTCGCGCAGTTCGTAGGTCATCGTCCAGTTGCACAGTGGCGGGACGGCTGTGAAGCCCGCAGCCTGGCTCTCGACGTACAGGCCGGTGCCGGTGACGCCGTGGTCCAGCTCGCCCTGGGGGACCGGGTAGTCCCCCCGCGGCGTAGGCACAGTGCCGCCGCCGAACGGCTCCGAGCCTCTGGCGCTCGCCTGGGCCGAGCCCACAAAGAGTCCGGTGGCGAGCATCGTCATCGCGGCGATGGCAATGGGCTTGCGTACGCTCATGGTTGCGTTCCTTCTCCATCGGGTCTCGTGACGACCGTTTTCCACTGTCTATTGAGCGCTCAACCACGCCCGGCCATCGTTGTCTTGAGGACCGCGGGCATCGTCTGACACCCAGCCGCACTGTGTGATCATCAGCGTGGCGGTAGGCGGGATACAGCCGCGACTTGATCATGCCAAATCGCGTCGTGCGCAGCTGACAATCAGTATTGATTCTGGCCGGGAGTGTAGCACAAAGTAGAGACGACGATGGCCAGTTTCGGTGAAAGGATGCCTCGATAGGGTGGTCTTCTGTGCTCAGCTGGTGACGTCGAGCTGGATGTTCACCTTCGTCGGGTGAAGTCGCACCACCAGCTCACCCGGCACGCCGTTGCGCCTCCCGAACTCCTCGGCGCGGTCCGCACCCAGGTATCGACCGGCGATCGCGGTCGCCGACCGGACGAGCTCGGCGGTGTCCTCGGACACGACTGCGTCGCCTTGCACCTGCACGAATCCATACGGCGGCACCTCGGAGTCCACGCAGATCGTCAGCCGCGGGTCGCGCATGATGGCGCGGCCCTTGGCGCTGCCCTTTCCGGTGTTGAACAGCAGCTCGTCGCCCTCGACGACGAACCAGATCGGCGCGACGAGTGGACGTCCGTCGGCGGCGACGTATCCGAGCTTGCCGGTGCGGGTCCCAGCCACGAGGAACGCGCGGACCTCCGCGTCCAGTGTTGCCATGACCGCACTGTAGCCACCGAGACCCTCCCGTTCCGGGGGACTCGCGGGGGTGGGATGGGGGTGGATCGTAGAGTTGGGGGGTGACCGAGACCCTCCCACCGCGCACCGCCGATCTGCCCGCCCAGTGGAACCCGGGCGAGGTAGAGGCTGGCATGTACCAGCGGTGGGTCGAGGCCGGCTACTTCACCGCCGACGTGGGCAGCGACAAGCCGCCGTTCTGCATCGTCATCCCGCCACCGAACGTCACCGGCAGCCTGCACATGGGCCACGCGTTCGAGCACTCGTTGATCGACATCCTGGTCCGGCGCCGCCGCATGCAGGGCTACGAGACCCTGTGGCTGCCCGGGATGGACCATGCAAGCATCGCCGTGCACGCGTTGGTCGAGCGCGCGCTCGCCGCTGAGGGCACCAGCCGCCGCGAGCTGGGCCGGGAGGCGTTCCTCGAGCGCACCTGGGAGTGGAAGGCCGAGCACGGCGGCGCCATCCTCGCCCAGATGCGCCGCCTCGGCGAGAGCCTCGACTGGACCCGCGAGCGCTTCACCATGGACGCTGGCCTCAACCGCGCCGTCGTCACGATCTTCAAGCGGCTCCACGACGACGGCCTGATCTACCGCGCCGAGCGGATGGTCAACTGGTCGCCGGAGATGCGCAGCGTGCTGTCCGACATCGAGGTCGAGCACCGCGACGTCTCCGGTGAGCTCGTCTCCATCCGTTACGGCGACGGTGCCGACGCGCTCGTCGTCGCGACCACCCGCGTCGAGACGATGCTCGGCGACACCGCCGTCGCCGTGCATCCCGACGACGAGCGCTACGCCCACCTCGTCGGCCGCGAGATCGAGCTGCCGCTGGTCGGCCGGATGATCAAGATCGTGGCCGACGATCACGTCGACCCGAGCTTCGGCACCGGCGCGGTCAAGGTCACCCCGGCGCACGACCCGAACGACTTCGAGATCGGCCGCCGCCACAACCTGCCGATGCCGACGATCATGGACGAGTCCGGCGTCATCACCGGCACCGGCACCGAGTTCGACGGCATGGACCGCTTCACCGCGCGCGTCGCCGTCCGCGAGGCGCTGGCCGCGCAGGGCCGGATCGTCGCCGAGAAGCGCCCGTACGTGCACAACGTCGGGCACTCGTCGCGGTCTGGGGAACCCATCGAGCCGCGCCTGAGCCTGCAGTGGTTCGTCAGGGTCGGCCCGCTCGCCCAGGCCGCGGGTGACGCCGTGCGCGACGGCCGGGTCGCCGTGCACCCGCCCGAGCTGGAGCCGCGCTGGTTCGGCTGGGTCGACAACATGCACGACTGGTGCATCTCCCGGCAGCTGTGGTGGGGCCACCGCATCCCGGTGTGGTACGGCCCCGACGGCGGGGTCGTGTGCCTGGGCCCCGACGACGAGCCGCCCGGCGCGGGCTGGGCGCAGGACGAGGACGTCCTCGACACCTGGTTCTCCTCGGGGCTGTGGCCGTTCTCCACGCTCGGCTGGCCGGACACGACGCCGGACCTGGAGCGGTTCTACCCGACCTCGGTGCTGTTCACGGGCTACGACATCCTCTTCTTCTGGGTCGCCCGGATGATGATGTTCGGGCTGTACGCGATGGACGGGGCACCGCCGTTCCACACCATCGCGCTGCACGGGATGGTGCGCGACCAGTTCGGCAAGAAGATGTCGAAGTCGGCGGGCAACACCGTCGACCCGCTGGAGTGGATGGATCGCTACGGCACCGATGCGCTGCGCTTCGCCCTGGCCCGCGGGGCGAACCCGGGTACCGACGTGCCGGTCGGCGAGGACGCCGTGGCCGCCGCGCGCAACTTCGGCACGAAGCTGTGGAACGCCACGAGATTCGCGCTCGGGGTCGGCGCCGACCCGCGCCTGTCGTTGCCCGCGGCCCCGACCGACGCCGACGCGTGGATCCTCGGACGCCTGCGCGAGGTGCGGGAGCAGACCGACGCGCTGCTGGAGGACTATCAGTTCGCCAAGGCGGTCGAGGGGCTCTACCACTTCACCTGGGACGAGTTGTGCGACTGGTACCTCGAGCTCGCCAAGGTCCAGCTCGCCGACGGTGCCACTGCGGACGGCACCCGCGCCGTGCTCGGGCACGTCCTCGACGCGCTGCTGCGGCTGCTGCACCCGGTCACCCCGTTCCTCACCGAGGCGCTGTGGATCGCCCTCACCGGCGGAGAGTCCGTCGTCGTCGCGCCGTGGCCGGTCGAGGCCGGTGCGGCCACCGACGTCGCGGCCACCGCGCGCGTCGCGGCGGTGCAGGAACTGGTCACCGAGGTGCGTCGGTTCCGCACCGAGCAGCGCGTCCCCGACAACCGCCGGGTTGCCGCCCGGCTGGTGGGGCTGGACGAGGCCGGGCTCGGCGGGCACCGCGCGGCCGTCGCGTCGATGGTCCGCCTGGACGCGCCGGGGGAGGGCTTCGCGCCGACCGCGACGTTGGAGGTCGCGCTCGCCGCGGGCACCGTCCACGTCGAGCTGGACACCTCCGGCGCCATCGACGTGGCCGCCGAGCGCGCCCGGCTCGGCCGCGACCTGACCGCCGCGCGCAAGGAGCTCGACCAGGCCGACGCGAAGCTGGGCAACCCGAGGTTCGTGGAGAAGGCCCCGGCCGAGGTCGTCGAGGGCATCCGGGCGCGGCGCGGCGCCGCCGTCGCCGGCATCGAACGGGTCACGGCCCGGCTCGCTGCGCTGCCGCCCTCGTGACTGACCCCTGGGAGGTGGGACCTGGCGGCGAGGTGGCCGGGTTCGCGGAGTTCGTCGCCGTGGAGGCAGCGCTGGACCGCCGCTGGCCGGAGACGGTCATGGAACCCTCGACCGAGCGGATCGCCGCGCTCGTGGACGTGCTCGGTACGCCGCAGCGCGGCTACCCCGTCGTGCACCTGACCGGCACCAACGGCAAGACGTCGACGGCGCGCATGGCCGACGCGCTGCTCACCGAGATCGGGCTGCGCACCGGGCGTTACACCAGCCCGCATCTGCAGCAGGCCACCGAGCGGATCAGCGTGGACAACCGGCTGGTCACCCCGGAGCGCTACGTCGAGATCTACCGCGACGTCGCGCCGTTCGTCGAGCTGGTCGACGCGAAGGGGGGTGTCCCGCTCTCCAAGTTCGAGGTCCTCACCGCGATGGGCTTCTCCGCGTTCGCGGACGCGCCGGTCGAGGCCGGCATCGTCGAGGTCGGGCTGGGCGGGCGCTGGGACGCCACCAACGTCGTCGACGGCGCCGTCGCGGTGATCACCCCGATCGGGGTGGACCATGTGGAGTTCCTCGGCGCCGACCTGCTCGGGATCGTCCGGGAGAAAGCCGGAATCATCAAGCCCGGTGCGGTCGCGGTGCTGGCCGCGCAGGACAAGGCCGTGGCCGAGGTGCTGCTCGAGCGGTGCACCGAGCTCGACGTGCAGGTCGCCCGCGAGGGCGTGGAGTTCGGTGTCCGCGACCGGGAGCTCGCCGTGGGCGGGCAGCGGCTCACGGTGCAGGGGCTCGGCGGTGTGGTTGACGACATCGTCCTGCCGCTGCACGGCGAGCACCAGGCGAGCAACGCGGCGCTCGCGCTGGCGGCCGTGGAGGCGCTGATCGGTGCCGGGCCGCGGCAGCCGGTCGATCCCGACGTGATCCGGGCGGCGTTCGCGGGCGTGTCGTCCCCGGGACGGCTGGAGCGGCTCGCGGCCGGACCGGAGGTGCCGACCGTGCTCGCCGACGCCGCGCACAACCCGCACGGCGCTCGCGCCCTCGCCGCGGCCTTGACCTCGGAGTTCCGGTTCACCCGGCTGGTTGGCGTGCTCGGGGTTATGCGGGGCAAGGACGCCCGCGGGATGCTCGCCGAGCTGGAGCCGGTCCTGCACGAGGTCGTCGTCACGGCCAATTCCTCGCCCCGCGCGATGGACCCCGACGAGCTCGGCGCACTCGCCGCCGAGGTGTTCGGACGTGACCGGGTCAGCGTGGAGCCCGCGCTGGCCCACGCCGTCGAGCAGGCGCGGGAGCTGGCCGAGGAGGGTGGTGAGTCGGGCGTCGGGGTGATCGTGACCGGCTCGGTGGTCACGGCGGGGGAGGCCCGCACCCTGTTCGGCAAGGTGCCCGGGTGAACGCTCCGGATCCGATGAAGGGGCTGCGGGGGGTGTTCGCCGCGACGCTCGTGCTGGAGTCGATCGTGGTGCTGCTCGCGCTGCTGGTGCTGCCGAAGTTCGGGGAGGGCGCCACGCCGCTCGGCGTCATCGTGATCGCTGCGCTGGCCGCCGCGATGATCGTGGCGGCTGGGGTGCAGCGGCAGCCGTGGGGTCTACGGCTCGCGCTCGCGCTGCAAGTCGTCATGATCGCCTGCGGGCTGCTGGTGCCCGCGCTGGGCGTGCTGGGTGTGGTGTTCGCGCTCGTCTGGGGTGGGCTGCTGGTCCTGCGTCGCGACATGGCCGGGAAGATCGCGCGCGGCGAGCTGCCCGGCCAACAGACCTCTGATCCGTAAGGAAGGCGGCGCAGCGAGCTGCCCGTCGTCGAGCACACTGTGGACATGGCCACCACCACGCCGCGCCGCTCGCTGCGCCGCCACCCCGTCGTCTGGACGGTACTCGCTGTCGTCGCCGTGCTCGCTGTTGTCGCGCTGTACCTGTTGCAGCCGTGGAAGCTGTTCGTCGACCAGACCGTCGACGAGGCTCTGCCCGTGGCCTCGGCTCCAGTTGAGCCCGGGGTGGTCGCTCCTGCCGAGCCTGCTGCGCCGGTCGAGCCGGTCGAGCTGGCTCGTGGTGAGTTCATCAGTCACGAGCACACGACCACCGGTTCGGCGGTGGTACTCGAGCTGCCCGACGGCTCGCGCGTGCTGCGGCTGGAGGACCTGGACAC
The DNA here is from genome assembly GCA_038257875.1 of Mycobacteriales bacterium. Lineage (GTDB taxonomy): Bacteria > Actinomycetota > Actinomycetes > Mycobacteriales > Pseudonocardiaceae > Pseudonocardia. The sequence goes on from JBBSQN010000098.1 coordinate 5,988, forward strand.
CAGCAACGGCCCGGTGCTGAAGGTGTGGCTCACCGACGCGCCGGTCATCGAGGGCCGCGACGGCTGGGGTGTCTTCGACGACGGCAACTGGGTCGACCTCGGTGAGCTCAAGGGCAACGTCGGCAGCTCCAACTACCCGATACCGGTCGACGTGGACCTCACCGAGCTCGACAGCGTCAGCATCTGGTGCGAGCGGTTCAGCGTCTCCTTCGGTGCCGCCGCCCTGGAACCGACGACGACCTGAGCCGTCGATAGGGTGCACGTCGTGACTGAACGCACCCTGGTCCTCGTCAAGCCCGACGGCGTCGAGCGCAAGCTGGTCGGCGAGGTTCTCGCCCGTATCGAACGCAAGGGCCTCGACATCGTGGCTCTGGAGCTGCGCACCGTCGACCATGAGCTGGCCACCCAGCACTACGCCGAGCACGACGGCAAGCCGTTCTTCGAAGACCTGCTGGAGTTCATCACCTCCGGCCCGGTGCTGGCGGCTGTCGTGGCGGGCCCGCGGGCCGTCGCCGCGTGGCGCCAGCTCGCTGGCGGCACCGACCCCGTCGAGAAGGCGACGCCGGGCAGCATCCGCGGCGACTTCGGGTTGGAGACCCAGTCCAACCTGGTGCACGGCTCGGACTCGCCGGAGAGCGCAACCCGCGAGATCAAGCTCTGGTTCCCGCACCTGTGAGTGTGGCCGGGGATGGCGGGCCGTTTGTCAGCGGGCCGCACCTCGTTCGTGAGGTGCACCCGGAGATGGCGACGGCACTGGGTTCGCTCTGGCTCGACGTGGTGCGCACAGGCGGCGCGGTGCGATTCCGTCTCGACACCCCCGAGGAGACGGTTCGCGCGGCCGCGGAGCAGGAGATCGAACAGGTCCGGGCCCGGCGCCAGCAGCTTCTCGTGCTCGGGGCCGATCACACGCTGGTTGGAACCGTTTTTCTGCGCCGTGGGGAGTGGATCAACGCTGAGCACCGCGCCGAGGTGTTCCTGCTCATGGTCCGGCCCGACCTGCAGCGCCGCGGCTGGGGCACCGTGCTGCTCGACGCTGCGGTCGCCCACGCCCGGGCGCTGGGCCTCGAGCAGTTGCTGCTCGCGACCCGGGGCGGAACGTCGCTGCCTGCGTTCTACACGGCGCGCGGGTGGACCGAGGTCGGCGTCTGGCCGGACGCGCTGCGCATCGCCCCCGACGATCTCCGCGACGAACACTGGCTCCAGCTGCGCCTCGGGCGCTCGTGAGCGGAAATCGTCGCCCGAACAGCGTTATCCGCGCACAGGCCGAAGGGCGAGGGCAGCCAGGGCTGCGGCCCCGGCGCACACCGCGGTGATGGCGAAGATCTCCCGGTACTGGGTGAGCAGCGCGGCGTTGACCGCAGCGATGTAGGCCGCGAGCAGCTGCTGGTACACGTCCGGGTCGAGGAACGCCCCGGACGCGTCGACCGGAAGCGGGATGGTCAGCGCCCCGGTGAGTTGGTTGAAGCGGTGCAACCCCCACCCGGTCAGCGCCGCCACCCCGATCAGCATGCCGGCCGTGCGGGCCACGACCACGGCGGCGGACGCGATCCCGTGCCGGTCCGCCGGCACGGCGCGCAGCACCGCCGCCGAGACCGGGGCGATCACCAGCCCGAGGCCCAGCCCGGCGAGCGCAAGATCGGTATCGAGCATCGACAGCCCGGCGACGCGGGTCGCGACGAGCGGGTCGGCGGGCCAGCCCGACATCAGCCAGTACGCGACCGCCGCGAGGGCCATGCCGGTCGCTCCGGTCGCCGCCTCGCCCAGCCGCCGTGCGAGTACCCCGCCCAGGAGCGCCCCGACCGGCAGCGCGACCAGGAACCGGGTGAGCAACAGGGCGGCGCCCGTGGCGTCGCGGCCCAGCAGGGTCTGGGCGAACAGCTCCACGTCGACGAGTGTGACCAACAGCGTGGTCCCGGCGAGGAAGCTCACGACGAGCCCGGCCAGCAGCGGGCGTCCGGCGACGCCCGCCGGATCGAGCAGCCGCGTCCGCGCCCGGGCCTCCCAGACGCCGAACGCGACGAGCGCAACGACGGCCGCGGCGATCGTCGGCCAGCCCCACGGCGGCAGCACCGCCCGCTGCGGCTCGGGGTTGTACAGCCCGACGACCAGCAGTGCGAGCGCCGCGGCGAGCAGCAACCCACCGATGACGTCGACCCGCGCCGGTTGATCCGACGACGCCGACCGGCGAGGCAGCCCCAAGTGCACCCCGATCATCGCCACGGCGGCCAGCGGCACGTTCACCCAAAACACCCCGCGCCAGCCGACCAGGACGGCGAGCCCGGCGCCATAGAGCGGACCGACCACGCTGCCCAGCTCCTGTGCCGCCCCGACCAGGCCGAGTACGGTGGCGCGGCCCCGCTCGGCGACGAGGTCACCGGCCAGCGCCATCGTCACCGGCAGCAGCGCCCCACCCGCGATGCCCTGCAGCGTGCGCCCGGCGACCACCGTGGTGAGGTCCGTGCCGAGGGCCGTGATCACCGAACCCACCGCGAAGCCGACCAGGCACAGCTGCACCACCACCCGACGGCCGTAACGGTCCGAGAGCTGCCCGAGTAGCGGCATCGCCGCGACGTAGCCGAGCAGGTAGCCGGTGACCAGCGGGGTGGCCCGCTCCAGCCGGTTCAGCGGCACCGCGAGATCGTCGATGATCGACACCAGCAGCGTGACGACGACGTAGGTGTCGAGGGCGCCCAGCAGCACGACGGCGGCGCCGACGCCGAGCGCCAGCCGCGGGCGCGCGGCGGGTGCGGTGCGTAGCGCCATATGCCCTCCTAGCCTAGCTCGGGGCCGTGATGGTGACCGGGGCGTCGTACTCCGACAGCCGCACCGTGACGAGCCCGCCGCGCTCCTCGCCCGGGCCGTCGGGAAGCTGCAGCTCGGCCCTGACCAGCCGCGACGTCGCGACGTCGAGCCACACGACGCCGGGTACGGCGTTGGCGACGCCGGGCACCAGCGCGTTCACGTTCTCCTGCTGAAACACGGCCATGACGCGGTAGGAGTCGACGCCGTCCACCGTCTCCCGCGCCTGGGTCGTGGCGTTCTCGGCCGCGGAGAGCAGCGCCGCCGTGCCCCGACTGGGGTCCAGGATCGCCGTCGGGTCGAAGATGCCCGACGCCACGGTGAGCGGGATCTGGGTGAACCCGCCGGTCGGGCCCTTGAGGTAGAGCACCCCACCGGTGACGACGAGCTGATACTCCAGCGGCGGGCTGCCGAACACCGAGAGCACGGCGCTGCCCTCGGCTTCTCCGTCGGCGGTCAGGTGCCCGGTGGCGCTGCGGATGGGCACGACGGTGGCGGCCGGGTCGACCTCGATCGCGATCGCCGCCGTGGTCACGGTGCGCATCGCGGCGGCCGAACTCGACAGCAGCTCGTTCGCCGGCGGCAGCTCAGGCGGCGCGCCGGCGCCCGAGCACCCGGCGAGCAACCCGACCAAGGCGGTAGTGACGAGAATGACGAGGGCAGCCACGCCACCCGGGCTCCGACGACCGCACCGTTGCGACATCGCGCGATCCTAACGCCTCGCCGGAAACGTCGATCACCCGCGACGTCGGCGGCGGAGTCGGCTGGCCCGGGGTTGCGGTCGGGTCGATGATGGATCCATGACGGTTACCTCGCAGCGCTCGACGTCGGCTGATCTCGTGCGGAGCGCCGTCGTGGCGCTCCTGGCGGTGGTGCAGATCGTCGTGTCCGGCTTCGGCGCGAGCGGCGCCACCGGAGATCCGATCGGGGTTGTCGCTCGCGAGTTCGCCACGCCGTTGCTGGCCGCGGACTGGGCGTTTGTCATCTGGGCGCCGATCTACGCCGGTTTCCTCGCCTACGCGGTCTACCAGCTGCTCCCGGCTCAGCGGGCGCGCGAGATCCACCGGCAGACCGGCTGGTGGCTGGCCGCGTCGGCGGTGTTCAACCCGCTGTGGATCCTGGCCTTCGGGGCGCGCTTGCTGCCGCTCGCCGAGCTGCTGATCATCGCGTTGCTGGTGAGCCTGGCCGTGGTGTTCGGGCGGCTGAGCCGGGTGCCGGCCTCGGGTGTGGTGGAACGGGTCGTGTTCCGCGCTACGGTGGCGCTCTACACTGGGTGGGTCTCGCTGGCGACGGTGCTGGGCACTGCCGCCACCGGTGTGGGGGTGGGCCTGCCTGGGGACGGCGCCCTTGCCGCCATCGCCGCGGTCGTCGTGCTGCTGGCGACGGTGGCGATCGTGTCGTGGGTGGTCATCTCCGGTACCGCCGTGGTCGGATACGCGGCCGCAGCCGTGTGGGCGCTGGCGGGGATCGCGCTGAACGACCCGCCCGCCGCGGTGGTCGGCACCGGCGCGGTCGCGATCGTGGCGGTGCTCGCCGCCACCGCGCGTCGGCTGACCACCGCCGGTAACCCGGTCCGAGCCGCCTGGGGGTGAGACCACGACGTCGCGACCTCGTCTGCGTTGTGGACGGTTTACCTGCGTCGAGTTATGAGGTCACTGGTCAGCGTGGTGAGACTGCGGCGTGCCGTGGGCTCCAGTTCAAGCCCGTCGAGCAGGTCCCACGCAGCCGAGAGCTGGCGCTCAGCCTCACTCAGTGCCCAGTTCCGCCCGCCTGCGTCCGCCACCAGCTCGGTCAGGAGCGTCACCTCTTTGTCCGTGAAACCTCGTGCCCCGGAGTAGAAGCCGGCGAGCCGAGCCGACGCTGCGGTCCCCGCAGTGAGAGCAGCCACCACGGGCGCGCTTTTCTTCCGATCCCGCAGATCGGATCCCACCGGCTTGCCTGTCACCTGCGGATCACCCCAGATGCCCAGCACGTCGTCCACCAGCTGAAAGGCGACTCCGAGGCGAGTACCGAACTGCTCAAACCGGTCCAGCCATACGGCAGGGGCAGCCGCATAAGCGACGCCGGACCGGCATGCCCACCCCAGCAGCGCGCCGGTTTTGCCAGCCATCATGGCCAAGCAATCGTCCACGCCCACTATCGACGTGTTCTCGAAACGGAGGTCACTGTCCTGCCCGCGGGCTAAGAGGCGAAGCGTCTTGGCGAGGTTGGCTACGGCATCAGAAGTGGCCTGATTTTTGCTGCCCACAAGAACCTCGAAAGCCAATGCAATGAGCGCATCACCGGCGAGGATCGCCGACGGTATGCCGAACTCTGCCCACACCGTGGGCCGATGTCGCCGTTCACGGTCACCGTCCATGATGTCGTCGTGGATCAGTGACGCGTTGTGCAGCAGCTCGATCGCCGCCGCGGCAGGCACGACGTCAGTGGGTACACCGCCCGCAACGGCCGAACACAGAAATGCGAAAGCTGGCCGTAGGAGCTTCCCGTCGATCTTGCCAGTAGGCGTACCGTCAGATCTGCACAGGCCCAGCTGGTAGCCGCAGATTCGACTCAGGTCCCCTCCGAGCCGATCGATCCAGTGCTGCAAGACCGACGGCAGTAACCCACGGGCTGCCTGCACTTCCGGGTATGTGATCAGCACCGACCGGCTGGTGACGATCGGGGTGTTCATCGGGTCTCCCACTGCCCGGTCTGTTCGACCACTCCCGCTTCGAGATAGCGAGTCGGGTCCGGGCTGTGCCGCCGGGTATCTCGGTACCGGCGGGTCGTTGCCGACCAGTCCAGGTTGCCGCGCATAAAGGACCGCATTCCGGCTAGGTACCCCGACACCTCGACGGAGCTCGTCGGCCAAGCCGCGTGGACCGCAAGTTCTTCGCGAAAGAAATCCCGCACCCGCTCGCTGATCAAGCGGGTGACCGACTTGATGGCGTCGACTCGACTTAGTGCGCGTTCGTGTTGTATTATGGCAACGAGATTATGGTACTCTCCCATCGAGGCCTCCTTGTCCAGCGAGTACAGATCGTTGGTCCAAGCGACCACGTCGCAGGCGGCCCGCAGCGCTCCCGCGAATGGCTCTCGGCCATAGATCTCCGCGGGTAGGTCGATGTGCTCGACGATTTCTATCAGGTCCATGAACACGTAGATCGCACCGGTGTGCCTTCGTTTCTGCACGTAGGTCGCTGCGTCCGGGACCACGCCACGCACCCGGTTATCAGCCTCCCAGCAGGCTGCCATCCCACCTGCTATCATGTGGTCGATAAATCGGCGCCGCCATGCTGAACTGGCAGATACTGCGGTGCGTTGCCAGAGATCTGCTAATGATGTCACGATCGTCGGTGTGGCTGGCCCATGTCCCCGGTCTTCCGGACCGTCGAGAACGTCGAAAATCATGGTCATCAACGTGTTGATGCGTTCCGGATTCTTGCCGAGCCGACCATCGTCCAGTTGGTCGTCGAGCAGAAAAAACCAGACGAACCAGTCGGTGATCAGTGCGAGATCGGTCTCGTTTGCTGTGGGATAAGCCGCTGCCGCGAACCAACTGAAATTTGCCTGCTCGAATCGATCCTTCGCTGCCGAAGCGATGATCACTCCTTGCTCGGCGACCCACCGGTCGAGGTGCTGTATCGCGGTGTCAGCGTACGGATTCAGCTGGTTCGGAATGGCTTCGAACACCGCCATCAGTGTGGTTGTGGGGTCGCCGGTGCCCATGGTCATCGACAGGCCTTCCGAACGTGCACGCCAGTGACCTGCTCCGTGTTGAAGAAGTTCAAACGGTGGTGTAAGATAAGATTTTTGCAGTGGAGACTTGACTTTACAGAAATCTGGTAGCCGTCGGTCTCGTCCCCTTCGGCCGATGATCGCATGGCCTGCCGAGTGGCGGTGTATGATCGGAGAGCCTCGTCGGCGAGCTTTTTCCTGTACGTTAGCTTGAGCATGTCATCAACCTCCAGGATTTTCCCCCGTTCCGTGGTGGTGCCGTCTCCTTACCTCAATAGTGTGCCACGTCCTGAGTGCTCGCAAGCAGGATCCCGTGGGCACGGCATGCGCAATTACGGTTCCATAGTGCGGCGACAGCGCAGCGAGTCAGAAAATAGGTGCGGTTGGGACAGGTGGTGCTGGTGGTAGGCGTACTACCTGCTGTGGGATCTCTCACACGGTCTGCTGTTGCGTGGAGGGCAAGCCGGCTATGCGGATGAGCGTTGATCATCGAGTACGCCCGGATGATCACAAGACCGGGACACGCCGTCATTATCGGGCGGGCTATCTGACCGGTGCTGGACTGACGAACCGGCGCGTTGCGCCGAGGCGGGAGTGCCCGTCGATCGTGGCGGCGTAGGTCGGCCGGTGCCTCGCAGGGCGTGCGATCAGATCGCACGGGTTGGGCACCATGCGAGGACCACCTGAACCGTTGACGCCACCGAAGTTCGTGCGCGGACTACTAAGCTGCTGGCCGCCGGGTGTCGCGTGCGGCGGTCCGGGTGATCCCGTCGATCAGGGTCGGCCAGACCCAACGGGGCAGGTCGTGGCCCATGCCGGTTATCTCCAGCAGCTCCGCGCCGGGGATCGCGGCCGCTGTGGCCCGACCGCCGGAGGGCTGGATGACCCGGTCGATCGAGCCGTGCAGGACCAGCGTCGGCGCCGTCAGGCGGCGCAGGTCGGCCGTACGGTCGCGTTCGGCCACACACGCCGCGAGTTGGCGTCCACCGCCCGCACCGCCGCCGGTCTCGCGGCGCATCGCGCGCCGCAGGGTGATGCGCACGTCCTCATCGTCGCCTTCGGTGCGCCCGGTCGAGCCGATCCGGCGGAAGCTGCGCACCATGGCCTCGACGGGGTCCGCAGGCGGAGGCCGCAGGAACTCCGGCACCATCCGCCAGGAGACCTTGCCGGTGCGCCCGTCACCGGGCCTACCCATGATCGACACCAGGGAGCGGGTTCGGGCCGGGTGCCGGATCGCCACCTCCTGGGCGATCATCGCCCCGAGCGAGGCGCCGACGACGTGGGCCCCGCGCGGGTCCAGCGCCGCGATCAGGCCGGCGGCGTCGTCGGCCATGTCACCGAGGGTGTACACCGGTTTGGCGCGGCGCCGCACGAACTGCCAACCCGAGATCCCGGGCCCGCCCACGTGCGTGGAGCGCCCGACGTCGCGGTTGTCGAAGCGCACGACGCGGAAGCCGCGGGCGACGAGGTCGGTGCACAAATCGTCGCGCCACCAGTCCATCGACAGGCCCAACCCCATGATCAGCAGCACCGTCGGGTGCTCCGGATCGCCGAGGGACTCGTAGCAGATCTCGATCTCGCCGACGCGCTGGTAGCACTCATTCATCGGTCGGCGTTCGGTGCCCGGGAGGCTCCGGTTCGGTGGCGGGGCTACTCTGGGTCAACGTGAACCCCCGGTCCGTCTTCCCCGACCTCGAGCCACTGCTGCCGCGCGTCGTCAAGCCCGTGCAGTACGTCGGCGGCGAGCTGAACGCGCAGCTCAAGGACTGGGAGTCGGTCGAGGTGCGGTGGGCGCTGCTGTACCCCGACGCCTACGAGGTCGGGTTGCCCAACCAGGGCGTCATGATCCTCTACGAGGTGCTCAACGAGCGCGCCGACGCCCTCGCCGAGCGCTGCTACGCCGTCTGGCCCGACCTCGAGGCGCTGATGCGCGAACACGCGGTACCGGCGTTCACCGTCGACGGCCACCGCCCGGTGGGCGCGTTCGACCTGCTCGGCGTCAGCTTCGCCACCGAGCTCGGCTACACGAACCTGCTCACCACGCTCGACCTGGCCGGTATCCCGCTGTATGCCGCCGACCGGGGGATTGAGCACCCGGTCGTGGTGGCGGGCGGGCACGCTGCGTTCAACCCGGAGCCGGTCGCGGACTTCGTCGACGTCGCGGCGATCGGCGACGGCGAGCAGGTCGTAGGCGAGATCACCGAGGTGGTCAAGGCCTGGAAGGCGCAAGGCCGTCCGGGTGGGCGCCGGGAGCTGCTGCTGCGGCTGGCCGGGATCGAGGGCTGCTACGTCCCGTCGCTCTACGCGGTGCGCTACGGCGCCGACGGCGCGATCGCCGCCGTCGAGCCGACCGACGCGCGCGTGCCCCGCACGGTCACCAAGCGCACCACCACCGACCTGGACTCCTGGCCCTATCCGAAGGCGCCGCTGGTGCCGCTGGCCGACACCGTGCACGAGCGGGCCAGCGTGGAGATCTTCCGCGGCTGCACTCGCGGCTGCCGGTTCTGCCAGGCCGGGATGATCACCCGGCCGGTGCGGGAGCGGTCGCTGGCCGGTATCGGTGAGATGGTCGACACCGCGGTGCGTGCCAGCGGGTTCGACGAGGTCGGGCTGCTGTCGCTGTCCTCGGCGGACCACTCGGAGATCGCCGAGATCACCAAGGGCCTGGCCGACCGGTACGAGGGCACCCACACCTCGCTGTCGCTGCCGTCCACCCGGGTGGACGCGTTCAACATCGACCTCGCGAACGAGATCTCCCGCAACGGCCGTCGCTCCGGGCTCACGTTCGCCCCCGAGGGCGGCTCCGAGCGGATCCGTCGCGTGATCAACAAGATGGTGTCGGAGGAGGACCTGATCCGCACCGTCAGCGAGGCGTTCGCGCAGGGCTGGCGGCAGGTCAAGCTCTACTTCATGTGCGGGCTGCCCACCGAGACCGACGCCGACGTCCTGGAGATCGCCGGCATGGCGCACCGGGTGATCACGGCCGGGCGCGCGGCGTCCGGGCGCAAGGACATCCGCGCCACGATCTCCATCGGCGGTTTCGTGCCCAAGCCGCACACCCCGTTCCAGTGGGCCGCGCAGGCGCCGCCTGACGTCATCGACTCCCGGCTGCGCCAGCTCCGGGCCGCCGTCAACAGCGACCGCAAGATCGGACGAAACATCGGCATGCGCTACCACGACGGCCAGCCGTCGCTGATCGAGGGCCTGCTCGCCCGGGGCGACCGGCGCGTCGGCCGGGTGATCGAGCGGGTGTGGCGCGACGGCGGCCGGTTCGACGGCTGGAGCGAGGGCTTCTCCTACGAGCGGTGGACGGGCGCGGCGGCCGCCGAGCTGGAGCCGCTGCGCGTCTCGCTCGCCTGGTACACCACCCGCGAGCGCGGCCGCGACGAGATCCTGCCGTGGGACCATCTCGACTCCGGGCTGGAACGCGACTGGCTCTGGGACGACTGGCAGGACGCGTTGGCCGGGCGTGAGCAGGACGACTGCCGCTGGACCCCGTGCTTCGACTGCGGCGTGTGCCCGGCCCCGGGCACCGCCATCGAGGTGGGTCCCAGCGGCACGACGCTGCTGCCGCTCACCCCGGTGGACAGCGCGGGGAACCCGTTCTCCGGAGGCACGGGCGCGGGTGGCTGAGGGCGCAGGATCCGGCCCGCAGGTCACCATCCGGGTCGCTGACGAGCGCGACATGGCCGCGCTCGCCGGGCTGCGCCGGGCCTGGTTGGAGGAGCGCACCGGGAGCCCCGTCGAGGACCCCGGTTTCGAGGCCGCGTTCGAGCAGTGGTGGCGGGTGGAGCTGCCGCGGCGGACGTTCTGGCTGGCCGAGGTCGGGTCCGAGCGCAGCGGGTTCACCCCGATCGGCTCGATCAACGTGGTCGAGATCGTGCACATGCCCCGGCCGGGTGTGCGCGGTGGCCGGATCGGGCACGTCGGTAACGCGTTCGTGCTCGCCTCGTTCGCCGACCGCGGCGTGCCCGGCGCGCTGCTGGCGGCCGCCGTCGAGCACGCCCGCACCCGCCGGTATCGCCGGTTGCTGCTGGCCCCGACGGCCGGCAGCACCGCGTTCTACCGCCGGGCGGGCTTCAAACCGGCGGGAGAGCAGCTGCTCGTACTCGACCCGGCCACCCTCCCGGAATAGCTCCACCGCTAACGCGCAGCCGCAGACGGGTCATCCGGCCGTGCTGCAGCTGGGTGTGTCGAACGTTCTACAGCTTCGCTAATGGCAATTCATTGAGGCTTATTCACGGGCGAGAAGTAGATCATGCTCCACCACGTCTGAGCTGCGGTGATGCTGAACCGTACGCGCGTCCTGAATAAGCCTCATTGAGTCGATTATTCAAGTACGTAAAGTTTTTCTTGCTGAGGAAAGATTTCAGTATCGTCCACTCCTCGCGGACTCGTTCGACCGCGGCGCGGGCTCTCTTTTGCGCCCGGTCACCCCCGTACCCGCTTCGAGAGCCAAGGATGGTAAAGCTTTCGATGTGCACATCAGAGAAGCTCTTGCTCTTATTCAGATTGAGCCCTAGGTCGTCATTCGGAATGTACAGCACGGTTGGAAGAATGTCATAGACTGGGCTGAGCGTCGGATGTCTACCGTCAACGTACACGAAAGCCCAGTTTTTGAGATGGGCGTCTCCGTTGCCAATCAATATGTTTAGCACGATACGGTCGATGGTCTCGCCAACGCTATCGATGCCCGCAAGAGCTCCAATGAATATTGCAACCGTCTCGAAATTGACGCCTTTGTATTTTGCTCGGTCTCGGGCGGTAGGAATGTTGAGAATCTGCGCAAGCTCTTCCATGTGTATCCGAAAGTTCTTGCCTTTTCGGTCAAATCTCTTGACTGCCAAGGCTCGCCGCGTCGTAACCGCTGCCCACTCCTCAAGTCCAGCAACATCGGCAGGCTCTACAAGGTGAGCTTGAGGAGTTCGAATGCCGACTGCGCGCGCAAGTTCGAGAGACGCGAGTTCGGCCTCTGGTACGCCGTCGAAGCCTGCTCGCCCATCCGGGAACTTCATGATAAAGTTTCCTGCCTGGCCTGATGCGGGAACAGTTAGACCACGTTCATCACCGTAGACTGAAAACTTCAGCTGTGCCCCTGCGAGGCTAAACTTCAGCAGTGGATCATCTTCGTCGTGGTCTCTATCGCTGACAGTATGAGGAATTCTAGAATCAGAGGTTCTCGTATCCGACTCAATTGCTCGGACGGCACCAGGAAGGTCGGTTGAACCCAGCCTTCGGATCAACTCAAATTCACGACTGCTCTTTATGTTAGCCGCGGTTGCGACAGCCTCGCGGAGGCGTCCCTCTGGGAGCAGGTGGGAGAACCATCTTGGCAGCGCAGAATGCGCATTCGGTTGCCATGCGCGGCCGTGCTCCTCGAATATCTGTCCCAGAACTGGTCGGCTGGCTTGTTCCCAATAGGGATCCGCGAACTCGAACCAGTTCTTTTCTTTCCGGTTGTGCAGATATCCAACGTCCATCCAGTCGCCGGAAGGCGTCTGGATCTGAACAATTAGGGATGATTCTTCGGTCATCACTCCTCATCCTCCATCGCGCCGGCGAGAGCAAGATCTCGCAGGGGCGGGCGGATGACTGCTTGAGGCTCTAGGCGGCTGTTAAGGAAGTTGAAGGTAAGTTGTTGGACTTCGTCACCGCGACGCTTAAGAAAGCTCTCTACGTCTCCGTCGTGCAGACTCTGCGCAGATATACTGTCGATGGCATGACTCTTGAGTACAGCCCCATCGACCCCATCTTCCGGACGAACGCGCTCGTTTACTGGCCAGAAGCCGCGAGCTGCGGCGTTCGTGCGGTGGCCGTGAACGAACTCGGTGATTGCGTCCACACCGTGTGACTCGAGTTCCGCAGCAATATCTATCGTTTGACCGTCCGGTTTCTGAGGGTTGAGCGAAGCCATTGCTAGCAAAATTAGGCGAGAGTTTGCAAAGTTCGTCTTGAAGTCGTCAAGGCTTAGACGAGGAGCATCTCTATCGGGTGTGAATTCAAGTAGTGCTTTCACTGCTTCGAAACTGGAGGGCGCCTCCTCCGGCTTTCGATGCTCTGGATTGACTGACCGAATGGCGCGGCGCAAAGTTGGAGTTTGGCCGCTCTCGCGTCCAAATCCGTGGACCCAACCTCGCCACAGCCAGCGGCTCAAAAGTCGTCGGACCCACGGTTCAGGATCATGATGCAGATGAAAAAACGCTGCAAGCGCAGGCATCGGCAGAGTATTCGGCATCATCAGTAAATGTTTGATGCCCTCAGATCTCAAGAATTCAATGCTTTTCGTAAGCGCTTGTTGTGTGAGATCATACCAATCTGCGGGATCCTCCTTGCTCGTGAACTCATCACGGATATCACGCTGGACATCGCCGCCTCGGATTGCAAGCACGCTCTGAACTATTCGGCTCTCATCGGGATCGCCAAACTTGAGCGGCTGTAGTTCCTTGACGACAGATGCTGGGCTTCCAGGCTGTTCGTCACTTGCGAACAGTGCGTGAAAGACCTGTGCTCGGCTGATCGGCTTTCCTGCCGAATTTACTCTGTCGAACACTTCACGGAGTAGGATTTGATCGTCGCCGACGACGATATAGGTGGGAATTTTGTAGTCTCGGAGTGCTCCGCCAAGTCGATCCGCAAGATCGAAGTCCTCTGACTCAAGATCATCTGAATGTTTCCGTAGCCAGTTCAACAACGGGCGGGTCGCAAGTGCTTCGCGGACCGGGATGGACCGTGGTAGAACTGTACCTCGACGCGGATTAATGAACTTCTCCGTGGCGAGGTCGAAATAGATCTCAAATCGCTCGTCTCTTCCCCGGTGTTCGGGTGACAGCGCGGCAAAGAGTGACGTTATCCGTTGTTGGCCGTCGACGACCCAAAGGGCGCTCGGGTCTTCCGGCACTTCTAGCGTTATCGGTCCAAGCGAAACTTCGCCCGCGGGTGCTTTTCGTTTCCACAGGAGTAGTGTTCCTATTGGAAAGCCACGATACAGACTATCGAATAAATCGCGCACATCTTTTGCTCCCCACGTGAACTGTCGCTGGAATGTTGGAACTCGTATGGAGCCGCTGGCGGCGAAGTTCACTATATCTGGGATGTTGAAACTGTCGCCTCCTGAACCCTCGAGTGATGCACTCGTTGTCATGCTGGTCTCCCTCACTCATGAAGCCGTGCTGCTGCTCATCCTAGACGCTAGGACGGTCACAGGCGGTTGCGTCGACGCGCCTAACTTAGGCTTTTCACGGGTGACAGAGCCCGACCTTGCCAATCGCCATGTCGCCCAGCTGCTCGGGGGCACCGGGCTTCGGCGGCGGCTGTTGTGGCGACAGCACTGTGGTTCCTCGCTGGTTGTGATCTCGTCTCACGCTGACCTCCACAGGATCAGGGTCCACAGTACGTTGCCGCCCTCCGTATCATGCAGACGATCGAGTTACCCGGCGTCGGGGGGGGGCCGCCCCCCCCGCGCGGGGGGGGGCCCCGCCCCCGACGCTCTTTCTCGAGGCCGTCACCGA
>JBBSQN010000099.1:0-19913 GCA_038257875.1 Mycobacteriales bacterium
ACACCCAGGCCTTGGCCCGGTCGATCCCCCCGCCCTCGAGCGCGGCGAACACCACCGGCAGATCGCACACCAGCTGCTCGGCGAACGCATGCTCACACTCGGCCCGGTGATGGGTCCACCGCAGCGCGGCGGCGACCTCCCCGGCGGCCCACTGCCCCGCCGCCATCAGACGCTGAGCCGACTCCCCCACCGACACCGGCCGCTCCAGCGACCCGCTGAACGGTGTGGACCGCCCGACCTGCACCAGCGCGGCCAGGAACCGAGCCTGGTCATGAGCCAGCTGCCGCGACCACGCCTGCATCACCGCCACCGTGTCACCGTTGGCGACCACGTCCACATCGAGCCCGGCCAGCACCGCAGCCAGCTCCGGGCCCGGCGGCATCTCCGCCATCCCCTCCGGAACCCGCTGCGCCTCCATGACCAACACGCTAACGGCGACCACCGACAGTTCCGGCGCTCTCCAACCGGCCTCCAGAAAAAATCATGAAAAAATCCGGAGGACTCAACCCAATGACGCTCGACCAGGTCAGTCGCGCCAGCCCACGCCGGCGGAACCGGGGTAGGTCTCGATGTCGGGCGGGAGGTCATCGGGTGAGTCGGGTCGCCACAGGGGCGCACACACCACGCCGGGCTCGATGATGGTCAGGTCCCCGAACAGGTCGGTGACCTCCTCGCGCGAGCGCATCAGTATCGGGTTGGGCGACTCGGGTCGGTTGTAGATCTTCTGGACTTGGGCGATACCCGGCCTGCCGTCGGTGCCCGCGTGGCTGATCGCCAGGTAGCTGCCCGGCGCTGTGGCTCGCATGTACTCGGCGATGAACGCTGCCGGGTGTTCGTCGTCGGTCACGAAGTGCAGCACCGACACCAGCAGCACGGCGACCGGCCGGTCGAGGTCGAGGTGCGCGCGCAGCACCGGGTCGGTGAGCAGGCCACCGGGGTCGCGGAAGTCCGCGGCTATCACGACCGTCCGGTCGTCGGCCAGCAGGTCTCGGCTGTGCGTCACCGCGACGGGTTCGTTGTCGACGTAGACGACCCGTGCCTGCGGGTTGGCCCGCTGTGCGACCTCGTGCACGTTTCCCACGGTCGGGATGCCGGAGCCCAGGTCGAGGAATTGGTCGATCCCGGCCGCACACAGGTGCGTCACCACGCGCCGCAGGAAGGCGCGGTTCTCCTGCACGATCTCCTGCAGCTCCGGCATCACCGCGAGAACCTTGCGGGCGAACTCCCGGTCGGACTCGAAGTTGTGTGACCCGCTCAGGTAGTAGTCGTAGACCCGGGCCACGCTCGGGCGGGTGATATCCACATCGGCGGGTGCCCAGCTCGGCCTGTCCACCATCGTCTGTGCCTCCGCGTGCGCCAACGACCACTCACTGTCGTGTGTCGTTCTTCGTTGTCGAGACGGTATCGGTTCGGCTCAGCGTGTCGGGCGTTGGCGGAGCAGCACGGCGGATCAACTGTGCTGGTGACGGTACGCTTTGCGCGACGGGACGAGGCATCGTTAGCGTCGTGACATGGCCGAGCCTGCCCGGACACCCTCATTCGATCACGACCGTGAGTCCGCTGTCGCTCGTCTCACCGACTCTGTCGGCGCGGGCCGCCTCACCCTCGCCGAGTTCGACGAGCGGGCCCGGCAGGCCTACGCCGCGACCTCGGCCAGCGCGCTCGCGGCCGTCACCGCCGACCTGCCGGTGCCGACCGCGCCACCACCTGTGCGACGTAAGGCGCGGCGCTGGGTGGTCGCGTTGATAGGCGGGTCCACCGTCGCCGGACGGTGGCGGCTGAGCGGCACGATGACGTCGGTGTCGGTGATGGGGGGCAGCACCTTGGACCTGCGCGAGGTCGAGCTCGACGGCGCGCAGGTGACGATCACGACGGTCGCCCTGATGGGCGGTGACGACATCTACGTGCCCGACGGTGTCGAGGTCGAGGTCACCGGTTTCGCGCTGCTCGGCGGCAACGACGAGCATGGTATGACCACCGCCGTGCACCCCGGCGCCCCGGTGGTACGGATCCGGGCGTTCGCCCTGATGGGTGGTGTCGACGTGTGGCGAGTGCCCGCGGGAGCGGACGTCGGCTCGTTGCGGAAGGTCCGCAAGCAGATCAAGCATCTCGGCCACTGATCAGCCCCGGCGGTCGTCACGCCCAGCGCCGTCAGCACGCGTCCAGAGCCTCGGGATAGGTGACGACGATCTCGGTGATCGTCGTCGGAAAGTCTCGACGATTGTTCGTGATGAATCGGTCCGCACCGGCCACGACGGCTGTTGCAAGATGTATGGCATCGGCCGCTCGGAGTCTATGGGTCGTAGCCAGTGAGGTCGCTACCTCTGCAGTCGCGGCATCGGCAACCCGCAGCTCCAGCCGGCTCAGCAGCCCGACCAGCGCCCGAACCTCCTCTGTTGCACCATCCTGCATCGGCTTCGCGAGAACCTCGGGCAGCAACAGGACCGAGCCGAGCCCCGCGAGTCCTCCCATCTCCGGCGGGAACAATGCGCGTACCCGCTCTCCTGCGGGATGCCCTGCGGCAGCGGCATAAATCAAGACATCGGCGTCGAACGCATCCATCAGGACCGGTCGCGACCGATACGAACGGCCTCCACCAGCTCCTCCGCACGATCCACCGAGAGATCGGCTGCTCCCAAAGGCTGCTCCCGCGCGGCGGCCAACAACCCACCCAGTTCCCGTGCGCGCTCGATCGTATCCTCCGCCCGACGCGGACGAATCGAATCCGGCCGCAATAAGACCGCGACCGGCCTGCCGTGCCGAGTGATCGTGATCTCCTCGCCTGCTGCCACCCGGTCCAGGACCTCGGGCAGGGTGGACCGCGCTTCGCTCACGCTCAGCTGTGCCATGTACTAGATTGTACATCGACGTACGATGCGGCGGGAGTTCGAGCAACCCGTTGCTGCGGCGGTGGACGACCACGATCGTGCCGTGCCCGGCAGGCCGACGCGTCGTCGTTCCGTCTGCTTTCGATCAGTCGCGGCGGCCCACGCCGGCGAAGCCGGGGTAGGACTCGGCGTCGAGCGTGGTCTCGTCGGGGGACTCCGGCCGCCACTGCGGTATCCGCACCACGCCGGGCTCGACCATGGTCACGCCCCCGAAGAGGGCGGTGATCTCCTCCCGGGACCGCAGGTACATCGGGCTGGGCGATCCGGGCCGGTTGAAAAACTCCATGGTCTTGACGGCGTCCTCCCGGCCGTCGCTGCTCAGGTGGCTGATCACGAGGTAGCTGCCGGGCGCGACCGCCTGCATGTACTCGGCGATGAACGCGGCCGGGTGCTTCTCGTCGGGTACAAGGTGCAGCACCGCCACCATGAGCACGGCGACGGGTCGGCTGAGATCGAGGTGGGCGCGCAGCGGGCGGTGGGCGAGCAGGCTACCGGCAGCGCAGAGGTCGGCGGACAGGACGGCCGTTAGGTCGTCGTCGGCCAGCAGGCGCTGGCTGTGTGCGACCGCGACCGGGTCGTGGTCGACGTAGACGACCCGCGCCTGCGGATTGGCCTGTTGGGCGATCTCGTGCACGTTGCCGACGGTCGGGATGCCGGAGCCGAGGTCGAGGAACTGGTCGATCCCGGCCGCGCACAGGTACTGAACAGCTCGCCGCAAGAAGCTGCGGTTCTCCTGCGGGATCATCAATCCGTCGGGCATGATCGCGAACAGCTTCCGGACGAACTCGCGGTCGGCCTCGAAGTTGTGTGACCCACCCAGCCCGAAGTCGTAGACGCGGGCCGCGCTCGGGCGCGTGATGTCCACGTTAGCGGGCACCCAGCTCGGCCTGTCCGTCATAGGTGTGCCTCCCGTCTGCCCGACCACCGTGGCCGTGGGTGATCACGTTTTCCGCGAGAGTACCGGCCGGACAGCACTGCCTACCAGCCGCCGAGCTGCTCCACGGCGGTCACCCAGACGACGGCTGTTCCGTCCTCGTCCGAGGCCGCGAGGTCGACCTCTGCGGTGATCGTCCAGTCCCGGTCGCCAGCCGGGTCGTCGAGGACCTGGCGGACGGACCAACGGTGGGGTTCCTCGGTGATCGTGATCAGTTGTGGGCCGCGGGCGTCGGGGCCGGTGCCGATGTCGGTGTGTTCGGCGAAGTAGGGCTCGAGGGCCGCGCGCCAGGCGTCGGCGTTCCAGCCAGCGGCGGTGTCGAGCTCGCCGAGCAGGTCGTAGCGGCGCAGGGCGGCCAGCTCGACCCGGCGGAACATCGCGTTGCGCACCAGCACCCGGAACGCGCGGGTGTTGCGGGTGACGCCGTCGGGGCCGCGGGGCAGCGACGGTGGGCCGTCGGCCACTGCGTCGGCACCGGCGGCCAGCTTCTCCCACTCGTCGAGCAGGCTCGAGTCGACCTGGCGGACCAGCTCGCCCAGCCACTCGACGACGTCGGTGAGCTCCTCGGTCTTGGCCTCGTCGGGCACGGTCTGGCGCAGCGCGCGGTAGGTGTCGGCCAGGTAGCGCAGCACGAGGCCCTCGGAGCGGGCGAGCTGGTAGTGCGAGACGTACTCGACGAAGGTCATCGCGCGTTCGGACATGTCCCGGGCCACCGACTTGGGCGACAGTCGAGCGTCCTCTACCCACGGCGCGCCGCGCCGGTAGGTCTCCAGGGCGGCGTGCAGGAGCTCGTCGAGCGGCTTGGGGTAGGTGACGTCCTCGAGCAGCGCCATCCGTTCCTCGTACTCGATCCCGTCGGCCTTCATCGCCGCGACGGCCTCACCGCGCGCTTTGCTCTGCTGGGCGTAGAGGACCGGGCGCGGATCGTCGAGGGTCGCCTCGATCACCGAGAGCACGTCCATCGCGTAGTCCGGCGACTCCCGGTCCAGCAGCTCGATCGCGGCCAAAGCGAAGGGGGACAGGGGCTGGTTGAGGGCGAAGTCGAGCTGCAGGTCGCCGACGACCCGCACCCGGCGGCCCTCGGCGTCGGGCTCGGGCAGCTCCTCGACGACGCCCGACTCCCGCAGCGCCCGGTAGATCGCGATGGCGCGCAGGATGTGGCGGCGCTGGCGGGGCCGGGGCTCGTGGTTGTCCTCCAGCAGGTGGCGCATCGCGGCGAACGCGTCGCCGGGACGGGAGATCACGTTGAGCAGCATCGCGTGCGTGACGCTGAAGTGGCTGGTCAACGCCTCGGGCTGGGCGCCTTGTAGCTTCTCGAAGCTCGTCTCCGACCAGCCGACGAACCCCTCCGGCGGCTGCTTGCGCACGATCCGGCGGCGCTTCTTCAGATCGTCGCCGGCCCGGGCGAGCAGCCGCGCGTTCTCCACCTCGTGGTCGGGGGCCTGCGCGACGACGGTGCCGATGGTGTCGTAGCCGGCGCGTCCGGCCCGGCCGGCGATCTGGTGGAACTCGCGCGCCTTGAGCGGACGGGTGCGGGAGCCGTCGTACTTGGCCAGGGCGGTGAACAGCACCGTGCGGATCGGCACGTTGATCCCGACGCCGAGGGTGTCGGTGCCGCAGATGACGCGCAGCAGCCCGGCCTGGGCGAGGGTCTCCACGAGCCGCCGGTAGCGGGGGAGCATCCCGGCGTGGTGCACGCCGATGCCGTGACGCACCAGCCGCGACAGCGTCTTCCCGAAGCCCGCGGTGAACCGGAACTTCCCGATCAGCTCGGCGATCGCCACCTTGTCCTGCTTGGACACGACGTTGACGCTCATCAGCGCCTGCGCGCGCTCGACGGCCGAGGCCTGGGTGAAGTGCACGACGTAGACCGGCGCCTCGTGGGTCTCCAGCAGCTCGGCGATCGTCTCGTGCAGCGCGGTGAACACGTAGCGGTAGTGCAGCGGGACCGGCCGCTGCACCGAGGTGATCACGGCGGTGGGCCGGTCGGTGCGGCGGGTGAGGTCGTCGCGGAAGAACGTGACGTCGCCGAGCGTGGCGCTCATCAGCAGGAACTGCGCCTGCGGCAGCTCGACCAGCGGTACCTGCCAGGCCCAGCCGCGGTCCGGGTCGGCGTAGAAGTGGAACTCGTCCATGACGACCGAGCCGACGTCGGCGTCCCGGCCAGAGCGCAGCGCGATGTTGGCCAGGATCTCCGCGGTGCAGCAGATGATCGGGGCCTTCTCGTTGACCGCGGCGTCGCCGGTGAGCATCCCGACCTTGTCGGCGCCGAAGACCTCGCACAGGGCGAAGAACTTCTCGCTGACCAGCGCCTTGATCGGTGCGGTGTAGAACGTGCGCTGCCCGCGGGCGGTCGCCGCGGCGTGCGCCCCGACGGCGACGAGCGACTTGCCTGAGCCGGTGGGCGTGGACAGGATGACGTTGCTGCCGGTGACCAGCTCCAGCAGCGCCTCCTCCTGCGCCGGGTACAGCGACAGGCCCTGCTCCTCGAAGGCCCAGTCGGTGAACGCCTCGACCAGGGCGTCGGGGTCGTCGAGCGTCGGGGGCAGGCGGTCGGTGAGCGTCATAATGCTTCTGATCGTCCCCCGTACTGAGTCAAAGCGGCGGTGTGGGTCCCCGGAACACCCTAGGGTGAGCGCCGTGACGGGTCGGCAGACCTCGGGCAGGGTGCCCGATCTCGTGTCGCCCATGCACGTCTCGACGGGGTCCGGCCCGCCGCCGACCGGGTCCGACTGGGTGGTCGAGCTCGCCTGGACGGGGCACCGCTGCGTCGCCTACGTCGAGCCGGGCCGCCGCACGCGGCTGCTCAGCGCGAACGACGTCTCGATGACCGACGCCTACCCCGAGCTCGGTCCGCCGCTGGAGCGCCGGTCGCCGCCGGGTGGGATGGTGCTCGACGGCACGCTCGTGGCGCGAGGGGAGGAGCACGCGCCGCGGGCCCGGCTGCTCATGCGGCGCCACGGCCTGTTCCGCCCCAGCGAGCAGCGCATCCGCGAGGTCCCCGTCGACTTCCAGGTGGCCGACCTGCTCTGGCTCGACGGCCACAGCACCGCGGACCGGCCCTACCGCGAGCGGCGGGAGCTCTTGGAGGGTCTCGGGTTCGACAGCGCCCCGATCTGGACGACCTCACCGCTGCCCGCCTCCGAGCTGGCCACGATGCTGCGGCTCGCCGACACCGAGGGCGTGGACTTCCTGCACGCGCGACACCTGGGCTCCCGGTACCACCCCGGTGGGCGTTCACCGCTGTGGCTCAAGGTGCCGGTGCCCCGCATCCGCCAGGTCGTCGTGGGCGGCTGGACACCGACCGATCTCAGCAAACCGGACGCGATCGCCAGCCTGCTGCTCGGGGTCCCCGACGGCAACCGGCTGCGCTACGTCGGGCGGGTCGGGGTGTCGGGGGAGCAGCGCCGCCAGGTAGCGGCGCTGCGGAGGCTGCGCCGGAAGCGCTCGCCGTTCGCCGACGAGGTGCCCGCCGATGCCGCCCGGCACGCGATCTGGGTGCAGCCGCGGCTCGTGGGGCTTGTGGAGTTCCTCGGGTGGGCGACGGGTGGGCGGCTGCGGCTGCCGCATTGGCGGGGCCTGATCGAACAGGCTGACGCCGACGACTCGCGGTGGGCGTGCCCGTCCGCGTCGCCATCCCGTGGCATGGCCGAGCCACCTCCACCGGAGGCGGCCGCCGCGAGCCCGCCGGAGCCGGAGCCCGCGCCTGCCCCGGACCCTCCACTACCTGCGCAGGTGCAGACTCGGCGGCTGGAGCAGCACTTCTTCTACAACTCACTCAACACCATCACCAGCCTGATCCGCACCGATCCGTCCCGCGCCCGCGAGCTGCTGATCGGGTTCGCCGACCTGTCGCGGACCGCCGACGAGCCGGGGGAGAGCACGCTCGGGCGCGAGCTCGACGCCGTCCGCGGCTACCTCCAGCTCGAACAGGCCCGGTTCGGCGAGCGGTTGCAGGTGGAGCTCGACGTGGACCCCGCGTTCCACGAGATGCCGGTCGCGGCGATGCGCGTGCTCGTCGTGGTGCGCGAGGCGGTGCAGCAGGGCGTCGAGCCGCACCCCGATGGCGGTGTACTCGCGGTGACCGCGCGAGAGGCCTGCGGCGGGTGTGTGCTGACTGTGACCGCCCCCCTGACCACACCCACCGACATCGTGCTGCAGGGTGCACAGTCGATCACACGGTCGTGAGCCCGGAACTCCCGTCGACTATCGTCACCGCCAGGCACTACCGAAAGACGAAG
This sequence comes from Mycobacteriales bacterium, assembly GCA_038257875.1. Taxonomy (GTDB): domain Bacteria; phylum Actinomycetota; class Actinomycetes; order Mycobacteriales; family Pseudonocardiaceae; genus Pseudonocardia. Next base: position 8,064 of record JBBSQN010000099.1, read on the forward strand.
GTGATCACTGTTCGTCCGCGGATCTCGTCACCCCCATGCTCGAGCAGGTCGAATCCACCGCAGCGTGGCCGCGGCTCCCGCTCTCGTGCCCGTCCGCGCCGTTACCGGCACATCGGGGTGATCGTTGCCGCCGCCGCGCTCACCACGGCCTGCCAGACCACCAGCATCCCCGGTCTCCACGTCCGCGCCCAGCCCAGCACCGCCAGCCCGGTCGTCGCGACCGTCGAACGCAGCGGCACCTACGTCCGCATCGACTGCTTCGTTCGCGGAGAGCCTGTCAACGGCGACACCGTCTGGTACCGCATCAGCTCACCCCACGACGGCTACGTCACCAACTACTACGTCCGGACGAACGGCAACATCCTCGCGACGAAGCCCCGCTGCTGAGCCGCCGTGCCCACGACGTCACCGATCGCTGGCGACGACCGCACCCAAGACCCGCATCCTGCCCTATGTAGCGTTCAAGCGTGATTGTGGTCGTGGGCGGGTAGCCGTACGAGGACGACCGGGCAGGCTGCGTGGGCGGCGACGTACTGGCTCACCGACCCGAGCAGCGCCCCGACGATCCTGCGGTGTCCGTGCGTGCCTATTACCAGTAGATCCGCGTCCTCGGACTCCTGGATCAGCACCTCGGCAGGATGGCCCAGAACGCGCACGGTGGTGACATTGCTGTCTTCGACCGGCAACCCGGCGTCGGCGATCGCCGACGCAAGAATCTCCTCGGCGGTCATCAACGGGACCGGGTCGTCCTCCGAGTGCATGTCGCCGAAGGTCGTCTCCTGCGGATGGCCCCAGGCGGTTACCACGCGCAATAGCAGCCCGCGCTCTTGAGCGTGCCCAATCGCCCAGCGCAACGCGGCAAGCGCTTCGGGTGATCCATCGACGCCGACGACGATCTGACCGACCCGCGCCGGATCGCAGTTCTGCGAGGCGTTCATCAGTTGCCTCCGGTCTCGGAGTGGACCCGGCCCGGCTCTTGTCGTGCCAGCCGGTGTTCGGTCCTGCCCACAGATGCGCGGTCCACCATTGCTCCTCCGGTCGGGTGCCCGCGCAGGCCAGCGGCCAGCGGGTCTCGGTCCAGCCGTGAGCGGCGAGTTCGCTCCCCGTGCAGGCCAGCCCGGTGAGGCGGACCGGGAACATCGTGGCAGAGCAGAACTTTGGCGGAAGAGGCGGGGGACGGTCCGGGCTGGAGCACGTGGACCGGCGCCCGTGCCTGGACGTGCTCCGTCGGTGGTGCGGCCACGGCGTCGCCGGGCCTGGTGCCTGCCCGGATCGACGCCGAACCGCTTCACGACGCCGATCACCGCGCTAGTATGGACTTGCCATGGTGTGACCGGCAGCATGGCAAGGGCGCCTACGGCGTCGCACGCGATGACGCTACGCATCCCCCCTCGACCTGCGAGCCTCTACGGCCCCGCCGGGCAGTACTTACGGGCAGGCCAGGGGCCTACCCTCCATCGCGCGCAGCGTTCCCAGGCAAGATCGACCCAAACAGCAAGATCGATTGCCTCGACCGGTTGGGGTCAAGCCGTTTTGGCGGTCGACCGTCGAACCTGGACCGAGGATGCCGTGGGACAGGAAGATACGTCGGGTCCCGGCAACTGGAGGTGCCATGCTCGGCTCAGCGACCCCACCGGTATCCATCGGTGGCAAACCTCGGAACGACGAGGTGGACGTCTTCGGCGAGTCGCACCGAGGACTGGTGCGACCGGACAACCAGGACCACTTCGTGGTCTGCTCGCTGCAGAAGGCCGCCAGGGTGCACGCGACGAATATACCGCTCGAACTCTTTGACACCTCCAGCGAGTGGATGGCCTTCATCGGCATGGTGGCCGACGGTGTCGGTGGCCACGTTGGCGGTGAGCAGGCGAGCCGGGCCGCGATCGAGGCGGTGGTGTCCTACCTATCGGCGGCGGTGGGTTGGTACCATATCTCCCATCCGGGCGATGAAGCCGGTTCCCTCGATGCGCTTGCCGACGCTGCTCGACGGTCACACGAGGCGGTGCTCGAACGTGCCCAGGAACATCCGGAGCTCACCGGCATGGCGACGACGCTGACGCTGGCTGTTGTCGTGTGGCCGAAGCTCTACCTGGTGCAGGTCGGTGACAGCCGTTGCTACCGGCTTCGTTCGGGTCGTCTCGAGCAGCTGTCGCGGGACCAGACAGTCGCCCAGGAACTGATCGACAAGGAGGGTCTCCCGGCCGATCAGGTGCTGCACGGCCGATGGGCCCACGTACTCACGAGCGCGATCGGTAGCACCACTCTGCCGGTGGTGACCTCCATGGATGTCGTGCGCGACGACGTATGGTTGCTGTGCACCGACGGGTTGACCAAGCATGTGCCGGATGCGCGGATCGAGCAGCAGCTGCGCGACATGACGTCGGCCGCGCAGGTCTGCCGCGCCCTCGTACAGGACGCGCTGGACGGCGGCGGAACCGACAACGTGACAGTCGTGGTGGGTCGCTCGGCTCGCGGCCCTGGCTCCATGCGCGGCACGGTTGGTCCCAGCTGAACACGTCGCACCGGAAGACATGCGCCATCCCGCCGTATCAGGCGGCCCTTACTCCATGAGCTCGTGCGCGATCTGCAGGGACGCGTCGCGGCGTTCCTGTGTGCTCCCCCCCAGCTCGGCTCCCGCGAACGTGCCGACATGCAGGGTGATCAGCGCGATCCGGGCCCGGAGCCTGGTGCTCAGCGGCTGGTCCGGGGTAGTGAGCAGGTCGGCGAGCTGGCCGAACCGCTTGCGGATCTCCACACCCACCGCCAGGTCACGGATCGCCGACTGTCCCTCCTGCATGAACCGCGCCAGCTCGGCTGTGCGCCCGGACAGCAGCTCGCTGTAGCGGCGCAACACCGCCCGGCACCTCTGTCGGCCCGGTGGCTGCTCGCTACCCCAGCTCACCAGCTCATCGAGCTGGTCGAGGAAGTCCTCGATGAGGCTGGTCAGGATCTCCTCCTTGGTCTTGAAGTGGTAGTAGACCGCCGCCTTGGTCATCCCGAGCCGCTCGGCGATCTCGCGCAACGATGTGCCGTCGTAGCCCTGCTCGGCGAACAGCTCCAGGGCGATGGTCTGGATCTGCTCGCGGGTGTCGGTGCGTCGCTGGTCCACGTCCGGCCTCCTCGCAATCTTCCCACGATTCCACTTACTTGACGTCCGGCTAGACGGTGCTAGCATATCAGCTAGCCGGTCGTACAGTAAGCGGTCACGGACATGGAGGGCGTCGATGACGGTGGGAACGGACCCGATCGGGGCCACGGCGGTGGCGGACCCACCTCCGGGCGCACCGAAGACCAAGCGCGAGATCTACGTCGTCATGAGCGGCCTACTGATCGCCATGCTGCTGGCGATGCTGGCCAACCTCATCGTCGGCACCGCGATGCCGACCATCGTCGGCGACCTCGGCGGGCTGGCGCACCTGTCGTGGATGGGTGGGCCTGTCCAACGCATGGTCCGTGGTGCTACTCGTGCTCGACATGGCGGCTGGTCGCGAGATGGGCGCCGCGGAACTGCTCGCCGCGGGCGCAGCGGTCTGGCTGACCAACGTCCTGGCCTTCGCCCTCGGCTACTGGGAACTCGACCGCGGCGGCCCCGCCGCCAGGGCTGCCGCCGAACGCAGCACACCCGACTTCCTCTTCGCGCAGATGCAGAGTCCCCAGTTCGCTGACGCTGACTGGGAACTCTACTTCGTCGACTACCTGTACCTGTCGTGTTCACCAACGCCACCGCGTTCAGCCCCACTGACGTGCTACCGCTCTGTCCCGGTGGGCCAAACTGACGATGATGGTCCAGTCCGCGGTGGCCCTCACCGTCGTCGTGCTCGTGGTCGCCCGTGCCGTCAACGTCCTCGGGTGAGAGCGCTCCCGGCGCAGTTGCCGGTACTCCCGCACGACCAGAGCGATGACCGCGACATCGAACACGGCGAGAAACGGCAGCAGGATCGAGCCGGTCTGCGTCGCTCAGGTCTGCAGGAACTTCTCGAAGACCTGTCGCGAAGCGGGCGCTGAAGTCGGCTGCCCGAACGAGCGTCTACAGATGATCTACGTTCGGCCCATTACGCTGCGCGTGAGCCGCGACCGTCTACATTCGGGCGAGGGAGAGCGGTCATGGTCATCGAACTGCGCCGCCTGCCCCTGCTGACCGTCGTGCTCACCGTCCTCACCACGGCCGTCAGCGTCACCGGGCTGGTCGTGCCCGTCGTGACCGCGGCACTCGAGCGCACCCCGGCCGCACTGCACGGCGAAGTGTGGCGGTGGGTGACCTCGTTGCTGGTGCAGGACGGCGGCGTCGCGGGGACGGTCTCGAACCTCGTGTTCCTCGCCGTACTGGGGACCGCGGCCGAGCAGGTGGTTGACCGCCGGTGGATGGCGTTGTCCTACCTCCTGGCCGGGCTCGCCGGCCAGCTGGCGGGTGTCCTGTGGCAACCCGTCGGGGCCGGCAACTCCGTGGCCGTCTGCGGTCTCGCGGGCGTGGTGGCCTGGTCGGTTGCCCGCGAAGCGGCACCTGTGTGGGCTACCTCGGCCGTAGCCCTCTGGCTCGGGGCGATGCTCGCGACGTGGTGGCTTCCGTTGTTCCTGGTCGGAGTGGCCGGCATGGTGGCTGATCGCGCGGCTGGCGGTGTGCGGACGAGACCAGGGCCGGTCCGCGTCGCGGTGGTGGTCGCAACGGGAATGGTCGCGATCCTGCTCGCCGCGGTCGAAAACATCCACGGCGTCGCGCTGGCGGTTGGCCTGGGCCTCGGGGCACTTCCGGGACGGGTGGACAAGCGCGCGCCGAGCGCAACGGAGTAGCGACCGCCCGACGCCGACAGCCGGAACACCGAGCTTCGAGATGAGATACCTCGACGGGGCCCGCCCGAACCACCGGGCACTGCAGAAGACATTGGAAGTATTGCCAGCCCCGGGGCGTTTGCTCTGCTGCATTCTGGCTGGTCTGCCCCACCGCTATCTCGTCTACAACTTCACCGACCGCTGACAACGACAACGCCGCCGGATCAAGAGAGCTTACGACAAAGCTCACCTTCGGACGGTTCGGCTCAGCCGGTGAGCACGTTGTCAGGGCGGTCGAGCCAGATGTGCTGTTCGCCGCTGCTCGTGACGGTCAGTCCGAAGCGGGACCGTTCCGGCCTGCCCAGCTCCGCCCATCGCCGGGCCGCAGCCCGCACTTCGTCCCATACTGAGCGGGCACCGTTCTGGGTGGTGACGCGGGTGGTCGCGTCGACCTCCGCCCACGATCCGTCGCCCGTGCGTACGACGTAGACATCGGTGTTGATAAGCCCGTTCGACATGGTGATGTCGGGCATGCAGAGCGCCAGCACGAAGCCGAAATCATGATCGCGAAGAATCGCCGGGTCGAATGTTGTGACGGAACGTCGCGCATCGTCGATGTTGAAGACGAAGTCACGTTTCCCCCCGTCCCGCTGCGGGTTTCCCGCATCGGCGCGCAGCCACATGAAATGTCCAGGCGTCGAATGGAAACGGCCTTGTACGACGTCGGGCGCGATCTTCGTGGCGGTGACCAGCGCACTGAAGGTCTCTGCCCGGACGTCGGTCACGATGATCCCCTGGTCGGCGAGTTGATCCACCCACGGCGGCGGGATCGCCGGCACGGCGCAGGTTGCGATCACCCGATCGAACGGTGCTCGGCTTCGGATTCCGTGTGCGCCGTCGCCTGCTGTCAGGAACGGGTTGAAACCAGCCTCCTTCAGCCTTACGCGGGCTTGTTCGACCAGGGCGGGATCGATGTCGATGCTGGCGACGCGGTCTCCGCCGAGACGGTGCGACAGCAGCGCGGCATTGTAGCCGGTTCCGGTTCCGATCTCCATCACGGTGTGCCCGTCGGCCACGTCGAGCATGCCGAGCATCCGCGACATAAGGCTGGGTTTTGTCGATGAGCTGGTCGGTCGGAGCGAGTCGGTGTCGGGAATCGCGATCTGCTGGGTCACCAACGACTCATCGCTGTACACCGCGCTCAACCATTCGGCGTGCATCTCGGGGTGCGTGCCGTCGACGAATGAGTTGTCGTTGCGGTAGAATGACGGAACGAACAGATGTCGGGGCACATCCTCGAAGGCGGCGCGCCAGGCCGGGTCGAGGACGCCGAGTGCGTCCAGTTCGGCGCTCAGTGCGCGGGCCTTATCTTGCCAGTTCAGCATAGTTCGACGCCTTTTGTCAGCAGCTTGGCCAGCGCCGCCGCTATCGGCAGGCCGACCTCGTGTTCCAGCCACAGCCATTGTCCGTTCGGGTTGCACTCCAGAAATCGACATGTTCCGTCGGGTTCCACCACGAAGTCGAACGCACCGTAGTTCAGCCCGAATGCGGCCAAGTATCGAGCCAGGCTCTCTGCGACGTCGGGCGGCGTCTCGACCTGCTCGTAGCTCAGCGTCTGGTAGTCAGCGCGCCAGTCCACCTGCGCGGCGTCGGAACCGGCTCGGATCGCAGTAGCAAAAGGCACTTGACCGACCATCGTGACTCGGACCTCAAAGTCCTTGGGTATCCACTCCTGGATGAGATGGGCCGTCGCTGAGAACTGCTGCGGGTCGACCGTGGCTGGGTCGATGATCGTTGTATAGACGGACTCCACTGCATCCCCTTCACTCAGGACTAGTGACGAGAATGCCTTGCACACCACGGGTCCATCGATTTCTTCCGCGAATGCGCAGAGTTCGTCGCGGTCGTTGGTGATCAGGGTGCGTGGAACCTTCATCCCCGCCTCGGCCGCCGCATTCAGCTGGAGAGGCTTGTACTCAGCAATCGCGACCTTGAAAGGATGGTTGACCCACGTCGTCCGCATCGACGCGAAAGCACCACCAAACCCGAGCCGCGCCTCGGCTATTGCGAAGACAGAGTCACCATCGGACAGCCCGGGCGGCAGGCTGAACTGGGTGGGTCGCCGATAGTATACCGATCTGACCTGATCGAAACCCACGGAGACGTCGTCAGTCCACAGTTGGCCGCGCCACCGCGCGCTGTCATTCTTCACAGCCAGCCGGAGTCGAACGGGGAAGTTGCCCAGGTCCACGCGATCGACAGGAGTCGACAGCTTATTCAATTCCGCTTCGACGGCGTCGGCGGTTGCATCCCCGGACGTGGTCACAATGAGAACTGCTTCTGTGTCGCCCGTGTCGTAACTCATGTGTCGACGTGTGTTTCGACGTAGGAGTCTGTGACGGACGAACCGTCCTTTATTGTTTCTTCGTTCTTTCTGGTGACCGTTTTCGTGGCGCTCGTATCGTGCTTCTTGTCGCCCAGTCGCTGTGGTACTCCGAGCGTGGCGACGAACGGCCGCAGGACCCTGGGATGTGCGGGATAGCCATCTGCACTCCGCCAGGCGCACTCAGCGGCAGCAGCGCCGTGGTGGGGAAGAAGGGGTCGGACGTGGACATGTGACTACCTTCCGTTGGTCGTTGAGTACCGCAGGCATTCTGCCTCGGACGTGCCGCAGTTCGTGGCTCTTCGCACGAGTTGATCAGGTGGAGCGTCGGCGGGCTGGTCGTCGGTGCTCCAGACCACACCTGCGCCGCTCTGACTTCGTTCTGGCCGTGAACCCTGCGTGACGTCGGCTGTGGCCAGACGTTCACGCCGACGGGAGCCCGAACGGTCATCCTCCCTCGTCTGGGCGCGAGTTATCGTCGTCACCGAGTCCGCTTGGGTACGAACCATCGCCGCCACCAAGCCTGTTTGTGTGCGGGCCGGAGTTGGGCGTCGAGGGTGGTGCGGCAGGTGGTGCAGGATCGGCCGGGCGCGCTGATCATGGCCTGGGGTGTGACGGTGTGACCACAGATGGCCTGGTAGACGCCGTTGTCGCGGTGCAGGCCGGAGGTGAGTTCCTCGTCAGTGACGGCGTGGTCGAGGCCGTCGTGCAGACAGCTCATCCAGGACAGCCACAGCTGCTCGGGCACGGTGTCGGATTGGGGGGCCAGACCGACGGCCGGGGGGACGCCGCCGGTCTGGCCGGACACCGGTCGCCGCGGTCGGCCGGTGTCGGTCGCCGCCCTGCGAGGGCCCCGGATCCGGGTCATCGGGGGTCCTGGGCGGCGAGCTGGGGAGCGAGATAGTAGGTGGCGTCGACGACGGGGTGTTGGCTGCCGGCCCCGCAGCGGCCGGTCGCGGTCCACGGTTCGGGTGGGGTGTGCTCGGGGTAGGGGGCGGCGAAGCCTTGGGCGTGCCAGCCGTCCTCGACGCGGACGCTGCGCAGCACGTGGGGTTTGTCTCCCCACACGACGACCACACGGACCTCGGGTCCGGGTTCGGGGTCGCGGTGGGGCCACCAATGCTGGCCCTCGGGTGGGGTCAGCGGCCGGCGGCACCGGCAGCGCTCAGCCGTGGGCCGGTTTGGCGTGTCGTCGGTTCCGGGCCTTGCGGCGGTGACGCGACTCGACCGGTCGCCGTCTGGGGTCGTCATCGGGTTCCCTCCTCGCTCGTTGTGACATCGCGGGTTGTGTGTTGTTCGAGCAAGCCGACGGCGTCCGCGCTTCGGACGGTGTAGAGCCGCCTGACCGCCTGCTCGGTCCGTTAATCGGCTATGACCTGGGCGGCGCTGTTCGTAGCTCCCGGGCGGGTGATCACAGGCCCGGGCAGGAGCGCTGTGGCCGCACCAGGGTGTCGGACATCTGCGCTGTCCGTATGCACCGCGCATCCGGCGGTGCGCACGGTCGTGCGGAGACCGGAACGGTTCATCTCGAAACCTTGGGAAGCCGGAGGGAGCGGTGGTCAGATCCGCGACGTCCGCGCCGAGCGCACGCGGGCGTTGATCTGTCACGGAGCTGTCGGTGGGGTGCCGCACCGTCGGTCTGGACGAGGAGCGCGTGGGCGGTGAGCCCGACGTGACACGGCCAAGCCCTCGCCCCGGGACGTCGGAGCCGGCGGGTGGAGTGGCCGTGCATGGGAGCCTCCTGATCCTGTTCGCTAGGATGACGAGAACGATGCGGATGACACTACCACATCGATATCGACATCGATAGGAGAGACATGGCTCCGACATCACCCGTGGTCTCGATCTGGGAGCTCGGTCTGCGGCTGCGCGAGCGCCGCGACCTGGCGGGGTTGACGGCCACCGCCGCGGCGCAACACGCCGGATGCACCCAGGGCTACCTCTCCGACGTGGAGCGGGGCAAGACGAAGATCGGACCGGAGAAGCTGGACGCCCTGCTCGCGGCCTACGAGCTGGGCAAGGACGAGGCTGCGGAGCTGCGTGGCCTGCGGGAGGAGGCCAACCGCCGCGGCTGGTGGCAGGAGTACTCGGGGATCTTCGACGCGGCCGTGCTGCGCTACTTCGGCCATGAGTACGGCGCGGCGTCGGTGCGCACCTACGACACCCTGCTGATCCCGGGTCTGCTGCAGACCGAGGAGTACGCACGCGCGCTGTTCTGCGGCACGCCGAACTACCGGTTGACCGAGATGGACCCGCGAGTCGAGGCCCGACTGACCCGCCAGCGGCGCCTCGACGGCGAGGACCCGTTGCGGCTCACCGCAGTGATCAACGAGGCAGTGCTGTACCAGCAGGTCGGCGGGCCGGAGGTGCTCCGACGGCAGCTGCAGCACCTGGTCGACGTCGTGGAGCGGCACCCGGAGACCGTCGAGCTGCGGGTCGTGCCGTTCACCGCGGGCGGCTACGACGCGCTCGGCGCCTCCACCTTCCACCTGCTCGACTTCCCGGGCGCCCGGCTCCCGCAGCTGCTGTACCAGGAGAGCCTCACGATCGCGGACACGATCGAGCGTCCGACGCTCATCCGCGAGTATGCTTACGCCCTGCGCGAGGCGCTTGGCCTGGCGCTGAGCACGCAGGACTCGCTGGCTGCGATCCGGCGAATGGAGACGGAGCTGTAGATGTCTAGGGGCACCGAGGGCGGACCGCGCCGAGCCGGGTGGTTCACCTCCAGCTACACCAATAATGGCGGCGCCTGTGTCCAGGTGCGGTTCGATGACGCGGCCGTGCTGCTCGCCGACTCGAAGAACCGCGGCAGGGGCCCGGTGATCACCCTGTCCGGCTCCGAGTGGGACGACTTCGTCGCCGCCGCCCTGGGTGCTCCGCCCGCCGACGTCACGATCACACCCACCACCGGCGGTGGGCGCGTCGTCACCGCGCAGGACGGCACCACGCTGACCTACACCGCCGCCGAGTGGAACGCCTTCCTGGCCGGCGCCGCCGACGGCGAGTTCCACCGCCCCACCGTCGCCAGCAGCCAGCCCTCGGCTTGAGCTGGCCCGGCTCGGTGTGCCTCCGCCGGACGCGCTCGTAGGGATGAGATTTCAGTCGTCAGCGGCCTGGATTGTCTCGGTGACGACGACGTCGATGATGCGCTCCCGCTCTGTCGGCTCGATCGCGGCATTGTCGGCCAGTTCGATACGGACCCGCCTCGCGATGACCTGCGGCGCCGGACGTCGCGTTTTGGTCTTCAGATCGGCGTAGATCGTCCAGGCCAGGCTCGCCGCGGAGACGATCAAGGCGGCCAGCGAGATCGGGTCGAGGTACTGCTCCGGCCGACCAGCACTCCGGGTGTGCAGCGCTGCCTCGACATCACTGGTGAGGCGGCTGCCGAGTCCCGATTCCAGACGCTGGGCTGCGGCACGGGCGCCGCGGGCGACAGGGTTGTCGGCCGGGTCGAGTGAACCGCTCATCAGGACTCCTCTGCTCGACCGGACTCGATGAACGACACGACGTCTGGGGGAGGCCCATGGCCGGTGACCTCGACCCAGCATTCTCGCAGGATCTCAACACCCTGCGATGCGGTCAGCCGGGCGAGATGCTGCGGGCCAGGGCCGGTCGAGGGGTGGGGGAACTCATCGAACACGGTGACGCAGCGCACGATCCACAGCAACGCCTCGCGAGGTCGACCAGCGGCCTCCGCGAGAAGCCCCAACTGGCCGTAGCTGCTGGCCATGCCGGGTCGGTTGCCGAGTTCCTCGTTGATGGTGAGGGATTGCTGGTACCAGTCCTCGGCCTTGTCCCACTGCCCCCGGTCCTGTGCGATCCTGCCGAGCTGGTGGTAGGTGGTGGCCATGCCGGGTCGGTTGCCGAGTTCCTCGTTGATGGTGAGGGATTGCTGGTACCAGTCCTCGGTCTTGTCCCACTGCCCCCGGTCCTGTGCGATCCTGCCGAGCTGGTGGTAGGTGGTGGCCATGCCGGGTCGGTCGCCGAGTTCCTCGTTGATGGTGAGGGATTGCTGGTACCAGTCCTCGGCCTTGTCCCACTGCCCCCGGTTCTGCGCGATCATGCCGAGCTGGTGGTAGCTGGTGGCAAGGTGTGCTCGTTGCTGGGAGGACGTGGGCTGCCCAAGGAGGGTGTCACGGATCTGGGCGTGAGTGGCTTCGGCGGCGTCGAGCTGACCCGCGGCTTGCTGACGGTTGGCCTCGGATACGACGAAGAGCAGCCATAAAGCGCCGAGCGGGGTGGTGAGATCGGGTAGGGCACCGTCGGGGTCTTCGAGGCATAGGCGGGCACGGTCGACCCACCCGCGGGCCTCGACATACAACCCACGCGCTTCCCAGTGATAGTGAAAAGCTCTGGCGATGGCCTCCGCCTGGTTCCAATGGCTGCTGTCCAAGGCGGAGCCGAGCAGGTGCCCCAGGGTGCGGCGTTGCCGGTCGATTATGGTGAACGCAAATCCAGCATCACCTGTCAGGATTTGCTGGGTGAGCCAGCCGGCGAACGCGGCGTAGGCGTCGAGGAGGGCGTCCTCTGCGGTGGCGCGCTGCTCAGCGTAGGTGTCGGGGCACGGCAACGTCATGTTGACTCAAAGTAGTCGGTCTTGACCCTCTGTGATCGCGTTGGGCGAGCGGTCTGTTCGAGGGTGGGTGTGATGTTGGGGATGACCTTCCGTCTGGGAGGATGAAGGTTCCGAATACAACATC
>JBBSQN010000100.1:0-19655 GCA_038257875.1 Mycobacteriales bacterium
GCTGTCCTCGGTCGTTACCAGACTTCTTCTGGCAGGCGGTGCACTGGTTGCCGTGGTTGTCCCGGGCCAACCGCGTGCCACAGAGGCAGACACGCACGTCCTCGCTCCCCATCCCCGTCGTGCTCCTTGTCCTCTGTAGTCCGACACCGCCTGCTGGCTGCCCAACCTAACGACTCCTGCCGGATCGGCCAAAAAGTGCTATGAGCACGCGCATACAAGGACGCATGATCCCTGAGCAGGCCATGCCCCACAGTGATAGCCAGGCACCCGCCACCGAGCGCCTGACCTAGCACGCAGCAGCTTCCAGCGCCAGAAACGGCCGCGCTGCGGCGCGTCAGATATCGGGCACCACCCCCCGTTGCTCGGTGACGCTCCTGGCCCTCGGTGGCGGGTGCCGTTCCAGCGTCGGTACGACGATCTATGTCCGTGGAAGGAAACCATGACGACTCGCCAGTTCAAGGTCAGTACCTCTGCATACATCCAGGATGACTGCCCGATGCAGTACCGCAGCGACGAGGACGGCGTCGATGTCGTCCTCGGCAGCTGCGACGACGGCGTGCAGCTCGGCTTCACCAGACAGAGCCTGGCCAACCTGATCGAACTTGCCAACCACGCCGTAGACCACGGGACAACAGGCCGGCATCACCCGGTGACGCTGGCCAACCTCACATCCGCGCCGAGCCGGAGCATGACGAACAGCCCGAACGGCCCGACGTGACATGACCTCCGAACTCGGGTGGTTCAGCCTTACGCCCACAGGTCGAGCTGGCCGACAATTTCAGGTCTCGAGTGCTGTCAGCAGGCTGCGCGCGCCGGCACGGACGAGCGCAAGAACCCGCCTACGAGCGTGATGTCGCGCCCGCTGCGGGAGGTGATGCGGGTGGGAATCCAGTACGGGTGTCGCGGTCTCCTCGGATCGAGAGGAGGGGCTGGATCCCCGCGCTGGTGTCCCAGCCAGTACCCCACCGCGTCACTGGCCTTGGTCCACGTCTGACGCTCGAGTGAACCAAGGCGCGAGGATCCAGCCGAGCATGGGTCAGTCGTCTCCGTTCCAGGCGTCCTCGAGCGGAGGATCGTCAGCGTGCGTGCGGAGCTGATGGGCGTTGTCGCGCAGCCACTGCCGCTGCTCGTGGTTCCGGCGCCGCTCGGCCGCGATCCGCCGCCACGCCTGCCGCTGTGCCTCGCGCTCGGTCAGGGACAGGCCGGCGAGTATCGCAATGATCACCAAGAGGCCGAGGCCACTGACGATCAGTGAGGTGGTCATCGTGCGCTCCTTCCGGCTCGCCCGCCGGCCGGATCGGACAGGACCGGCGGAGCATGTCGTGCAACCATGAATGAACACGATATAGCCTATTGCGTACTCTAGCAAGCCTGGCTGCTTCTGTGGTTGACTCCGCGCCGGTGACCCTTGCTAGACTTCAAACATGGTGCCGAGGATGACGACAACCGTTCGGCAGGTCCTGGAAGCTCTCCTGCGGGTCTGGGACGACGATCCCACCGCAGCCCTCTACGGCTTGGAGATCACTGCTCGCACCAACCTGCTGCCCGGGACGACCTACCCGATCCTCCAGCGGCTCCTCCACCACGGCTGGTTGACCGACGAGTGGGAGGACCTCGATCCGCATGAGGCGGCCCGGCCGCGGCGGCGTTACTACCGGCTCACCGAGGACGGCGCGTCAGCGGCCCGCGAGGCACTCCAGAAGGCGTCGGCGCGTTCGGGGGCGCGAGGCCTTGCCGCCAGACGGCTGGGCGCGACTGCCCGGCAGGGGACCGTCTAGCGAGACCCGACCGCTGAAGGAGACTCCATGGACACGGTCCACTGCAGGTGCCAACCGATCGCGTTGTATCCCAGGAGGTGAGCCAGGATGGTGCGCGGCCGGGGGGTGCTGATCGCAAAGCTCGTCGGGTACGCCCTGGGCGTCGGTAACCTCGCGCTGTTTGCCTACGGGCCGGCCACGGCGCTGACCTCGATCCTGGTGGTGGTGCTGGCTCCGTTCACGCTTGCCCTGGCCTTGAAGCTGACGGCCGTCCTGGCGTGCAGCACGGTGGGTCTTGCCCTGGGTGATCGCCGGGAGCGGACGGAACTGCTGATATGTGCGATCGCCGGATTGCAGCCGTCGGCAGAGGGGGAGAGGTACCGGGAGGCCATGCTGGCCGAGAACCAGGCTGTCACGTCCGACCAGGTGCTGGCGATCAGGGCCGATCTGATGAAGAACGCCCCGAAGACCATCCTGGCGGCGTGGGTCCATCCGAAGCCACAGTCGGCCTGGACGAAGCGGTGAGGTTCCGGCCGGTGTCGGGATCGAAGACCTGGATGGCGTCGGGGTCGAGACATACTCGCATCGTCTCCCCCTCGGTGGCGGTCGAGTCCGCCGAGAGCCGGGCCACCAGCTGCTGGCGGCCGGAACTGCCGGGCTGAGGGTTGCCGACGTCGGCAGCGAGCTCGGCGAGCTCGGCGGAGCGTGTCCGCCTGCCCTCGACGGTGAAGTAGGCGTACTTGTCCGAGCCCGTGGACTCCAGGACGTCGACCTGGGCGGAGAAGGTCGCGTCATGCTCCCTACCGCTGGTCTGGGCCAGGCTTGCGTCCTCGAGATGCTCGGGACGCAACCCCATGATCACATCACGAGGAGCGCCCGCGGATTCCAACGCGTGCCGCGTCCGGTCGGGGAGCCGGATCCTCCCCAGCGCGGTGTACAGCAGGTCGTCGGCCAGGTGCCCCGGCAGGAAGTTCATCGTCGGCGAGCCGATGAACCCGGCGACGAACAGGTTCGCCGGGCGCTGGTAGAGCAGCTGTGGCGTCCCGACCTGTTGCACCACTCCACCGCGCATCACGACTGCCCGGTCGCCCAGCGTCATGGCCTCGGTCTGGTCGTGCGTGACGTAGACCGTCGTCGTGCCGAGTCGGCGCTGCAGCCGCGCCACCGAGGTGCGCATCTGGACCCGCAACTTCGCGTCCAGGTTGGACAGCGGCTCGTCCATGAGGTACGCTTGGGGGCTGCGCACGATCGCGCGTCCCATCGCCACCCGCTGCCGCTGCCCGCCCGACAGCGTCGCCGGCTTGCGGTCCAGGAGCTGGTCGAGGTCGAGCATGCGGGCGGTGTCCGCCACGCGGGCCTCGATGACGGTTCTGCCGACCCGGGCGAGCTTGAGCGGGAAGGCCATGTTCTCCCGCACCGTCATGTGCGGGTAGAGCGCGTAGGACTGGAACACCATCGCCATGTTGCGATCTCTGGGGGCTCGCTCGTTGACCCGCTCCCCACCGATGCGCAGTTCACCGGAGGTGATCTCCTCCAAGCCGGCGATCATGTTGAGGGTGGTCGACTTCCCGCACCCGGAAGGCCCGACGAGGATGACGAACTCACCGTCGTTGATCTCGAGGTTCACGTCCTGCACGGCAGTTGTGCCGTCGGGGAACCGCTTGGTCACCTCATCCAGGACGATCTCGGCCACGTACGTCTCACCCCTTCACGGCGCCGACGTCAACCCGGTGACGGCGGCCCGGAGGTGATGGTGGCCCGCAACAGCACCACCGGCTGGGAGAAGGAAGGGTGTTCGGTTGACCCCACCCGCGGTTGCCACGGCTTGTCATCAGCGCCTCCCCGTGGCGTCGTAGCCATCTGATACGTCTGATGAACACAAACGAGTCCAGGGTCATGGTGGCCCCTGCGGCGGCGCTCGACAACCTTGCACGGACGGTCGACCAGTTCGGGTGGACATCAGCGAACCAGCCGCTCCTGCCCGAGGCCGACGAGCACCACGGCGGGGGGCAGGAAGCTCGGCGTCGGACCACCGCCGCTTCCGGTCCCACGCGGCGATCCTTCACGGCGTTGTGACCCGCGCCGAGCCGTGGATGGTGGCCGAGTACCCTCGCATCCCGAGGTGCTGTCGATGGGCGCTCCGTAGGCGCCACGCGCGAGAAGAATGGGGATGGGATGGAACTCGCCCTGCAGATCGTGCTGATCATCTCCAGCGTGGTGCTGATCCTGCTGATCCTGCTGCACCGGGGCCGCGGCGGTGGCCTGTCGAGCCTGTTCGGGGGCGGTGTGCAGTCGAGCCTTTCGGGGTCGAGCGTGGTCGAGAAGAACCTCGACCGGCTCACCCTGTTCGTCGGGGCGATCTGGCTCATCGCCATCGTCGGGACCGGTCTGCTCGTGAAGATCGGGGTCTGAGAAAGGTATGGCCATGGCTGGCGGTAACGCGATCCGCGGCACCCGGGTGGGTGCGGGCCCGACGGGCGAGTCCGAGCGCGGCGAGACCGCGCCGCGCGCGTGCATCTCCTACTTCTGCTCGAACGGGCACATCACGACTCCGTCGTTCGCCTCCGAGGCCGAGATCCCGGAGTCGTGGGACTGCCCGCGGTGCGGGCTCCCGGCGGGCCGGGACAACTGCAACCCGCCCGTCCCGTCGCGTAGTGAGCCGTACAAGACCCATCTTGCGTACGTGAAGGAACGGCGCAGCGACGCGGACGGTGCGGCCATTCTCGAGGAGGCGCTGGGCAGGCTGCGGGCGTCTCGCGAGCTGTAGCGGCCAGGGCCGTCGGGAGACGGGGTGGGTATTCGCGCGGCGCTGCGCGCCAAGCTGGTCCGCGCGGTCGACGAGGTCGTGGCCAAGCGTCACGAGGAGCAGACGGCCGCCCTGATGGCACAGATCAGGACCGAGCTGGACGGGCGGGTGCGGCGCGAGGTCGATCGCGTGATCAGTGAGATCCGGACCGTCGAGACCCGGGACCGGCGCGACACCTTCGCAGCCGCCGAGCGGGCTGCGGTGGCGTCCACGGCCCGGTTCGTGCAACGGGAGATGCGTTCTGCCCGGCATTTCGACAACCCGCGGGCCACGTTGGAGTTCGCCCTGGCACAGGCGCCGTTGGGCGGGCTCGCGCTGGAGTTCGGCGTGTTCAGTGGCGCCACACTTAAGATCATCTCTGCTGCCCGGGACGTCGGCGGGGTGTACGGCTTCGACTCGTTCACCGGATTGCCGGAGAACTGGCGCGTCGGCTTCGACACCGGCGCGTTCGGGATGGACACCCCGCCGGACGTGCCCGGTGCGGAGCTGGTCGTCGGGATGTTCGACGAGACGTTGCCCGGCTTCCTCGACGCCCATCCCGGCCCGGTCGACCTGCTCCACGTCGACTCCGACCTGTACAGCTCCGCGGTCACCGTCCTGCGCCACGTCGGGCCCCGGCTCCGACCCGGCAGCGTGATCGTGTTCGACGAGTTCTTCAACTACCCGGGCTGGGAGGAGCACGAGGCCAAGGCGTGGCGGGAGTACGCCGTCGCGCACGGCATCGAGTTCCGATACGAGGCCTACACCCTCGACCACGAGCAGGTCGTGGTGCAGCTCACGGGGTCGCGCTGAGCTGCTGGGTGAACGCCACCACGAGCCGTGCGGCGGTGGTGCCGGGCGGCACGGCCGACGCGGCCACCGTCACCACCTGCCCGCCCCGGACGAGCGCGGCGAACACGCTGCCGCCCTGGAACCGGCAGACGAACCCGCTGCCATCCGCCGCGACCGGTGCCCGCGATCCGTCCTCGCATAGACCGGCGAGGGTGTCGAGCTCGGTGTCGGCGCCTCGGGACGGTGCGATGTCGACGGCGACGAAGTCGATCCCTGTCGGGTCCCCGTCCGGGTCGTACACGCACCGCGCGTCGGTGGCCGTCGTCTCGTCGGGGGTCCAGGTCAGACCGGTGGTGGCGGCCAGCGCGGCGGTGTCGAGCACGCACGCCGCCGGCGGGGCCGGCGGAGCCGGCTGCGCCGCGGACTCGGGCCGGGACGGGTCGGAGCCCGCCGCGCAGGCCGTGAGCAGCGCCGAGACGCCGACGACGAGGCTGGCCAGGACAGCGACCGGGCGCCACGGGTAGGACACGGGACCTCCTCCGACTCCGGGCTCGTGCAGGCAACCCGCCCCAACACCGCACCCTCCCATGCCGCTGGACCTGCCGTTGCACTTGGGTGCACCCGGACGAGCAGCTGCCGCTGGACGGCCCTTGTCACCGAGCGGAATCTCTTTTAGGCTCGCCTCACCTTAATGAGGTTCACCTACCCAGGTGGCCGAACACCGAACGTCACGGAGCTGATGGTGACCTGCCTCCTGCACCAGTCGTCGCTGGTGACGTCATGAACCGTCGGGTGGTGTCGGCGCTGGTCGCCGCTGGCTTGCTGGCGTCCTCGTGCGCCGGCGGCGATACTGCCGGATCGGGTGTACTTGAGGGCCCGACCAGCGCCGATCGTCTCACCATCGCGGTCCCAGCCGAGATCGGCGGCCCGCTCAACGTCTTCGTCCAGTTTCGAGAACAGGTCAGCGAGCTGGTCTACGACAAGCTGCTGGCCCCGTCGCCGTATGTCGACGAGCCGCAGCCGTGGCTCGCCTCCGAGGTGCGCATGCTCGACCCGAGCACGTGGGAGGTGACGATCCGCGACGGTGTCACCTGGCACGACGGGCAGCCGTTCACCGCCGAGGACGTTGCGTTCACGTTCTCCTACGCCCGCGACGCCCCGACCGGGCGGTTCACCCACCACATCAACGAGATCCCCGACATCAGTTCCGTGGAGCTGCTTGACGCCGACACGCTGCGCTTCACCTGCGCGTTCGCCTGTCCGGACCTCGGCCCGGTCACCCTGGCCGACCTGCCGATCCTGCCTGCGCACATCTGGTCGCAGGTGCCGCCCGACCAGGCGAAGTCCTACGCCGAGCTTCCGGTGGGCACCGGGCCGTACCGGCTCGCCGACTTCGACCCGATCACCGGCTACCGCTTCGAGGCCAACCCCGGCTACTTCGCCGGTGCCCCGGTGGTCCGCGAGCTGGTGATGCCGATCATCTCCGACCCCTCTGCCACGTTCACCGCGCTGCGCTCCGGAGAGATCGACGCCGCGTTCCGGCCGCTGTCCCCGGAGCTCATCGAGCAGTTCTCGGCCACTCCGGACGTCGGGGTGATCCAGACCCAGCCGCTCCAGTTCCCGGAGCTGCGCCTCAACTTCCGGCGTGCCCCGTTCGACCAGCCGCGGTTCCGGCAGGCACTGAGCCTCGCGGTGGACCGCCAGGAACTGCTCGACACGGTCTTCCTCGGTCAGGGCCGCATCGCCGACCGGGGCTACCCGCACCCCGACTCGCCGTGGACCGACCCGACACTGTCCACCCCGTCCGACGCGGTGCGGGCCGCGGCGCTGCTCGACGAGCTCGGCTTCACCGACCGCGACGGCGACGGCGTCCGCGACGGTCCTGCCGGCCCGCTGCGCTACACGATCGCGGCCCCGGGTGCCGAGCCCGTCGCGGTCCGCGCCGCCGAGATCGTGGCCGAACAGCTCGGTGCGGTCGGGATCGCGGCCACCGCGCAGGGACTCGATGCCGGCAGCTACGCCGACCTGTCCACCTCGCGCGACTACGACCTGCTACTGGGCAGCATCACCGCGCACGGCACTGCCGACCCGACGCAGTTCATCATGTCGCACCGCTCAGGTTACCTCTGGGACGCAC
Organism: Mycobacteriales bacterium; assembly: GCA_038257875.1. Taxonomy (GTDB): domain Bacteria; phylum Actinomycetota; class Actinomycetes; order Mycobacteriales; family Pseudonocardiaceae; genus Pseudonocardia. The sequence continues at coordinate 7,472 of JBBSQN010000100.1, forward strand.
CGGAGATCCCCTACCCGGAGTGGGACACGCTGTTCGAACAGTGGAAGGCGGCCGCCACCGTCACCGACCGGCGCGACGTGGCCTTCGCGATGCAGCAGCTGTTCAACCGCCAGCCGACGTCGATCCCGCTGTTCTACCCGGACGAGTTCTGGGCGTTCCGGCCGGACGCGTTCGCGGGCTGGGTGGAGTCACCCGGCTTCGGGATCGTGCACAAGTGGTCGCTGCTGCCGCGCGAGGTCGCGCGCGACGCGCGGGCGATCGTCGAAGCCGGGTGATGGCCCGGCTACGGGGGGTGCTGCCGAAGGTGGGACAGTACGCGCTGGTGCTGTGGGCGGCGGCGACGCTGAACTTCGCGCTGCCGCACCTCGCGCCGGGCGACCCGGTGAACTACCTCTACGGCGAGGCGCAGAACCTGGCACCGGAGCTGCTGGCGCAGGTTCGGGCCGGCTACGGCCTGGATCGCTCGCTGCTCGAGCAGTACGGGGCGTTCTGGGCGGGGTTGATGCGCGGCGATCTCGGGTCGTCGGTCGAGTTCAACCGCCCGGTGCTCGAGATCCTGCTGGAGTACCTGCCGTGGACGGTGGCGCTGGTCGGCGTCGCGACGCTGGTGTCGGTCGTGCTCGGCGCCCTACTTGGTGCGTGGACCGCGTGGCAGTCACTCTCCAGCCGGGGGCGCGGGGGGACCCGGCGCGACGCCACCACGGTCGTCGGCGTCCTCGCGCTCGACGCGATGCCCGGGTTCTGGATCGGGATGATCCTGATCGCGGTGTTCGCGGTGCAGCTGGGCTGGTTTCCGTCCTACGGCGCGGCGACGATCGACAGTGTGGGGCTCGCCTGGCTCGGTGAGGTGGCGGCGCGGATGGCGCTGCCGGCGGCGACCCTCGTGCTGGCCACCCTCGGCGGTTTCTTCCTGCTGTCCCGGGCCGCGATGGTCACCGTGCTCGACGAGCCGTTCATCCGGCTGGCCCGGGCGAAGGGGCTTTCCGAACGGCAGGTCGCGCTGAGCCATGCGCTGCGCAACGCGCTGCTCCCGGTCTACACCAACCTCACGCTCGCGGTCGGGACGCTGCTGTCCGGAGTCGTGGTGGTGGAGACCGTCTTCGCCTACCCCGGGCTCGGCGGGCTGATCTTCAATGCGGTGACGGTGCGCGACTACCCGCTGCTGCAGGGAGCGTTCCTGCTGGTCACGGTCGGGGTCATCGCGGCGAACCTGTTCGCCGACCTGACCTACCCGCTGCTCGATCCGCGGGTCCGCCGGATGCCCTCGCGCCGGGCCGCCGCGGAGGCGACCGCGTGACGGCCCGCTCCCGACGGTTCGCCGCGACCGGTCTGGGGATCCTGGCCGCGCTCGTCGGCATCGCGCTCGCCGCACCGCTGCTCGCCCCCTACGACCCGGCCGACCGGGTGGGCCGGCCGTTCTCCGCGCCGTCGGCCGCGCACCTGCTGGGGACCAACGACGTCGGGCACGACCTGCTGTCCGAGCTGATCTACGGCGCGCGGGTGTCGCTGCTGGTCGGGATCGTCGCCGCGCTCGCCGCGACGCTCATCGGGACCGGTGTCGGGCTGGTCGCCGGGTATGCCCGCGGCTGGGTGGACACCGCGCTGATGCGCCTGGTCGACGTGGTGCTCTCGCTGCCGGTGCTGCCGCTGACCATCGTGATCGGGGTGTTCGCCGGGCCCGGGCTGGTGACGCAGATCGTGGTGATCGCCACGGTGATCTGGGCCGGGGTCGCTCGGGAGCTGCGCGCTCAGGTGCTCTCGCTGCGCGAGCGCGACCACATTCAGGCGCTGTGGGCGATGGGTGCCGGACCTTTCCACGTGCTGCCCCGGCACGTGCTGCCCGCGGTGGCACCACTGGTGGTGCCGCAGTTCGTGCTCGCCACCAAGACCGCGATCCTGCTCGAGGCGTCGTTGGCGTTCCTCGGGCTCGGTGACCTCACCGCCAAGAGCTGGGGCACGATGCTGTCGCTCGCGCACGCCCGCAGCGCCTTCCTCACCGACGCCTGGCGGTGGTGGGTGGTCCCGCCGGGGGTGGCCATCGCCGTGACCGTGCTGGCGTTCGCGCTGCTCGGCTACGCGTTCGAGGAGCGGGCCCGGCCGTCGCTGCGCGACCGTTCCGCGTCGTCACGGCGCGACTGGCCTGTCCCGGCCCGGGCGGCGGCCCCGCCCGACCCGACCGCTGCGGCGCTGGAAATCGAAGACCTGACCGTCGAGTACCGCTGCGACCGGGGCCCAGTCACCGCGGTCGAGCGCGTGCACCTCACCGTCGTGGCGGGTGAGCTGGTCGGCCTGGTCGGGGAGTCGGGCAGCGGGAAGTCGACGATCGCGGCGGCGGCGATCGGGCTGCTCCCGGCCGCGGCGACGATCACCGGCGGCGCCGTGCGCGTCGCGGGCCGGGACCTGGCGACGCTGTCCGCGGCGCAGCTGCGCGCGCTGCGCGGCGACCGGGTTGCGCTGATCCCGCAGGAGGCGATGAGCGCCCTCAACCCGGTGCGAACCATCGGCGCCCAGCTCGCCGAGGCCGTCCGGGCGCACCGCCGGCTCGACCGCCGCGCCGCGCGGCGTCGTGCGGGCGAGCTGCTGGCGCTGGTCGGTCTCGACCCGGCGGGCGCCGAGGACTATCCGCATCAGCTCTCCGGTGGGATGCGCCAGCGTGTCGTCATCGCGATGGCGCTCGCGAACGACCCGGCCGTCGTGATCGCCGACGAGCCCACCAGCGGCCTCGACGTCCTCGTGCAGGCCGAGGTGCTCGACCTGCTCGACGGGCTGCGCCGCCGGCTGGGCCTGGCGCTGCTGGTCGTCTCTCACGACCTGCCGGTGATCGAGCGGATCGCGGATCGGATCGCGGTGCTGCGGGCCGGGACGCTGGTCGAGGTCGGGCCGGCCGCGGTGATCGTGGGCTCGCCCACCCATCCCTACACTCGCGCGCTGGTGGCGGCCGCGCCCCGGCTGCGCCCCGCGCTCGCGGAGCCGGCGCGGTGACGGCCACCGTCGTGGCCCCGGTCCTGGAGGTCGTGGGGCTCACGGTGAGCTTCCGCCGCCGCGGCGGGGCCGGCCGGGTCGCCGCGGTGACTGGCGTCGACCTGTCGGTGGCGGCGGGGGAGACGGTCGGTCTGGTCGGCGGCTCGGGCGCCGGGAAGTCGACGGTGGCCCGGGCGGTGGCGGGCCTGGTCCGTCCCGACCGCGGCGTGGTCCGGCTCGACGGCACCGACCTCGGCGGTGTTGGTAAGGCTGCGGCGCGGCGGCTGCGGCGCGGCCTGCACCTGGTGTTCCAGGATCCCTACGCCTCACTGCCGCCGACGCTGCGGGTAGCCGACGTGGTGGCCGAACCGCTGGTCGTGCACCGCATCGGGAACCGCGCCGAGCGGCTCGACCGGGCCGTCGAGGCGCTCACCGCCGTCGGTCTGGGATCGATATACCTGCGGCGTTACCCGCACCAGCTCTCCGGCGGGCAACGCCAGCGGGTCGCGTTCGCCCGCGCGCTGGTGACCCGGCCCCGGCTGATCCTCGCCGACGAGCCGACGCAGATGCTCGACGCCTCGCTGCGTCGCGACCTCGTCGACCTGGTCGGCGAGCTCGCGGCCGGGCGGGGGATGGCGGTGCTGCACATCACCCACGACCTCGCGCTGGCCCAGCACGGCTGCGCCCGGCTGGTGGTCATGCGCGCCGGCCGGGTGGTCGAGCACGGTCCTGCCGCGGACGTGCTCGGCGCGCCGCGCCACGAGTACACCGCGGCCCTGATCGCAGCCGCGTCGGCACCGCCTGCCTGGATCGGCTCTGTGGCCGCACCTCGTGCAGCAGGAGCGTAGTCGCATCGGCCGGGTCTTCATGAGCCGTTGCCGAGCAGTGCGAGTACAGCGAGGCTTATTCAGCGATCTTGATCGGAGGCGTATCTCCGCAGCTCAACCGCGGTCTTACAAGATCCACACAACTCTCCTGAATAACCCTCAGCGTCGCCCTCGCCGTCCCTGGCTTGATGTGTACGTTCTCGTCCATCAAGTACCGAGTCCGTACTCATGGGCCTGCGCCGCCAACGCGTTCGCGATGGACGCTTCGCTGGCTCTCACCGATGCCATGAGATCGTCAAGCATACTGGCGGGAACTGTTCCGCGTCCCAACCATGAGGTTCGGACGATCTCGGTCAGTGCCCGCGAGTTCCCCGGGGTTGTATGCGCGTGGCACGTCTGGTGTGACAGTGCGGCGTGAGCAGCGTAGGCGTCGGTGGATTCCAGGGCGTCGCGTACGACCACGTCGGCGATCTGTGGTGTTTCACCGGTGTCAGCGGCAAGGTCGAGGACGCATAGTCCGAGACGTACACGGAAGACGGTGTGCTCAGGCGCCGGTTCGAGCCGAAGATATCGGTCCACCATCTCGGTGATGTCGAAGGCGGCTTGCTGGTCGGCCAGTCTGCGGCACAGGACTGCCAGGCAGGCCGCGACCGCTTCCTCCCACGGGGTGGGGGTGAGGGTGTCGGCCAGCATGCTGCGGGCAGCATCGAAGCCTCGATCTGCGGCTTGGGCGAGGATCATGACTTGGCGGCCGTCCAGAAGTCGCCGGCCGATGCCTTTGTGCTGCCGGGCGTGCTGGAGTGCCTGTGCCCATCGGCCTGCCCGGGCCAGGGCCCGGGTGCCGTCGGAGAGCAGGACCGACCACAGCCATCGGATGACCTCACCGTGATCGTCACCATGGCCGATGAGGTGACCGAGACTGATCTTTCTTCCGTCGATGACGGCATCCGCCTGGGACTTGACCGCTTCGAACAAGGCCGCGAGCAGCTGGTATGCAGTAGTGCCGTCTCCGTCACGGATGAGGAGACGGCCGAGATTGATGAGAGGCTGCACGGCGAGTTTCGCCGTCGCGGCGTCGAGGGACTGGGCAGTGCGGAAGATCTCGAACTGCTGCCAGCACAGGTTCCGTGCGAGACCGGGTATGCCGCAATCACTGATGATCAACGCGGTCAGGTTGTGTGCTTCGCCCGCGCGGATGAGCGATTCGTCGCTGCGCTGACTGGCCAGATTGGCCAGGTGGCGGACACGTGCGACGCGGACCTCCAGCGCCCGGCATACGGGCTTGGTGTGCGGAACCAGCGGAAACTGCTGCGCCATCATGTCGTGCAGGTCCGATGCTGACGTGGCCTGGTTGGGTCCGGTCTTCCTCACCTTGTCGGCCTTCCTGATGCCGGGCCGCCTGCGGCGGTCCGGGGGAGCCAGGGCGCCCGGGTCACCACGCGATGGTCAGTCGGGTGTCTGGCCGGTCGATGTGGTATCCGTGCGGACGCTGGTCGTCGGACGCGTGTGCTGGTTGAGCGGTAATGCTCGGCTGAGCGGGCCGTTCACGGTTCCACTGGTGCAGCAGCTCGGCGGTGTGAGCGGCGAGTGTGGCGCTGTCCGGGCCGTGCGCGATCACGCCCAGCTCATCGGAGTCGCTGCCGCGCGGGCGTAGTGCGAGATAAGCGAGGTTCTCCCCGTCGTACAGGGCCGCACCCGCCCACCGGCGGGCTGGGTCGACGACTCCACTCTCGCGAGCGCCAGGCTCGACCGCCAGCCGGGCGAAGCGACAGCCGAGGGTGACCAGCCACAGGTCGAGGTGTTCGACGGGTTCGTCGTTGATCACCACCCCGGTCCAGTGCTCGTGCGCGGGATGAGTGAGAACCTGTCGGAGAGCCGTCTCGTCCACCGGGTCGCCGGCGTCGAGATTGAGGACGACGTCGTTGGCGAGGGGCAGGGAGCGGCGGGCTCGGGCGACGGCGCTTCCGCGCATAGGTACGAATCCGCACACCAACGCCGAGGTGCCGACCATCCGGTCGCCGTGGTGGAGGTCGAGCGCGACGCTGCGGGCCAGGCCGCTGCTGTGAAGGCTGAGCGGTACCACGAGCCGGCCCCCGACGGCGAGCTGCTGCCACCATGTCGCGGGGAGATCCCACGCCTCCGCGGTGACGATGATCCGGTCGTAGGGCGCACGGGCGGGGTGGCCGCCGGCGCCGTCGGCGCAGATCACCTCCACGTGGCGGTAACCGGCCGCGGCGAGTGCCGCGCGGGCTCCGGCGGCGAGGTCGTCGTCGATCTCGATGGTGACGACCGTGCCGGTCGGGCCGACCAGTTCGGCCAGCAGGGCGGCGTTGATGCCGGTGGCCGTGCCTATCTCCAAGACCCGCTGGCCGGGGTGGACGTCAAGCTGTTCCAGCATCGCGGCGACGAGGTTGGGGTGGGAGGCCGACGACAGGGCGCTTCCGTCGTCGGCGCGTGTGGTCACGACGACCTGGTGGGCGTAGGCCGTCCGCAGGTCCACGCCCGGCAGGAACAGGTGCCGGGACACGGTGCGAAAGGCCGCCTCGACCTGCGGGGACTGGAACGTGCCGCGGTTGCGGATGCGGTCGGCCAGAGCCGCCCGCAGCTTCGCGGGGTCCGGAACGGTGACGTCGGTGATGGTGGGGGTCACCGCGCGCAGCGTAGTCGGGGCGGGTGCGGCGTGGCCGCGGATCGGGCCTGGAACGGTTGGGGGGTCGGTATGGAAGATGGCCTGGGCCGCTGCGGCCGCCAGAATGCCCTGCTGGTCGGTGGGTATGCCCGCCCGGTTCCAGGCGAACAGGATGTGGTGGGCGAGCACGGCGCGAAGACCTCGGGTCAGCCTGCCGTGGAGTGCCAGTTCGGCGAGGCCCTCTCCGGCGTGCTGGAAGGCGGCCGGCCAGTCAGGTGCAGCCGCCAAGGGGCTGTGCGCGCTGTAGGTGCGGGCGGTGAGGAGTCGGTGGACGCCTTCCGCCGTGTCTTCTGACACCGGCAACTGGCTGGTGGGCCGGTGGGCGGCGACCCGTGCCCAAACGTCACCCTGCTCGTACCATTCCTGGCCTGCTGCTCGCAGCAACAGGGTGCCCAGCAGCAGCCCGAGCTCACGCCGATAGTCGCTGCGACAGCGGCGGAGGTGGTTGAGCAGGTGGTGGCTATCGGCGTGGAACAGATCATGGGCCAGCTGGATGCCGTCCGCGCCGCCGAAGGCGCGGACCTCGGGCTCGTAGATCGTCACGGCCCATCGCTGGAGGGTGCCGCGTCCGGACAGGTCGTGCATCGTCTGTTCCATGGCGGTGGTGGCCTGCTCGTCCTGGCCGATGGCGGGCAGCAGTCGCACCCGCCATGACGGTCCTTTGCGGACGAACCACCACGAGTTGATGATCTTCGCGTGCTCGGCGGCGTTCAGCTGAGGCCCCAGGTGGGCGACGGCCATCTGTTCCACGGCTTGCCAGTCGGCACACCACACGCTCACCTGACGCCACCTGTCGAAGTCGGGCTCGCTCATCTGCCTGTCCGTTCCACATTCCGTCGTGAGAGCCTCAGTTGACCAGCAGGCAGGATTCCCAGCCGCCGCTGATCCCGGTCGCCATGGTGTGCAGGGTCGCCGCGATCCCTGCGCTCCCATCAATCAGTCCGTATGGCTGCCCATATGGCCGCGCGGAGCATGGATCGCTGTGTTCAAGCAAGGCGTCGAGCAGGCGCGGCAGGTGGGCCGCGATCTCTGGCGATCCTGCGTCGGCGGCGGCGTACCACGCTGTGGTGATCAGGCCCGCCCAGCCGTGACACAGAGCGGGGTCGGTGATGCGGGCGAGCTGGGTAGGGTCGGACAGGCATCTGGCCAGGGCGTGTTCAGCGAGTCGCCGGCGGGCGTGGTCACCGGTGGCGTGTCCGGCTAGTTGCTGGGCGCGGGCCAGACCGGGCGTTCCGTAGCACCAGGAGGGCCGGCCGGGGCAGAGATCGGTTGACAGGCCGGTGCGCAGCTCGGTGAGGCTGACACGTTGAGGCCACCATGGGCCCGAAGGCCCGTCGTGACGCCAGGTGTCCAACCACCGGCAGATCCGGTCGATGGCGGCGACCTGCCCGTCGACGATGATCCCCTGTCTCATCGCCAGGGCCAGCAGAGCGAGCGGGCCACTGATGCCGTGGGCCATACCGAGGTCTGCGTGTCCGCCGCGGAAGGCGCCGGGTAGTTGCCCGGAGGGGGCGTCACTGGTCCACCAGCCGGGCACGCTCATCGCGGCTTGATCGGCTGCGGGCACCGGTTTGGTGAGTTCCACCAAGTAGGCCAGCACCTGCCGGACAAGTTCCCCGCTGCCGTGGTGACGCAGCAAATAGGCGCCCAGCCCGGCCAGGCCGTGCACCACGTCGAACTCAGAGAGCGAGGGGCGGACGGCTGCGGCCATCCGGGCGGACGCCTCGTCCAGACGAGCACGCACCATCTTCGCCACGGCGGCGTCCAGCACCGTCCTGGCCTGCGGATACTGCCCAGGCGCGGCGACGGTGGACACGGCGAAGGCAACCGCCGCGGTACCGAACCACAGACCCGCCCCAGGCCCAGCAGTGAGGTCCTCGCGGGTGGCGCAGGCGAGCCAGGCGTGGACCCGCTCCCAGCTGCCCAGACCAGCGTGCGCGCGCACACCGTGCAGGACGGCGACACCCGCAGCACCCGTGGACAGCGACTGGCCTCGCCAGCGGGGGCTGGCGGGACTGTGGTCGTCTCCAAGCTCTGGCGGTGGGGGCACCGCCAGAGAATCGGTCAGCCGCGCAGCCGCCTCCTGAGCGGCGCGTAGTCGCTGGCTCGGCACTTCGACATCGAGCAGCGTCATCGGGAACCTGCCGGTGCCGTGGTGTGGCGGGCGGTCCAAGCCAGGGCAACCGCACGGGCCAGCCGGTAGCAGGGCCGCTCGGAGTCGGTGTTGATCCCGTACGCGCGTACGTGATGCACGTGCAGGAGCGACCTCAACACCGACACCGAGCTGACGTAGCTGGTATCGGAAGCGAGACGGTCTGCGTAGGTGGCCGTCGCCTGGCGGCGCACCTGCCACGCGGCGGTGATCTGCGGGCCGCCTGGGATGGCCTGCAGCGCCGCGCCGTCCTCGTCGGCCAGGCTGATCGCCTGGCGGAGCACCTCACGGTCGTAGGCGCAGGCGCGGCCGGTCTCGGGGTGCTCGATCAGCCAGCGCATTCCGGCGGGCAGGCTTCCTGCCAGGGCGGATGCCAGGTCCACCAGACTCGCCGCAGTGAGCGCATAAGGGTGCACCTGGCACGTGGCGGTAAGGGCTGTGAGCTGGGCGAGGACCGCTGCGGAGTCGGCGGCGAACACCGCTTCGGCAGCGGCCAGGGCCGCGCCAGACCCGTACCGCGGGGTCTCGGGGTGATAGGTGTCCAATGTCAGGTCGCCGATCAGGCCACACCGGCGCAGCTCTGTCGCCCACGGCCCGACACGGGCAGCAGCAGGTCCGTAATCGCCGTCGGTCAGGTGCAGGCGCAGCCGCAGATGCGGATCGGGGTCACGGTAGCGCACGAACCACCACATCGGCGGTTGTTCCCACGACGACAACAGGTCTGGCAGATGGCCGGTGAGAATCTGGTCGAACCCTTCCGGATGCCCATATACCTTGGCGAACAGGACCCGCGATCCCGGCAGGATCCCGTGCTCGCGGCCGATCAGCGGCAGCGGTCCTGGCTTGGTCACGACGGTGGGGGCCGGGGCAGACGGTGTGGTGGAGGCCAGGGGGATGATGATCTCGTGGGCGCGGCCGCCAAGCCATCCGTGATCGCGGGCGGTAGGCGCCTCCAGCACGGTGACGGTGTCTGCCGCTCCGCCCAGGTGCGTGCGCAGGACCGCCAGATCCATGGCCTCGTCCAAGTTCAACCGCAACCAGCGGGCTGAGCCACCAACCTGCACGGTGGCGGGAAGCCGCAGGCGGGCGCGGACCGCCGCCATAGCCGCTGCCCACGCCGGCCACGACGTGTCCGACCCAGGCAGTTCACCGGCCCGGATCCGCCACCGGGCGGGAGCCAGCACGCTTCGGCCGTAGCGGAGGCGCGGCAGGAACGGCAGGCAGTCGGCCGCTCCCCAGTCGAACGGTGACACCGTAGCGGACCAGGCGCGCGGGATCTCCAGGAGCAAACGCGCGATCGGCGGCATGGTATGCGGCGCCGTCGCGTTCGTCGCCATCGACTCCACGACCCGATGCCGGGACAGCGACATCACATAGAGCCGGTCATGGTCGGCGGTGACCGCCAGATCCTCCAGCGCGATACGGTCGACCGTATCGTCGCGGTACTCGGCCAGGCAGATCATCTCAGGCAACAGACGTGGCGCGCGGGCCACGTTCTCGGTACGCGAATGCTTGGGCGGAAACGACAACTGCACAGGCCGCGCACCGTTTATCCCGACCGGCAAGTCGCCGTACCCGCGGATCATCCGCTGTCGATCATCGCCTGGCAGCAGGTCCAGGAAGCGGCCGGTCATGGCGGCAGCGCTGCGGCTGACCCCGGTCACCGCCAAGATGAACGTCCCCTCGGCCACCGCGGTCATCGTGGGTGCGAGCACCTCAGCACACAACTCGACGTGCGGCGCCGGTCGTATCCCGTTGGTCCCACCGTCGGCCAGGGCGTCGATGGCGTGATCGTCGAGCACGACCTCCTGCGCACCGTCCAGGGCAGCCTGCTGGGCCAGCGCCAGCAGATGTTCGTCCCGTTCCGTGAGCTGGGTGGGGATGGCAGGCCGCCCCGACAGCCCGTAATGCACGGGAAACCCGAGCCCGGCCGTGACGTCCACGAGCTGCTGCACCGGGACCATGCCACCGGGTCCGCCGTACCTGTTCAGGAACCTGGTGTGGTAGTCACGCCATGCCGGACTCCCTGTCGGGGTCGCGGTCAGCCTCAGCAGCGCTCCGGCGGCGGCTTCGGCTTCGGCCGCGACCCGCGAGGGAAGCACCACGGTGCAGCCGAGCCGGAGATCCACCATCAACGGTTGCGGGGTACCGCCCGACAACGCCCTCATCCGGCCACCTGTTACGCGGCCGGTCCGCCCCACGGCTGAGGCCGCCCCACAGCTGGCCGCCTCCAGCAGCGCCCGGATCATGCAGAGTTCCTCGACCAGCGGCGCAACCTCATCCAGCGTGTCGGCCTTCGCCTCCTGGATCCGGTCCAGCACGTAGGCGAGCCCGTCCGTGCTGGTCGACGGCGGGCGTAAACCGGTGATCAGGACGCCGCAGGTCACGAGATCAGCCAGCATGCCCTCGATCGCCGCAGCTGGACCGCCGGGGACCTCGGAGGCCAGCTCGCAGATCAGGTCATCGAACAGGATGGGCGACCGGGTCGCGCGCATGGTCGTTTGGACTGCTGGGCTGTACCGCACCGACACCTGCGCCGGAACACTGCGGTCGGCGGCACCGGAGTGCGGCTGCCAGGGCACCACCAGTCGATCGCCCCGCACATACACAAGATCATTCACAATGACCGGCAGCCGACGCCGCAGGGAAGGGCACGATTCCAACCGGGCGATCACTCCGGCCAGCCAGACTGCATCAGCTCTGATCCGCACGTACTGGTCGCCAGTCCACACGACTGACGCCTCCTGGCCGAAACGCAGCGGAGCCACACCCGCGAACACTCCGAACGGTGTCGCCCGACCGCGTATCCGCACCAGGTAACGGGCCAGCGACATCACCATGCTCCGCACTTGACCCCTACGAGGCCGGTGCCCCCGACAGACTGCCTCGACGCGCTCGGCCAACGCCGGGCTGGCCAGTGTGATGGCGTCTGCGATGGGTTCCTGTGCCCAGACATGAGCGATCCAGATGCACCATTGCTCCACGTCGGCAGCCTCCTCTGGCTGCGGCCAGTGCCTGGGAACCAGTTCGCTCGTATGCGCGGTTGCGCGGATCAGGGCCGCATCGACCTGGCGATACCACCGTGAACGCTGCCGAGTGCTCACCCTGGTGCCTCCGTATCGTCCAGATAGCCGTCACCGCGAACCGCCCTCGGTCGTCTCCGGCTGAGTTACTCGCCGGAGACGACCAAGGCCTGGCTTCAGCAGTCGCCGTCCGTCAAGGTGTCGCACCCGTTGTCGGTGTCGCCCAGCAGCGCCTCGACGGCGTCGCCGGCCTCGACGACGGTAATGTCAAGATCGAGCTCGGCGATGCTGCCGGTTTGATCCACAACCATGATCAGCCTCCTGTTACATGGGTTCCCGGCCACCTGCTATCGTCTGGGCTCTTCGCCCCTGGGTGGCTGACAACCAGTGAACCTTGAGGGTTATTCAGCCAGCCTTGTGACTATTTACACCCGAAAGTGTATGTCCCCGCTCGGCGTGTCGCCACGGGCGGCGGCCCGTTTGCTGCAAGAATCCGGCTTGCCATAACCAACCTCACGTAAACGGGCCGCCA
>JBBSQN010000101.1:0-19604 GCA_038257875.1 Mycobacteriales bacterium
CAGCACCGGTTGGGTCGTCGTCGAGGACACGCACCGACACTACCGGAAACCAGGCCAGATCTCAGCTACTTTCGGGAACGATCAGGTCACGAAAACCCCAGGCCAACAGCCGAATCCATCAGCGACTTCCGGAGGTCTGAGCCTCCCCGCAGGTCGCAGACCGTGTCGTAAGCGCCGTAGCCTTGCGCACCAGCGCGATCAGCCGGGCTATCGCCTGATCATGCTGCCCGTGGTGCTCGACGAACAACGCGGTCCCCAACGCGGTAGCGGCCAGGGCAAACGTCCGGTGTGGAACCCCGGGCAGTTGGGTGATTCCTGCCTGCGTCTCTTGGACACCCCAGCTCGGTTCCCATTCATGTCCGGCTCGGGCGGCTGGCCACGGGTGGGCCGTCGATGCTGGACGAGGAAGCCTGCGACGAGCAGAATGCTGACCGATCGCAGGTCACATGCGCTGGGGGCCTGGCTGTCCCCGGTGGCCGCGAGCGCTGACCACCATTCGGCGGAGACGACCAAGCCCGCCTGAAGGTGCAGGGAGACCTCGGCTCACGACCGGAAGGCCGATGACGTGGTGGCTGCTGGCCAGCACCACCCGCGGCACCCGCTGGCGCCGGGCTGCCTCCAGTACGTGGTGGGTGCCGGTGATGTTGTGCTCGACCATCTCGGCGAACGGCCCCTCCTGGGTGACGCCCGCGAGGTGGATGACTGCGGAGCACCCGGCGGCGGCCTTCTTCTATGGCGGACTGGTCACGCAGGTCGGTCTGGACGAACTCGGCCCCCTCGGGCGGATCGGCGTCCGGATGCCGCCGGTCGAGCAGCCGCAGCGGTATCGCCTGGGCGGTGAGGTCAGCGGCCAGGCGGCTGCCGATGGTCCCGGAGGCCCCGGTGATCAGCAGTGTCACGGCCGGTGGTGAAGCATTGCCGCCACGCCCTCGTCGCTGGCCGGGTAGTTGATGCCGCGCAGGACGGCGACCGGAGCGCCCCGGCCGCGCTGCCCGAGGATGATCCCCGCGGCGGCGGCGATGAGGTCGGTGAAGGTCTCCTCCTGCTGCTTTCCGCCGTGTTCCGTCGTCCGAAGGGGCCCCACGCCAGCAGCCCCGATGGAGATGACGGTCGCGCCGCGCCGGTCGGCGCGGCCGTCGGAGTCCGCGATCACCACGGCGACGGTGGCACCGGTGTAGGTGATCAGCGCGTCGCGCAGGGCGCGGGCGGAGGCGTCCGGGTCCGCCGGCAGCAGCCACGCGCCCTCGCTCCCGGCGCGGTCGATCCCGGAGGAGGTGAGCTGGTAGCCGAGGGTGTGCCGGGCGATGATCGGGCCGCGCTCGGTGGCCAGGAAGTGCTCGGTGGAGTTGTCCATGATCAACTGCACGATCTCGGCGGGCTTGCCGGTCCGGGCCGAGATGTCCAGGGCCTCGGGGCTGGGGGTGACGCTGGCCAAGTCGACGTAGCGCTTCTCCGCGACGGACACCACCTTGCTGGCGACGACGACGATGTCCCCGTCGCGCAGTTCGGTGCCGGTGCGGGTGAGCACGTCGGTGATGGTGCCCGCCAGGTCGTCACCGGGCTGGAGCTCGGGGAACGGCTCCAGAGCGAAGGCGGAGAAGCCGGAGGTCGGGGAGGCGGTCATCGGCGGGCTCCTGCGGGAGTGCGGACGGCGGTGTGCAGGCGGGCGTGCGCGGCGGCGAGTGTGTCGGCCCGCTGCCGGGTGGTGGCGTGCTGTCCACTGATGAGCCAGTCGCGGACATGCCGGGTGTAGTACGGCCACAGCCACCGTGCCGCATCGGGTGCCGGCGTACCGGAGTTGACGGCGTGCCAGGCGTCCGCGGCAGGCAGCGGCCACGGGTGTTCATCGTATCCGTCCGGGTGCGCACCAAGGCTGTCCAGCGTGGTGAGCATGGCCTGAAGTCGGGCAGGCTCGATTTCGCGGTCGGGGACCCGGTACCGCGTGGCGACCCGGCTCACCGGGGCGGTCTGTGGGGTCCCGGTGGCGGTCAGGTGCAGCAGGACGGGCACTGCCTGGTGGTAGATGGCCGGGAGGTGGGGGAAGGACCCGGCGTGCTGCTTAGGCCCATCGAGCCGTACGGAAGTCACAGGCCCGACGCTAGCGACGATCAGCAGCAGGAACGCGTCGATGCCATAGCCGTCCACGCACGCGGACAACTCCGTGGGCAGGGTCTCGGCAGCGCGGAGGACGGCTGCTAAGGCTTCGCGGGAGACGGCGAGGTCCCCGGCGAGCGGCTGGGGCACGTCGTGACCGGTAGTGGCGATCAGCGGCCGGGCGAGGTGATTGGTGAGGTTGGCCTCGTCCCAATAGCGCGGGTAGTCGGCGATCGCGCACGCGGCCCCGACACGTACGCGATCCACCAGTGCCCGGTAGACGGCCGGGTCGGGGTTACGGGTGTCGGTGTCGGCGATCAGCACCGCGTCCGCGGTCGCGAACTCCGGGCGGTGGGCGGCGGCCAGGACCTGGGCGCCCTTGCCCCGCACCAGGCCGGTCAGCGGCACCTTCATTGCCCTGGTGCCGGTGGCGGCGAAGGACTCGGCTGTCTGAGGTGTGTCGGAGGAGTCTGCGTGGACGATCACCGTCGACCCCTCGCCGAACGCCGCGTCGACGGCGGTGGTGACGGCGGCGATGGTGGACGACTCGTTACGGCTGGGCAGGATCACGGCGGTGTTCATCCGGCATCGGCCTCCTTGGCCAGCAGGTCGGCGGCCGTCTCGGGGCCAGCGGCGTACAGGTAGTCGAACCGGCAGCCCTCCAGGGCGGCGATGAGGTGGCTGCGCCAGCGGGCCAGGGCCGGTGTGTCCAGCGGCCACACCGGCCCGTACGGCACCCCGGCCACGCCGCCCACCGGGGTGGGCAGGCCGGAGAGGTAGCGGCCCAGGCTCTCGTGCAACCGCAGCCGCTCGTTCACCGACAGCGGTACCGCGGACGTCAGCGATGCCGTGACCAGCGCCGGGTGCACGGCCATGCGCACGACCCAGGCCAGCGGGGCCGGGCCGGAAGCGAAGGGCTCCAGGACGCGCTGGGGCTTGGGGGCGAGCGGTCGGGCCGGGTCACGGACGGCGGCGGTGGGCTTACCCGGCCACACCGCGAGACCGCGGTCGCCGGTCTCGCCGAGCACGACCAAGTCGTCCCCGGCATGGACCCAGCCGCGCTCGGCAAGCGCGAGCGCGGTGGACGTCTTGCCTGCCCCCTTCGCGCCGAGCAGCAGCACTGCCCGCCCGTCGGGCGCGGTCAGGGCAGTGGCGTGGACGGTGACCTTGTGCTGCTGCTGGCGAACACGTTCCAGCGCGGTGTAGGTGACGTAGGCCAGCGTGTCCGAGGCGGCCACGGCCTGGGGCAGTCGGAGGCGCACGGTGTCCGTGTCCACACTCACGGCCGCCGCCCCGAAGCCGATCTCGACGGCTGCCGTCCCCGCTGCAGCCCCGGCCGGTTCCGTGGTCCAGCCGCCGGGCAGGGTCCGCCCGGCCGTCCGTGCGGCCGTGGTGTCCAGCTCCTCGGGCCGGACGAGGAGGGCGGATACGTGGCCGGTAACGAGCCAATGCCCGGTCATCCGACCGCCCGCTCCAGGTCGGCCAGCAGACCCTCGACCGGCTCGATGGTGGGCAAGTAACGGCCGGACAGCAGGTCGGTCATCCAGTCCGTACGGCACAGCGTGGCCCGCACCAGCTCCTCGGCCGCCCCAGGCGGCGCCTCCTTCTGGGTGGTGATCTCGATCGAGGCGGGTTCGTCGTACGCGGAGCCGTTGCGCCACAGCAGCGCGATCCGGCACGGCCCGAACTCGGCGGCCACCGCACGGGCGGCGGTATCAGCGCGCCAGCCACCGACCTTGCCGACGTGGTAGGCCGGATTCTTCCCGAACGTCGCCTCGTTCCCTGTCAGGTGGGCGCCGCTGATCACCCCGGTGCGGGCGTTGCCCCGGCCGACCAGCCCGTCCTCGCCGTAGTCGATGGCCGACCCTGAGATCGTGAAGTACTGCCCGGAGATCGGCCCTGTGCGGCTACCGCGGGTGTTGCAGACCACCGTGACACGGCCCGGCAGCCGCTGGTCCAGCAGCGCGGTCAGCTCGCTGGCGGCGGCGGTGACCGCGTCGTCGAACTGAGCCGAGCTTCTCAGGTGTCCGGACATGGCGGGCACGCACACGGTCACAGTCCAGTGGTGACCGGCGCGGACGGCGAGGGCCTTGATGTCGCTGCCCGCCCACGGCAAGCGGCGGAACCATGCCTCGGTCAGCAGCGCGACGGTTTCTGTGGGCGTGCGTGGTGCGGAGCCGACGAGGTAGGCGGTGTCGTTGGAGAACGCCCTCGGCCGCTCCGGTAGATCGTCCAGCGAGCGTGGGGCGAACCAGTGCGGGAACTTGGAGGAGTCGGTCGTCTCGTGCCGGATGTGAAGCCGCACGCGGTCGAAGCCCGGCAGCGCGGCGCGCAGGTGGTCGACGGCCGCCTGCTCAAGGATCTCCCGCACCGGCAGCGGGCGGCTGGCGAAGGTGGTGGAGATCCGGTCGCCGAAGACGATCCGCAGCGCCCGGTCGTAGGCACCGTCGGTGTCGGTGAAGGCGGCCCGGCCGCCGAGGACGGCGACTTTGTCCAGGTTATGGTGCAGCACCGCCCCGGCAACGTCCAGGCAGTGCTGGCTATAGCGGTTGGAGGCGAGTTCGGCGATGCCGTCAGCGAGAGTGTCGGGGTGGCCAACTCCTTTGCGTTCGACGACCTCGACGGCCAGCTCATGCGGTAGCGGCGTCCGTAGCCTGGACAACGCGTGCGTCGCGGTAGACACGGTCGATCACCTCCAGCGGGCGCCGCAGCGCCGTCAGCGGGAACAGGC
The DNA here is from genome assembly GCA_038257875.1 of Mycobacteriales bacterium. Classification (GTDB taxonomy): domain Bacteria; phylum Actinomycetota; class Actinomycetes; order Mycobacteriales; family Pseudonocardiaceae; genus Pseudonocardia. The sequence goes on from JBBSQN010000101.1 coordinate 4,826, forward strand.
AGGGATGGGCCGGGCACCCGTCGGCGGCGTCCAGCACTGCGGCGTACATTTCGCGCCGTAGTGCTTCGTGAGTGGGGGCAACGGCGGGGGCATCCAGTCCGGCTTCGAGGTTCCGGCCTTGTACGTGCAGGCGGTGCCCGTCGGCGAGATGCAGGATGAGTTCGTTGCGGGGCGGTCCGTGGTGGTCGACGCGGGCGTCGACGCTCACCGTCCGCCCGCCGGTCAGCGTGATGGCGGCGGTGACGTGGTCCTCGGTCTCTGCCAGGCCCCGGCGGTGCTCCACCGTGGCGTCTACCGTCTCCGCGGCACCGGGCATCAGTCGCAGCGCGAGGGCCAACCCGTGGATGGCCTGCTGGTGCAGCACCCCGCCAGCAGTAGCGTAGGTGCGGCGCCAGCCGCGGAAGTAGGCTGAATCGCGCCGCACCGCCAGCACCACCTCCGCCTCGTCGATCGCCGGGGGTCGGTCGAGCAGACGGTCCAGACCGGGGGCGAAGTGCGGCTGGAAGCCGACGAAGATCCGCTCATCACCCGGTCGGCGCGACAGGGCATCGTGGGCGGTAGTGGCGGGCTTCTCCACGAGCACCGCAGCCCCGGTCGCGGCGGCGTCGCGGGCCGCCGCGAGTGCGGTCCCGGGCGGGGCTGCCACCACCACCAAGTCCGGGGACAGCACGGTCAGTGCCAGCCGCCAGGAGGCGAACACCAGGGTATGCGGCGGCAGCTCAGCGTGCGGGGAGGGATCGGCGATACCCGCGACAGTCAGCCCGTCGGCGCCGGCGAGGGCAGCAAGGTGTTTGGCGCCGACCTCACCGGCCCCGACCAGCAGCACCCGCTTCACGTCATACTCCCGGACACTGAGGCGCGCAGGAACGCGGCCCCCGCGGTGAGTGCGTCGGTGGGGATGTCGCGCACGTGGGTCTCCAGCGCGTACGGCAGCGCCGGGCGGGCGGCGAGCAGCAGCGGCAGCACCTCGCCGTAGGACACGACGCCCTCACCGGCCGGGCAGAACGCCCGGCCCCCGTCAGCCGTGGGCCGGTAGTCCTTGACGTGCACGTAGCCCACGTACGGGGCCAGGGCGCGGACCGTGGCGGGGGTGGCCTGGCCGACCTCGTGGAGGTTAGCCACGTCCAGCCACAGCCCCAGCCCCTGGTACTGGTCGAGGACCTCCAGCAGCGGCTCGGCGTGGGCGACGGTGCACACCGGCTCGTTCTCCAGCAGCAGCCGCACCCCGGCCTCGGTCGCCACGTCCAGGGCCTTGGCCAGCAGCGGATCGTTGGCGAACCGCTCGGTCAGCTCCGGCTCGACCCGCAGGTGGGAGAAGACCCTCACGATTCCGGCACCCAGGATCACAGCGGCCTCGATCGCTCGCTTGATCCAGCCCAGCCGCTCATCCGGCGGGACCTGGGTGGGGAAGCCGAAGGTGTCCACCCGGCCTGGCGTCGCCTCGGGCCGGCACCACTTCCACAGCGGCGAGGCCAGCGCCGTCACCGCAAGGCCGCGCTCGTCGGCCAGGGCGCGGATGTGTCGCAGACGATCGGCGGGCAGCATCACCGCGTTGGCCCACTCGGCCGAGCGGATCTCCAGATGCCCGATGCCCAGCTCCACCGCTAGGTCCATGCCCGGAACGGGGTCGGGGCCGAGCTCATCAGGGTTGAGTACCAGCGTGCTCGCCGGGCGTGCATCCACGGTCTGTCGTCTCCTTCGGTAACGTGGGCGGGGTGTGGGGAGCCCCACCATCCCCGCGTGTCCCGCCAGTGCGACATCCCGTCATCTGCCCAAAACTCAGGACAGATTCCGCCCGTTGGACAACCCTTGGACACATGCCCCTATCCCAGCACCAGCTCTCCCCCGAGGATGTCCGCGCCGAGCTGCTGCGGCTGCGCCAGGGCCCCGCACTCGGCCACCCCGGGGTGGTCACCGCCCTGAGCGAGGCGCTGCGCGCATTGCTGCTGACACGGCAGCCGCCGCTGTCCCACGCAGCGAGCGACACCACACGCCTGGTGGCGGCCCTGCGCAGGGTGATCGACGCGTTAACCCCGCACGAGCGCCGCTACGCCGCAGCCGATTTCAATCTGCTGCCGCAACACTCCTGGCCCACCCTGACCGAACGGCAGAAATCCCTTGCCCGTGTGCTGGGCTGCTCGGCCAAGACGGTGCGCCGCCACGCTGAACAGGCACTGGACACCCTCGCCCTACTCATCTCCGACGGCAGCTACCTCGCCGAGAAGCCTCCGCCAGCCGATGACCTCCCCGCCGCCACCACGACGGCCGTAGCCCCAGGGAACGGTACGGGCCCGTTCTTCGGCATCACGGGCGATGCCTCCCGCGTGGACGTGATCTGCTCCGCCCTTCCCGCCGCGGACCGGACATGGCAGCGACCCAGCGACCCGCTGTACTCCCGGTACGCGGGCTTCGCCGACCTCGACGCCCTGTTCTACGTTCGTGTCCACCTCGCCCAGGCATTTCCGGCCGCCACCATCCGCGACTTCCACCCCGGTGAATACTACAACGCCGAGCCCGACAGCCTGATCATCCTCGGCGCCCCGGAGCGCAACATCGCCTTGTCAGAATTCGGCCCCCACCTGCCCTACCGCTTCATCCCGCCCCCGGACCCGGCCATCACCCTCCCCGGTCATGGAGATGTCCGTCTGGCCCCGCTGTGGGCACCGGAGGGCGAGTTGCTGGCGGACCTGACTGTCATCACCCGCCTCACCCTCGATCAGGGCACCACCGTGATCCTGCTGGGTGGCTGCCTGACCCTCGGTGTCCTCGGTGCCGCCAAGTGCCTCCTCAACGGCGTACGTGGCCGACGCAACACCGAATACCTGGACCACTTGGCCACCGGCGGCGATTTCGTTGCCGTCGCCGCTACCCGCAAGGTCGGCGGCATCACCGACACCCCCGACTTGACCGCCACCGAACCGCTGTTCCTGCTCACCCGCGACGGCGCGAGCGGCTTCACCACCCGCGTGGACAACACCGCCCGCTACACCGCCAGGTAGCCGCCGCATCCTGGGTAGCGGCCAGGCCGACTCGCACGCTCGGTCCTACGCGGCGACGGCGTCCAGGTAAACCCGAGCTGGCCGCGCACGGCCAGTCACCGACCGAGGTCCGCGACCGCCCCGCCATCCGCACGATCGCCACAGAACTCGTCGAGCGACACCCCCGCGTGCTGGGCGTGCGCGAGCTAGCCGTCGCTGTGGGACACCGTGCGCCGAATGGCAGATGATCGGCCCATGAGTGCGGGACGACAACTGGTGGGTGCCGTAGCTCGCCGCCCACCTCGTGCCGTCAGGGCGCGGCCCGGCGCTGCCTGTCGGCTCGCGTGGTGAGCACCGGAATCGCGGCTATCTTCTCTGCGGTCAGGTGCTCCCAAATCAGACCGCTCGGGCGCCGAGACGGCGGGCACCGGATCACCTCGTCGGGCGTGACGATGTAGTCCGCGCGGACGTCGTGCTCGGTCTCCGGGATGTCATCGTCGATCACCTGGCAGCCATGAACCGGCGCGACGATCACGGTGCCATCCGTCACGAGACCGGCCTCGATGAGGAGGGCCACCTCGAGGTCGGAGTACCCGGCACCCTTGCCGATGCGTGCTCCGGAGCGGTTCACAGCCACGCTGCCGCACACCACGACGTCGATGGGCCGCATGTCGTCAACAGCTACCCGGCGGGCAACCTGCGCTGCGCCCTTCTTCTCGGCGGCTTCCTCGACCGGTACGCCGAGGTCGTCGGGGTCGAGCAGGAAGAACGGCTGCAGGCTCGCCATCCTCGGCACGGCCATGTAGAGCAGCTTGCCGTCCTTCAATGCACGTACCCGCATGGGGAGCTGGGCGTAGTCGGGGTTGGCCTTGACGGTCGCGGCGCGCTGCCAGACGTCCAGCTCGGCCAGACGCTGGGCTGTGGCCTCAGCGCCCATGAAGGCTGGAATCCTGCCGTACGAGTCGGCCGGTGCAGCACCCTCACGCTGAAGCAGGCGCCACACCCGATCACGGATAGCGATCTTAGCCTGGTCATTGCTCGTCACGTCCCTACCTGTACCAAAGTCGATTTGCCAACCTGGTGAAAGCATTTGACCTGCGGGTTTGCCCGATCGGTTCGCGGGGTGCGAACTCGGCGGTGACGGACTCGGCGAACTCGTCGAAGCCGAGCGCGCGGTAGATCCGCAGGGCCTCTGTCAGGGCCTTGTCGGCGTCGTGGCGATCACCGGTAGCGACAGCGAGGCGTGCGGTGCTCAGCATCGTGTCCGCCTCCCCCAACCGGTTGCCGATCTCGCGGTAGACCGTCAGCGCCTCCTCGTAACGCTGCCCCGCCTCCGGGTAGCGGGCCTGCATCCGCGCGACATCGCCCAGCGCCTTCACCGCGTTCGCCGCACCGAACCGGTCCCCGATCTCGCGGTAGACCGTCAGCGCCTGCTCCAGGAGGTGTCGCTGGGTGGCCCGGTTGTCGTCGAAGCCCGCGGCGCGCGCGAGCAGGGACAGCGTCTCGGCGTAGAGCGCGGGATCGACCTCGTCGCGCTGCTCGTCGATCTCGGCCCGCAGGTGCCCCAGTACCTCGCGGCGGGCCAGTCGGGAGCCGGGGTCGAGCGACCAGTCGAAGCCCACGCCGAGCCCGGCGACGGTCTCGGAGATGTCGTCGCTGCTGCCGACAAGCCGGTAGACCCCGGTACGTCCGGACCAGAAGTCGGTGGCCTGGCGGGCAAACTCGCGCACCGCGAACAGCGGTGCGAGAAACACCACCGGCCACGGGAAGCGCCGCCAGCAGTAGTCGCGGTTGAGGTTGAGCAGGTCGAGTGCCGGGGACTGGCGGACCCGCAGGTCGAGCATCGACTCCAGCCCGTGCACGAACAGCGCCTCGGGCGCCGCGTCGCCGACCACGCGCTCGAGCTGGGCGACGATGCCCGCGCGGTCCTGCGGGTCCAGCGTCGTCTCGGTGACCGTCACCCCGCACACCTGGGCCACCTCCGTGGCCACCCGAGCCCGCGTCGACGGGTGGTTCGCGACGACGAAGCCGAGCCGGAAGCCGGCCGCGCGGCCGAGCATGCGGCACAGCGCCGCTAGCTCGTCACGGTTCTCGGCCTCGGGCCCGCCCCGGGTCACGGCGTGCGCTCCCGCCCGGGGTCCACCAGCTCCAGCAGCGGGTTGCGGTCGTACCAGTGGCCCTCCTCGTCCTCGTAGGCCAGCACGAAGCGGTCACGTAGCAGCTCGTTCCAGGCGTTGTTGTCCTCGCCGACCTGCCCACGGGAGGTGTGCACCTGCGCGAGTACCTCCCAGTCCGGCGCCCGCAGCGGCAGCGCGAGGTCGGCCGCGGCCCGGCGCAGCCCCCGGGTGGTGATCGCCCGGGTGATCGGTAGCTCGGCGGTGCGGTCCAGGATGGACCCGAGCATGACGAACAGCCCGCGGACGTGGCCGCCGGAGCGGCGCAGCACCTCGTCGAGCAGGTCGTCCTCGGCGAAGATCTCCTCGAGTGGCACCTCGGCCTTGTCGGCACGCCGCCGGACGATCTCGCGCAGCATCTCCAACCCCGGGGCGAACTCCGCGTCACCGTGCCGGGTGGTGACCGGGACGGCGGGCAGCGTCAGGATCGTGCTGCCGTAGGCGTCCTGCAGGCGGGCGTGCGCGCGACTGTAGGCGAGCTCGATCGGGATCGTGTAGAGCACGTCGCAGTTGAGGGCGCGCAGCGGTCCGTTGTGGTCGAGGAAGAGGTTCTCGTGGTTGGTGTAGCCGTTGATCTGCTTGCGCGGGATGCGGTCGAGCTGGTCGACGATGATCGCGACGTCGGCGTAGCCGCCGTTCTCCGGCTTCGCCAGCCACGCGCGCGCCTGGCGCAGGATCTCGGTGTTGATGAGGTCGTAGATCCGCGGCAGCAGGCCTTGGAGCAGGGTGCGGAACTCCTTGCGGGCCGACGGGAACGCCTCGAACCGCAGGCTCACCGTGAGGGGATCGACGCCGATCTCGGCGCCTTCGACGGCGAACCGGCCGCGCAGGAAGTCCCGCACGCCGGCCAGGGTGTCCTGGAACCTCGTGCGGGCGAAGGAGAAGCCGGCCTGGTCCAGGTCGCTGACGAGCTGGCGCACGATCTGGAACACGAGGTCCTCGGGCTGCACGTCATCCAGATGCACCCACTCCTCGGCGAACAGCATCGAGACGAACACCTTGCGCCCACTGATGCCGTCCTGCAGCCGCTGCCGGACCCGGTTCAGCTCGGTCGTCTTGCCCGCACCCCGGTGCCCGGTGAACAGGCGAGTGGTCGGGGCCGGGCTGCGGGCGATCGAGTTCGCCAGCCGCAGCTTGACGTCGTCGGCGATGTCGAGCCGGCTCTGCCAGTCCACGTAGAGGTCGGTCTCCGCGGCCGCCAGCGGGCGCAGCGGGTCGAACTGGGCCGACAGGGCGGTCAGCGGATCCACGCGATGATGTTACGTCGCAGGTCGCGCACCCCCGCCCGGCAGATGGTCGGTGTGTCGCACCGCTCCGCGTCGAGATGAGCGTTATGGTCGTCAACCTACGATCCTGCGACCATAACGCTCATCTCGACGACCCCGGCTGGAGGACGCACGTGGCACTGCAGCAGGCGAGCTGTGCGGGGTGAGTTGAGCTGCGGTTGCTGCTGATCTCCGACACCCATCTTCCGGTGCGGGCGAAGGATCTGCCCGCGCCGGTGTGGGACGCGGTGGACGCCGCCGACGTCGTCGTGCACGCGGGCGACTGGGTGTCGGTGGACCTGCTCGACGCCCTGTCGACCCGAGCAAAACAGCTGGTCGGGGTGTTCGGCAACAACGACGGTGAGGCGCTGCGGGCCCGGCTGCCCGAGGTCGCCCGGGTCGAGCTCGACGGCGTCCGGCTGGCGGTGGTGCACGAGACGGGCGCCGCAACCGGGCGGGAGAAGCGCTGCGCGCGGACCTACCCCGACGTCGACGTGCTGGTGTTCGGGCACAGCCACATCCCGTGGGACACCACGGCCGACACCGGGCTGCGGCTGCTCAACCCCGGCTCCCCCACCGACCGGCGCCGGCAGCCGACCCACACCTGGATGACCGCGGAGATCACCGATGGCGCCCTGGCCGCGGTGACCCTGCACCACCTGCCCCCGCACTGAGTATCGGCGTGGGAGGATAGTGACCATGGTGCTCGAGATCGCTGACTTCACCGTGCAGCCCGGGACCGAGGACGACTTCGCCGACGCCATGCGTGAGGGCATCAAGTTCGTCTCCGACACGCCGGGGTTCCACTCCGTCCGGCTCACCCGCAGCGTCGAGACGCCCCACCGCTTCGTGCTGCTCATCGAGTGGGACAGCATCGAGGCGCACACGGTCGGGTTTCGGGAGTCAGAGAACTTCACCCGCTGGCGGGCGCTCGTCGGCCCGTACTTCGACGTCACCCCGCGCGTGGAGCACTTCGACGACGTGCAGCTGTGACACCCCCGCCGGCCGGACGCTGAGCAGTTGCCCGATCCGCTCGCTGATCTCGCGCCGCAGACCGCTCCCCCACGGCCCGAGCTGGGAGCCGACCGCCGCAACCAGCAGCACCACCAGGATCAGCCGGACGAGCTGGGTCCGGACCGAGAGCGCGACGTCGTAGCCGGCTGCGCTCCCGCCGTTGGCCGCCCGCAGCGCCTGCCCGAAGCGTCGGCGCGCTGCCAGCTCGCTCCACCAGGGCGCGAGCTGCGGCGATCCGAGCGAAGGTTCCGCCGGGGGCGGTCGGACGCTCGACCCGCAGCGGCAGAAATGCCGGTCACCCGGGACCGGTCGGCGACAGCTGCGGCAGAACATCTCGCCGGCGGCGGGCAGGTCGGGCGGGCGCGGCGCAGGGTCCTGGGCTGGCGCAGCGATGACGATGGGGTGCGGCGGGGCGCGGACGACCGGGGCGACGCGCACCGGGATCGATCGGCGCGGCACTTCCGGTGCTGAGCGGCCGGGCCGCGAGTCGGTCGACGGCGGCCGAGGAGGAACCGGTGGAGCGGGGGTGGCGGTGACCGGCGGGGCGGGGGGCGGGGACGTCGCCGGTGCGGGATCGCCTTCCCCGCCCTCCCCGCCGATGTAGGCGCGGCAGCCGGCGCAGTGCTCGGCGTCGGCCTCGTTCTCCCACGCGCAGTTCCAGCACACGTTCACCGGCCGGAACCCCCGTTCGCGACGATCTCACGGTCCAGCTCGTCGGGGTCGATGCCCAGCCCGGAGCCGGACGCGGCGTAGCCGAGCTCGTTCGGGTCGGGCAGCCCGAGCAACGCCTCGACCGCGTCCGCCGGAGTTCCGTCCGGGTGGGTGAGCCGCAGCTGCACGCCGCCGGGCCCGACCGCACCGAGGATGTCCCCGGCCCGCACCGCCGCGCCGGGAGCGACGGTGACGGACTCGGGGTCCAGCCCGGCGTAGTCGTACCCCTGGCCGTCCTGGCCGCGCAGCGCCACGTCACCCGCGGCGACAGACGCGTTCACGTCAAGCACCATCCCGGCGGCCACCGCGTGCACGGGCGTGCCCGGCGACGCCGGGATCCGGGCCACGCCGTCCCCGCCCTCGACCCGCACCAGCTGCGCGCCGGGAACGGGCTGGAACCGCTGCCCGATGCCGATCGGCGGCACGGCCCCGGGCACCGTCGGATCCGTCACCGGACACCTCCCTGCGCCACACACCGCCCGCACCCCGATTGTCACATCGGCACCCGGGATCGGGCAGCCTTGTCGAGGGCAGCGTTCCCGGCCCGACGGGGCATTCTCCCTGCAAAATCAGTGTCCGGACGGGTCGTGGAGTCATACTCTGGAGACATGTCCGTGCTCAGGGCGCACGATATCTACGGCTTCGCGCGCCTGGCCGGGTTCAGCCCGGATCAGGCCACCACCATGACGGCGATCGCGCTCGCCGAGTCCGGCGGCAAAAGCGACGCGCTCAACCCGCGCGGCGAGATGTCCCGTGGCCTGTGGCAGATCAACGGGGCCGCCCACGCCGGCTTCAACAGCGATGCCCTGTTCGACCCGCTGGAGAATGCCAAGGCGGCCTACCGCGTCTCCCGAGGCGGCAGCGACGTCTCCCCGTGGACGACCACGCACAACCGCCCATCAGCCAAGTACCTGAGCTATCGGACGGAGGCCGAGGCGGCGGCCCGAGCCAATGGCGAGAGCAGCGGGCTGGGCAACTGGTCGGGCACCTCCGGCTACGGGAACCCGCTCTCCGCCGGCTCCGGTGGCGGGCCCGCCTACGACGCAGCCGGTGCCGGCTTCACCGGCGGCACCGCCAACGACGCGTTCGTGCAGGCCGCGCTCAACCAGACCGGCGACCGTTACGTCTTCGGCGCCGAGACCGCGCTGGAGAACCCGGATCCGACGGTCTTCGACTGCTGCCTGACCGGCGAGACGACCATCCACACCGCGAACCGCGGACCGGTGCAGCTCGTCGAGGTCGCACCCGGGGACAGCGTGTGGTGCTGGGACGACGGCTCGCTGGGGCAGCGCAAGGTGGTGACGGTCGCCGAGCAGCCGGTGCAGTCGGTCTACGCGGTGCGCACCCACGGTCGTCAGGTACGGGCCAGCGCGAACCACCCGTTCCTGGTGCTCCGCCGCACCTCGGCTGTCTGGCGCACCGAGTGGGTCCGCGTGGACGCCCTGACCAGGGGCGATCTCGTGGTCGCGATCGATCGCCTGCCGGGCGGCGTCGAACCGGTGGCGTTGCCGGACGGGACGCCCGTCACCGGCGACCGCGCCCGGGTGCTCGGGCGGTCCCTCGGCGACGCACGCGACGGGCGCGTGCCGGAGCTGCTGCGCCGGTTACGGCCCCGTGAGCTGCGGGCGCTGCTCGCCGGCTACGCCGAGACGGCCGGACACCGCGACCGCAGCGGCCACCAGCGCTACGCCTCGTCCTCGCGCGCGCTGGTGGCCGACGTCCGAGCGTTGCACCTCGCGCTGGGCGACCGGGTCTCGACCATCACCACGACCGGCTCGCTGCACGCGTTCACGGTCCGTCCCGATGACGACCACCGGTCGCGTCCACAGCTCGACGACCACGACGTCCGGCGCGCGCTGCCCGACCGCACGTTCACCGTCGAGCCGATCTGCTCGATCGAGCCGGACGGCGTGGAACCCACGTTCGACCTGGAGATCGAGGGTGCGCGGTGCTACCTCGCCGACGGGCTGGTCGTGCACAACTCCGAGCTCACCCAGTGGGCCGGCCACCAGGCCGGCGTCGAGCTGCCCGACGGCGCGATGTACCAGTACCTGAGCCTGAAGGACAAGGGTGCCACGATCAGCGTCGAGGAGGCGCTGCGCACCAAGGGCGCCCTGCTGTTCAACTTCTCCACCGAACCGACGCCGGGCGGCGGGCGGCCCAGTAGCGCGCACGTCGCGATCAGTCTCGGTGACGGGCGCACCATCGAGGCCCGCGGCACCCAGTACGGCGTCGGCAGCTTCTCGGCCGACACCAAGCGGTTCAACTACGCCGCGGTGGTCCCCGGCCTGGCCGGGTCGGCATCCGGTCCGGCGCTCGACGGTCTCGCGCCAGCCGTCATCGCCGCGCCGCAGGACTTCGGCCCGTCGATCGACACCGACCAGGACGGCCTGATCGACGGCCGGGAAGTGGCGCTCGGCACCGACATCCACGCCACCGACACCGATAAAGACGGCGCCTCCGACGGCTACGAGCTCGCCCGCATGAAGACCGACCCCACGAAGGCGGACACCGACTCCGACGGGCTGGGCGACTCCATGGAGCTGGCGATGGGCTCGGACCCGAACGACCCCGACAGCGACCGGGACGGGCGCCTCGACGGCTCGGACACCTCCGCCGACAGCGACTCCGACGGGCTCTCCGACGCGCTGGAACGGCTGCTGGGCAGCGACCCGTTCGTCATCGACTCCGACGCGGACGGTTTCACCGACGCGCTGGAGTACCAGAGCTACCTCGACCCGGTGGACCCGATGAGCAACCCGCTGGCCGGTCCGGCGGCGGTGCCCGGCGCGTCGCTGCCCGGGGCGTCGCCGCCGAGCTCGGGCCTACCGACCGCGTCACCGTCCGGGCCCGCCTCGGTCGGCAGCCCGTTCGCGGGCCCGCTCGACGGGGCCGGTCAGGAGCTGGGCGATCTCGGTGCCGGCTGAGCACGATCCCGTCCGATCCGCAGTTGACGCGCTGCTCGACGACGCCCTGGCCGAGGTGCGCGCGGCCACCCGCGAGGACCTGGTGAGCCGGCTGACCGCCGAGCGCACCCGGCTGGCCGGCCCGACGTGCGCGGTACTGGTGATCGGCGAGTTCAACAAGGGCAAGAGCTCGCTGGTGAACGCGCTGCTCAACGCCCGGGTCTGCGCGACGGACGCGGACGTCGCGACCGCGGTCCCGACGTTCGTCCGCTACGGCGACCAGCTGCTCGCCGGCACCCGCAACGGGCAGCACCCTGACGCCTGCCCGGTGGACCCGACGACGGTCGAGGCGCTCGTGACGGCCGGCCCGGAACGCGGCACCGGCACCGAACGCGGCACGGCCGTCGCGGCGGCGGTCGAGATCGCGCTGCCCCGCGCGCTCCTGCGCGACGGTCTGGTGCTGGTGGACACCCCCGGTGTGGGCGGCGGATTGCACTCCGCGCACGCGGCCGCCACGCTGCGCGCGCTGGCCAGTGCGGACGCGGTGGTGTTCGTCAGCGACGCCAGCCAGGAGCTGACCGCGGCCGAGCTGGACCTGCTACGCCGGGCCGCGCAGCTGTGCCCGAAGCTGGTGCTGGCCCTGACGAAGATCGACTTCTATCCGGAGTGGCGCCTCATCCGCGACATCGACGCCGGTCACCTCGGCCGGGCCGGGTTGAGCTGCGAGATCCTCCCGCTCTCCGCGCCGCTGCGCCACCACGCGCTGCGGGTCGGCGACCGCGGCCTGGTCGCCGACTCCGGCTTCCCGGCGCTCGCGGCGTTCCTGCGCGACGCCGTCGCGACGACCGCCCGGTCCGCGGCCGCCGGTGCCGCGGCCGCGGCGCACAGCGCGCTGCACCAGCTGGTCTCCGAGCTCGCCACCGAGCACGGCGCGCTCGCCGATCCGGACGGCCAGCGGCAGCGGCTGGCCCAGTGGACCGAGGCCAAGCGGCGCGCCGAGGAGCTGCGCGGGGCCGCGTCGCGCTGGCAGCAGACCCTCGTGGACCGGATCGGCGACATGTCCTCCGCGGTGGACTTCGACATCACCACCCGGCTGCGGACCGTCCGCCGCGACGCTTCCGGTCGGCTCGCCACCACCGAACCGGGCCGCGGCTGGGTCGAGCTCGAGCCGTGGATCCACCAGAGCACCAACGAGGCGCTCGCCGACCACCTGCGGCTGATCAAGGAGCAGGCCGATCTCGTCACCGACGAGGTCGCCGAGCAGTTCGGCGTCGCGGCGTGGGAGCTGCGCGTCGAGGCCGACGTCGGCGCCGTCGGGCTGAACGAGACGATCGTCGGCGACGAGACCGGGCTGGCCGCGCTGGCCGCGACCCGGGCGTCCATCCTCGAGCTGGGTATCGGCGCGATGCGCGGCGGGTCGGCCGGGGTGCTCGTCACCCACGCCGCCGGTCTCGTCATCGGGCTCGCCCTGCCGGTCACGCTGCCGGTCGCCGCACTGCTGGCCGCGGTGCTCGGCCGGTTCACCTGGCGCAGCGCCAAGGCCGCGCAGGCGCGGATGCTGCGGGCCGAGGCCGAGCGCGCGGTGGCGGGCTACCTGGACGAGGTGGAGGTGCGGGCCCGCAAGGACTCCCGCGACGCGGTGCGCCGGGTCAACCAGCACCTGCGCACGGTCTTCGCCGGGCACGCCGCCGAGCTGCACGCCTCTACGGTGCGCAACCTGGAGGTGCTGACCCGCTCGGTGCGCGCGGACCAGAAGGGGAGCCAGCAGCAGCTGGGCCGGACCTCCGACGAGCTGGCCCGGCTGCGGGCGCTGGCGGCGCGCGCCGGTGCGCTGGTGGACGAGCTGCTGGGCGAGCCGGTCGGACAGCCCCGATGACCGGCCCGCTGGCCGAGCGGCTGCGCGCCCTGCTCGCCGCCGCCACGGCGGCGTACGCGGGCACGCCCGAGCAGGAGACGCTGCGCGCGATGAGCCGTCGCCTCGACGACCCGTTGCGGGTCGCGATCGCCGGACGGGTCAAGGCCGGCAAGTCCACGCTGCTCAACGCGCTGCTCGGGGAACGGCTGGCCGCCACCGACGCGGGCGAGTGCACGCGGGTGGTCACCTGGTACACCCACGGGGTCGCCTCCCGGGCCTGGGCGCACCCCCGCGGCGCCCCGCCCCGCCAGCTTCCGTTCGACGTGCGCGACGGGCAGACCGAGCTGGAGCTGGGCGGGCTGCGCGCCGAGGACCTGGACCGGCTGGTCGTGGAGGTGCCCAGCGCGCGGCTGGAGCGGCTCGTCCTGATCGACACCCCCGGCGTCGGGTCGCTGTCGGCCGAGGTGTCCGCGCGCACCACCGCCGCGATGGGGGCGAGCGGGACGGCCGCGGCGGCCGAAGGCGCGCCGGTCGCGGACGCGGTGCTGTACCTGATGCGGCACCTGCACGCCACCGACGTGTCGTTCCTGGAGTCCTTCCACGATTCCCAGTTCGCCGGGGTGACGCCGGTCAACGCGATCGGCGTGCTCTCCCGCGCCGACGAGGTGGGCGCCGGCCGGGCCGACGCGATCGACCTCGCCGGGCGGGTGGCCGCCGACTACCGCCGCGACCCGCGGGTGCGCGGCCTGGTGCAGACCGTGCTGCCGGTGGCCGGGCTGCTCGCCCAGGCCGCCGCCGGGCTGCGCGAACGCGACTACGCGGCGCTGTCGGCGCTGGCCGGGGCCGGCGCGGTGGGCGAGGCGCTGGTGCTCTCGGCGGACCGGTTCGTCGCGCCCGTCCCCGACTCCCCCGTCGAGCTGGGCGTCCGGCATGAGCTGCTGGCCGCGTTCGGACTGTCGGGGGTGCGGCTGTCGCTGGCGCTCATCCGCGGTGGGCTGGTGGCGGACTCCGGCGCGCTGGCCCGCGAGCTGCGCCGGCGCAGCGGGCTGGACGCGCTGCGCGGGGCGCTGCTGACCCAGTTCACCGAGCGCCGCGACCTGCTCAAGGCGCAGGCGGCCCTCGGTGCGGTGGAGCGGGTGCTGGCCGTGCGGTCGGTGCCGGGCTCGGACCGGCTGCGGTCCCAGGTGGAGTCCGTGCTGGTCGGCGCGCACGAGCTCACCGAGCTACGGTTGCTCAACGACCTGCGCACCGGCGTGGTCGAGCTGGCCGCCCCCGACCTCTCCGAGCAGGCCGAGGCACTGCTCGGCATCACCGGCGTCGACGCGCGGTCCCGGCTCCGGCTACCCGCCGACGCCCCGGAGGAGGACCTCCGCCCAGCGGTGATCGCGGCGCTCCGCCGGTGGCAGCGCCGCGGCGAGAGCCCGATCGCCGACGCCGCCACCCGCCGCGTGGCCGCCGTCCTCCGCCGCACCTGCGAAGGCCTCCTCACCGCCACGGCGCCCTCTCCAACCTCGACGCCCGCGAGGCCGACGGTCAACCTGCGATGATCAACCCCTCGCCGAGCGTCGGCGATGTCCCGCGCGCTCATTGTGGTCCTCGCAGAGCCCGTGGACTCTGCGAGGCCCCTGCTGGCCAGGTCCGGTGGGGTGTGGGTGACTCGCTTGGGTGGAGGGGTGTCGTGGGTGATCGCACCGTGGCGGGAGCCTGGATGTCGGGGGTTCTGGCGCGAGGCGGCTGCGCGGGATGGTATCGCGCGTCGGTGCTGCGGCCATCGCGTGGCGGTGTCGCCGGGATTGTCGGTGGTCGTCCGTAGCGTCCGTCGTATGCCGTCGAGTCTGCATGAGGTGTTGATCGAGATGTTTCGGCAGCGTCCGTC